>CAZKJP010000084.1:0-11965 GCA_964553075.1 uncultured Sangeribacter sp. | reverse complement strand
TAATGGGTTGAGTGTCCGATTGTTATAGGGATAAACTCCCAAACTCGGGAAGTTAGTGAAAAATCCTCAAATTTCATGCCTAAATCCATGGTTTTTAGGTCTGCGTTCTCTTTATGGGCATTAAATAATGCTTTTTTATCCTTGTTATTTCCAAAATCAGTGAAAAGAACTTAATTTTGTCGTATGAAGAATATAAGAAAACAAAATATAATGCCCGGGGTAGGAGCCTTTCTCCTATTAGGCGCAGCTGCTTGCGGGGGGAGTCCTAAGTTTGAGGTGTCCGGACTGGTAATGGGAGGAGACGGAGAGACCATAGTAATGGAGAAACCAGGTTTTCATGGTGAATGGTATGCTGTGGACTCAGTTCATCTAAGCAAGGATGGTCGTTTCAGAATGAAATGCCCCAGTCCCGCCTCGCCGGAAGTTTATCGTCTGCGGCTTGACGACCGCTATGTCTACTTCCCGGTGGATTCAGTAGAGAAGATCGGAATAGAGACCGATATCAAAGGTTTCGGCCATATCTATACCTTGAGCGGATCCGAGAATGCCGCCAACCTTTCCAAATTTGAGAATGATTTCGCCCGTTTCGGGGCAGCCCTTGTGTCGCCGGATTCCACAGCCGCCTTCAAGCGCCGGGTCTATGCTGAGTACATGCAACCCTCTCCCGGCTCGATAGTCAGTTACCATATATTGACCAAGACTATGGCCGACGGGACACCTCTTTACGATATAAGCGGCTCGGAAGATTACCGGTATTTGGCCGCGGTAGCTACCGGCTTCAAGCAGGTCCGTCCCGATGATCCCCATACAGCAATGCTGGAGGCTTTCGCGGTAAAGGCTATGCGTGAGAAAAACCGTGAGAAGGGTATTCATACAGAGATAAGAGCTGAGGAAATCGCTATGCCTCACTTGGCTTTGAACGATGAGACAGGTAAGTTACGCCAGTTATCAGACGTTGTCGGAAAAGGGGAGCCGGTAATACTTGTTTTCTCACCGCTGACCGATCCTGAAGCTCCGGCTCGCAACAAAGAGCTGATGGATCGATATAAGAGAGGCGGTATCCGGATCTATCAGGTATCGTATGATGCCGACCAGTACGGATGGAGAGAAGCCGCAGGTAACCTTCCATGGATAACAGTAAATGATCCTTCAGGAAGCGCCCAAAGCGCGATAGATTATAACGTAACGGTCATGCCGGCATACTTTTATATCGATGCGGCCGGTAACCTGACAAAAAGAGCAGACAGGCTAAGCGACCTTTAAGGAATAAGTAATAGTGAATAGTGAATAGTGAATAGGGGGAGAAATTAATTGACCTACAGAATGAAAAGAATCTCTTGGGCGAGTCTGCTATTAGGACTCGCTCTAATGCCGTCGGAGATTAAGGCGGAGGAAAAATTCGAGGCCCATCCGATAGGAGTGCTTCACATGGACGCAGCTACTTATTTCGGCAACATGCGCGATGAATTCGCTACCGGAGTGGCACTACCTGAGATAAGGTTAGGCGCAGATGGTAAATATGGGGCCTGGAAATTCCGTATTTTAGTGGGGTTCGCGGAAAATAAAGTGAAGGCCCGCGACATCTATCTCCAATATAACCTTGATGAGCATAACTATATCCGGGGAGGGCATTTTGTGCATCAATACGGTTATCAGAACTCATCAGCAGCTTTTGAGAAACCTACAATGGTTGGAGCCAGTTGCGAAACTGCCTTCAACCTTCCGCAACGAGTAGGCATCGCCTACGTCCATTGCGGACCGCAAGCTATGGTATCTACCTCCATCTACACCCCGGATGATGTGATAGCCAATCTCTTTGGCCAAACCGCAGGCAAGGTGCGCAAGCAAAGCTTCGGCATGAAATGCCGCACCGCATGGCATCCCTATACCGATGCTAACGAACTGATCGGACAGGTAGGCTTCTCGGCATTGTTTGAGACTCCACATTCGACTTACACGGATAATGATGGGGATTACAACAAGTATTTCAGTTTCACCATACCCTTCCCGACCAAGGTCCATAACGTAACCGCATTAAGTGAGGAAGTGGAAGATGCGCGGAACCGTTGGGAAGTGACACCGGATTTACTTCTGGCCCATAAGAGAATGGCCTTTGAGACCCAATATTACTACACTCGGGTAAACCGGCTGTATGACCAGAATTTCTTCCGTGGCCAAGGTTTCTACGTGAATCTGCGCGGAATATTGATTGGGGACAATTACAGTTTCTCGAACGGTGTGGCAGGTCTGAATGTACCGCGTCCCAAGAGCTTGGAAGGAATACTTACATTCGACTATACGGATATGGGGTATCATAAAATAGGTGGAAGCCAGAAGATCTTGGAAACAGCAGCGGTATTCAACTATTTCATCAACATATATATGACAGTCAGGCTCCGTGGAGGCTGGACGCATCTTCCGTCGAGTAATTACGAAAACCTTGACGGAGCTGTTGCCTCTTCGAAGAGCCTGTTTACGCTCCAGACCCGTTTCCAATTGATTTTTTAACCGGTTGAGTTTTACTTGAAAGACTTATGGAAACGGAGTTCATATATTGGAGCCATAAATTGCCACATGGAATCGAAGTGGCAGAAATAAGCGGAGGAGAAGATAAAAGTGCTAAGCTATGGAAAGCTATGGCATTGCAGCTATATGCCGAACACTCCGAAGACGGATGGAGAACAATCGGGCATTATCCAAGCGGGGCTCCTTTCTTAGAAGATGAGCCGCAACGTCGCATATCCGTGACACATACCGGTCATCTTATGGCTATCGCCTCGCTTCCACCTGCTGAGGCCCCGTTAGGGGATGGTTTTGTAAGCGGCCAGGCCTTAGGTATTGATGCTGAGAAGAGAGATCGTGAGCAGGTCTTAAGGGTCAGGGAAAGATTCCTGAATGAAGCTGAATTAAGTATGATCGGCAAAGAAGATCTGGCGTCCAATATCCTGGCATGGACTATCAAGGAGGCCGTATATAAGGCCATGCTGACTCCGGGACTTGATTTCAGGAATGATATTCATATCATCTCATTGCCTGATTCGAACTCCAAGAAAAAAGGAATCGCCATGGCAAACCATGGCGATATGGAAATAAGTCTTACGCTATGCAGCTGGTATTCGGAAGATTATCTACTGACCGTAGCATACGCCTGACAACCTCACTTATGTGATATGGGGTTATGACCTTTAAGCCTCCGTAAAAGACGGGGGCTATTTCTTTATCCGGCTTGGCTTGAAGCCTTTTACTTCATGGACAATTCCAAAGGGAACGTACCATAGAAAGCCTGAGACTTTGGAATAGAGACCGGTCTTGCGCAGGCGGCTGACATACCCGGCAACTTGGTTTATATGTTTCCGAGGCACAGTATAGGAGCCATCTTTGTTAATCCTTACAGCCTTGTCACCGAATTTATAGTCAATAATCACCGCTTCGTTGGTCTTAGGATTGACTATGATTCGGTCTGGTCGAGTCTGTAATTCGCCGGCAGTCAGTATGGGGCGTTCGTTGAGAACTTTCAGGCCCTTATCAAACCATCCTAATGGACGTATGAAGTCAAGACCGGCCTGGATGCGTTCCCGGTACTCAGGTACCTTGCTAAAGGGAATATACCCGGTGCTTTTCATTAAAAGAAGAGCCTGTTCGAGATCCTTTTCCGTTTCCATAGCCTGCATGACAGAATGTAACAGATTGCCTTCCGAACGGGGATTGTTATCCTCCTCATACCAATCATCCTCCTTGTCCACCTCATTGGGTTGCTCCTTCGTTTCCTCTTTCGGGGAGTTTCCCTCTTCGGAAGGTCGCAAGATCTGGGTATTGGCATATAAGCCTGTTGCCTCTTCCTTATATTTCAAGAAGCTGAGGGAGGTATTTATAGGATAATCATCAATAATCTCTGTGATTTTCCGGGAAAGGTTCTCCTTGTTCTTTTCTTTGGCAATTAATCCTTGGACCTCCTCGGCTCTCAGAGGCAAACCATATTCGATGACACCTTCCGGGGATACTTTGATTTCATCCGGATCCGGGAAGAGCTCAGGGTCATATCCGGACGGTACTGAGTCATTTTGTTTGAAATCCAAAAGGATGTCGGGCAGAATATGTCCTAAGCGTTCTTTAAGTTCGGAAACTGTCGAATCCGTTTCCTCATTTTTCTTTTTGGAAACCTTTTTTGTTTCCTTCTTTTCAGGTAGGTAGATATAAAGCTCATTGACAGCGCGTGTGAAAGCCACATAGAGGGCATTCAGCGAGTCCATTATTATAGCGCGGCAATATTCAAGGTAATCCCCATAATGAGGGGTATCTTCGAGGTCACTGTTGAGCAACACCGGTATCAGGTCGGGGAGCACGGCTCCCTCAGGAAGCTCAATCTCCGGTCTTACCCATTTCCATTCCTGCCTGTCTTTTTGCTTTACCATGGATTTTGTGGCCCAGTCACATTCCGGAATGATAACGCATTTGAATTCGATTCCCTTCGACTTATGAACCGTCATGACCTGTACAGCCTCGGTATCTGCCGGGGATGCAATCGAGAGATTCTTACCCCGGATTTCCCACCAGTTGAGGAAAGATCCAATATCGGATATATGGGAGGAGGAATAATCGAGTACAGCATCCTGAAAAGCAGCTAAGAAAGGAGTCTCCTTATGCAGGATTGAGTCATGCACGAAGGCTTTCGCAAGGGCCTCCACTAAAGCCGGCAATGCTGTAGATTGCATACCCCGTACCATATTACCCAGTTCATCAGTATGCTCCGGTTGGGCAAAAAAGGCCTCGATCTGCTGATCTGGAGACATATCAGGATTGGTACAAACAAAGAAAGAGAGTTCGGCAGCTATTTTCTGCCAATCAACATACTTGGGAGCCTCATCTTGCGCGAGATTCCCGCCATTCTTCAGGTCAGACTTCAGGGATGCCGCGGAGGCTATATTCTTCAAGCAGTTGATTATAGTATCAACGCTCTTTGAAGAGGAAATAGATAGGGACTCTTCGCTGACGAAGTTTATAGGAGTCTGGTCGTTCCCGTTGTTGGTATTGTAATCGATCAGGGCATCTATTGCTTTTCGTGCCTGATCCTTAGTCCTTACAAGAATAGCGATGTCGCGCTGACGGTATCCGCGTGAGAGCATGGAAGTGATCAATTCTCCAAGCTGGGAATAGGAGTCCCCCGGTTCAGTTTCTACCGATTCTATCTCATCCTCTTTTGCACCTGAAGAGATATATTCAATTCTGACATATCCACGTCCAATGCCCCTTTTTGTCTGTTGAACCGCCGTGGCGTATAGGTCTCTGAAGAACTGAGGATTCGTGTTCTTAGGCCGAGCATCCAATATCCCGGGCAAACGCGAGAACATAAGGTTGTTGAATTGCACGATATGCTCGTCAGACCGGTAATTGGTGTTCTCCTCCGTTGATTCACCTCTGACGGTCGGAGCCGGGAAATCTTGGGGCACCGTTTTCATTATGATCTCCGGATTGGCGTTACGGAAACGGTATATACTCTGTTTGGCATCACCGATAAGCAGACTGTCGTAGGCGTAACCTAAGGCATTCCCAATCAAGGGCCGCAGGTTCTCCCACTGTAATCCCGATGTATCCTGAAACTCATCTATCAGCAGATGGTTAAGGCGTGAACCTAAACGTTCATAAATAAAGGGAGTATCATCATCCGAGATGACTTTCCTCAGTAAGGAGTTGGTTTCGGCAAGGACAATGGCATTATTGTCGGTCATCATATCGGAGATATACTGACGTCCGGTATTCATAAGAGCCAGATATGGGAACAGCACCCTATATATACTCCAGGTCTGTCCATAGTCAAGATATTCCTTTACCTGCTGCCATAACAAAGCATCCAAGGCTACATTGTCAGCCTCGAATCCTTTGTTTTTGGATTTCAACTTAGAAGAGAGGAAAGAGCCGGTACGGGCCGGTATGGACTCCGGGAAAGAGTCGTTAATTATTTGGGGACACCATTTTTTGAGGTTGGCAGCTAAGTCTTCCTCCGAGAATCCCCCCTTAGCCGCTACCTCCAGAATACGTTGCGCCGTCTCCTTCGCTTTCTTTGCCAGTTCTGCCTTACCGTCAGCTACCTTCTTCTCCATTATGGTATAGGTATCCCGCAATTCCTTTGAGCTGACCTTATCGAGACCTTCGCGCGCCTCTTTGTAATCTTCCAGCTCAAATTTCCTCAAGGCTGATTTCAGATTCGAATAAATACCATTGGACTCCTGTTTCTGGAAAACATTCCACGCGTTGCCGTTCATACGGTATTCATCCATCAGCAGACTGAACCAGAATTTCACGTCATCATCGGAATCCTGAGCCCTATCAATCTGCTCCATCATAGTATCTATAGCCAAATGATTAATGTAGTCGGTTTCGATCTCCACCCCGTAGTTATCCCTCAGGTTGGTCTCGTAGGCGAAAGTACGCAGAACTGACTGGAAGAAAGAGTCGATAGTCGAAACCTTGAAATCGGAGAAGTTATTGAGCAAAATCTCCAGCCCTTTATGAGCCTGCTCCTTAAGTTTGGTCGGTGTGGTATGGAATTCCTCAATAAAATCTGTGAAATAGTCAGGAGTCTCCTCTGATACCCCGGGTTCGTAGTCAGCAATATTGGCCAGAGCCGAGATGATACGTTGTTTCATTTCGGCGGTAGCCTTATTGGTAAAGGTTATGGCTAAGATATGGGAGAGAGAGTCGTTTAGTTCAGGGATTGTACGCAGACGGCGTTTACCCTTGGAAGAGATGGAAAGGAACAGACGTAGGAAAATTTTGGTAAGGGCGTAAGTCTTACCGGAACCGGCTGATGCGCGGTGAAGGGTCAGTTGAGGGTATGGTCCTATGTTCATATTCCTTTAGTTTTATATCCTTCGGCGTTCAATAGTTCCTTCAGTCGCGGGGAACGCTGATCTCCCTGGAGCAGAATCTCTCCTCCCCGTGCTGACCCGCCTATACCGAGACGACTCTTCAGACGGGCTGCCAGGTCGGCGATCTCCTTATCAGTCTGATTCCCGAACCCTTCAATTATGGTAGCACTTTTCCCACCGCGGCCTTTCCGTTCGAATACCACGTTCAGGCCAGGTAGTTTCTTTTTCTCAGTCTCCGGGTTACTTTCCGGGGAAGCAGGGGTATCGGGGCCTTCCGGCAGCTCGCCGGAGTTGAGCAGTGCTCCAAGTTGGTCTTTCCAATCCATAGTAGGAAGTCTTAGTAGATTATAGGACTATTGAGATAATCATTGATCCGAGTCGGTGTCGGCAGGTAGGGAACGGTCTATGGATACGCGGATCTTGGTTATGCGATGGCGCTCCATGTCCAGGACCAAGAAGCGGCATTGGCCTCTTACAAAAGACTCCTTGCGTTCGGGGAAGTCCCCTTTGATCTCTAACATGAGTCCCGCCAAGGTCTCAGCATCTCCTATGTCTCCCAGGCTCTCCTCCTCGATACCTACATCCTTGCAGAATTCACCGATAGGAACTTTGGCATCGAAGATATAAGTGTCGGCATCAAGTTTGCGATACATCGATTTCCGATCGTCATATTCATCGTCTATCTCACCTACGATCTCCTCTATCACATCCTCCAAGGTTACGATACCTAATGTTCCGCCATATTCATCTATGACCACAGCGATATGAATCTTTTTACGGCGGAAATCTTCAAGAAGGTCATCAATGCGGCGCGTCTCCGGGACAAAATATGCCTCTCGTATCAAGGTCTGCCAGCGGAATGAATCGTCCCTTTTACCGATATATGGCAATAGGTCTTTTGAATAGAGAATGCCGCGGATGGAATCCTGGGAGGTGTCGTAAACCGGTATACGGCTGTATCCGGATTCAAGTATAGTATCCATTACCTCTCCGAAAGAGGAGTGCAATTCAATATCTGTCACATCTACGCGGGAGATCATGATTTCGGAGGCTTCCTTATCACCGAAAGCCAATATCCCTTCCAGCATCTCCTTGTCCTGACCCTCCTTCATATCTGAGATCTCAAGGGCTTTTTCGAGCTCATCGGTCGTGACCGTGTCAGCCCTATGACTTACAAAACGACGGACTACGCTTGAAGATCTTTCCATGACGGCTGCTAAAGGCCCAAGGATTTTCTCCAGAATCATAACCCCATGTGAGGAGGCCAGAATCCATCGCATTGTAGAGTTGCGGGCTACCAGCTTAGGTAGTATTTCACCGAAGAGGAGCAATAGGAAGGTTAGCAGGACTGTCTGAATTAGGAAACTCAAACCGGAGCTGACAAAAGTGACCGTCGCATTGATTGCGAAAGTGAGCATAACTACCATCGTAATGTTAACCAGATTGTTGGCTATAAGGATTGTAGCTAAAAGTCGCTCAGGTCGCTTTATAAGTTGCCATGCGCGCATACCCTGCGGGGTTGTAGATTCCTCGAGTTCTTCGGTCTGTTTAGCATCCAATCCGAAGAAAGCTATTTCACTTCCGGATACGAAAGCGGAGATACAAAGGCACACTAAAGCGATAGCCACAATGAAGCTCCAGGAAATCCAGCCTATGGCGGGGGCATGGAAAATGACTAAATCTGATGGGACGGCGGCGAAAATTGCCGCCATAGATGGCAAAGGATCTGTATCCAAAACTTGTTGAGTGTTGATTTCTTGGCAAAGATACCAAACAATACTGAAACCTCCAAATATCCCAGCTACTTTGATGATGGAATGAAGAGGTTATTGACTAAGGGGATAAGGAATAGAGTTACTTTGATTTTAGAAAATGATCGGCAGCGATACAGAGCTGGTCATACCAATCCTGTCCGAAACGGCGAATCAGAGGTTCCTTTAGGAACTGATAAGCCCGTATCCCTTTTGCCCGTCCGAGGACCTCGGCGCATTTGCAGATTTTCCAGTGGTGAAGGTTTACGGCAGTAAAGCCCGCGTAATCCTTCAATCGCACCGGATAGAGTGAACAGGAGATAGGCTTGAAGAAACCGGGTCTTCCTTCGCGTCTTGCTTTCTCTAAAGCGCAAAGGCATTTCCCTCCCGGTGCGTAGGTGGTGAATATGCAATCCCGGCCATCGACTATGGACGTTACGAGGTCTCCGTCGGGATCGGTATAGGATGCTCCTTGTTCTTTCAATACCCGTTGGGCAGCCGGACTGAGTTCAGGGGCTATCTCCCGAGCCAAAGGCTCTAAGGCTTCGGCCTCCTCCGGTGTGAGTGGTGCGCCTGCGTCTCCTTCTACACAACATTCTCCCAAGCATGTATCAAGGTCGCATACGAAATAATGGTCTAATAAATCAAGAGATATGAGAGTGTCTTCTATTTGAAGCATATATTATGTACTTTAATAAAATAGGAACAATATTATAAGGAACTTTGAGTAGGGGAGAGGTAGTTAATTGGAATAGATGGTAGAGGTCCCAATTAAGCGGTCAGCCCTTGCACCCGGAGGTCGATACCAGACTTCGACAAGGTATTCATTGCGGGTCTCATAATGATTCCCTTCAACCACCTCGGGATGGGGATCCAAATCGGATGGGTTCCCATCCTTATCCCGTTTGGCTGCCGTATAACGGTAATTGTAGCTGCCCTGTTTCAGGGGCATGGTGAGGCGATAAAGCCCCGTATCACGGTCATATTCCATACGATTGGAATCATCCAATAGATAGTTTGTGAACTCTCCTTGGACATAGATATCGGCTCCTATCAGTTCGGGAAAATCCAAAGAGAAATGAACATCGATGTAGTCAGCCGCTAAATCCGATTCGGTAGAATTATATTCCCTAATCAGAAAGCGTCCGTTTTGGGTACGGTCGTATAGATATTCCCTTTCCGAGCGGTCAGCATCCGTAGTGAGGTAGGCGTGATAACGGTTGTTATGAAAACGCACTGAGTCTACATGCATTCCGGGATAAGTAGCCCGCACGGTCTCAAAGCGTCTGAACTCATTGAGAGCCGGAAAAATCAGATCAGGCTGATGAGCATAGATTAGATGCTGTCCCTCGACCCGGAGTGGTGTCCTTAGAGTTCGGACAGATTCGGGATCGCTGTTCTGGGTTATTTTGATAAAGAGATCCGAGTAAGGATTCGAGACCTTCATCTGTTTGAGGTCAACGTTGAGCTCGAGTTGTTGCCAGTTATTGTCGGAACCACGATCTGTGCGGGTCGTGACCTTCGCGTCGATCCCCGAAAGGGGTTCTACGACTTTGAACCGCGCCTGAAGTACCACATCCTCCGGATCATTGCGGCGGAAAACTTTGAGAAGATAGTTTCCTGATAGGAGAGGAGCAAGATGCTCGGAAGGGATATCGAGTTGGTAATTTACGAAATGCTGGAAAGTATTAGAAGAGAAACTGTAATCCTCTATATCCTCAAAGTTGAAACTGTCCAGAAACTCCGTATCCTGTAATGGAGATGGAGTCCAATCGGCATTGCAATGAATCAGGGTTGCTGCCAATTCCTCGCGATCGTATGCCAATTGGTCGAAATTAATGCGAACCGCATCCTCGGATCCTAACCGTATGATAGGAGGAGCCATAAAGTTATCCGGATTGGATACTTTAAGGGTACGGTAAGAGGAATCTATGATTTTCTGGGCGTTCTCCTTCCCTGGAGTCTCCGCAAATGCAGAAGAGGATCCTGAAATTAGAAGGAGGATCCCTAAAATACCCTTTTTTAGCAACTGTTTTCTCTCCATCAGCAGAGTTTATTATTCTCCGGATTGGTTTTCGACCAGATTGTTAAATGCTATACTTACACATTGGGCTACCAAGTCATTACAGCTGCGGGCGCAACCGTCAGGTTGCAACTGACGGTCTTTCAGCTGGGCGCAACGCCAGCATCCGGCGTTTGATTCAGAGAAGATTCTCAGAAGCTTATTGGCCAAATCCGCAGCCTTCCCTTTGTCAGCCGGATCGGCCGGGAACTTGAAGCCGCAGAGCATGGCCATAGCTACAGCAGCTCCGCAAAGTTCGCGGGTCTTGCCGATACCGGTACCTAACGCATTTGTTACCTTTACAGCCTCATCATGGCTCATATTTGTTAAGTCTTCAAAACAGAGGAAAACAGCCGATGCGCAATTATAACCATTGCGGCGCATTTCGGCAGCCTTGTCCAATCTTTCTTGTAGAGTGTACATATTAACTATCACTTATTCACTATAACTTATTACTTATCACTTATTTTGGAGTGTCCAGTCGATGGGAGTTTGAGAATGGGCGGTCAGATAATCATTGGCAGCTTTGAAGTGTCCGCACCCGAAGAATCCACGGTAAGCGGAAAGAGGAGAAGGATGGGGGGCTGTGAGCACTAAGTTCTTATCCTTGGGTATGAACGCGCTCTTTTTGGCCGCATCTGATCCCCATAGAAGATAAACGATACCTTCCCTTTGCTCGGCCAACGCCTTGACAGCGGCATTGGTGAATTCCTCCCAACCGAATCCGGCATGTGAGCGTGCTAATCCGTGGCTGACCGTCAAAGTGGAGTTAAGCAGCAATACCCCCTGACGCGCCCATCCTGAGAGGTCTCCCGTTTGTGGCGTCGTGCCATATTCACTTTGAATCTCAGCATAGATATTCTTTAGGGAAGGGGGTAACTGTATTCCCGGATTAACAGAAAAGGCCAATCCATTGGCTTGCCCTTCCCCGTGGTAAGGATCCTGGCCGAGAATGACTACCTTAGTCTCCTCGAAAGGGGAGGCATCGAAAGCTGCGAAGATCTGGCCGGGTGCCGGATGGTTATATTTCGTGGGGTCTGAATACAGAGCACGGACACGTTCGGCGAGATCCCTGAAATATGGTTTCTCGAACTCCGGGGCCAATGCTTTTTTCCATCCCTCCTCTATTCTAACGTCCATGAAATGGTCTCTTAATTTGGCTGGCTAAATAAAATTGATTATCTTTGCATCTGAAAATTGCTGGTAACTCACGCGACACTGGCAATTTTAATCGGACGCACCCATAGTTCAATGGATAGAATAATGGATTCCGGTTCCATCGATTG
>CAZKJP010000083.1:0-12535 GCA_964553075.1 uncultured Sangeribacter sp. | reverse complement strand
AATGGGTTGAGTGTCCGATTGTTATAGGGATAAACTCCCAAACTCGGGAAGATACGCTCCTTAATTGAGTTTTCCAAATTTTTCTGATAATTTTTTTAAATTTTTTAAAAAGTAATTGGGAGACTCCACTTAAAGTGTTATCTTTGCATAGGTTCCCAAAAGAAATCCGATCGGGTGGAGTTCCTAAGTCTATTTGAAATTTGTGGCATCTTCCCCTCTCTATAAGTGATTGCAAACCCCTTAACAATTTCTGACATGAAACTAAGTCGTTGGACATCATTTATTAATCTCCCCAATGGTACAGGGGTTGTTTTCCAAGCTCTTACTGACTCTTTCCTTTGTATAAAAAAGGAAAGTGAGGTCGCTTTTTCTAAGATTAAAAATCAGGAGTGGCATTCCATGTCGCCCGAATTCTTATCACAGTTGGAAAAGGCGGGTATCACTGTGGAAGATGACAAAGATGAGGTCGGGGAACTTAAAGAAATTATCCATAATGTTGATCATCAAGATACCACCTTTGAGATTATAGTCAATCCCACTCTGGACTGTAATTTCAACTGCTGGTACTGCTATGAGAACCATGTAAAGGGATCGGCTATGAGTTCTGAGACGGTACAGGGAATAAAGGAATTAGCTAAGCGCAAAATTAAAGAACTGCCTAATCTCCGTGAACTCCACATATCCTTTTTCGGTGGGGAGCCTCTTATGCGGTTTGATCAGGTTGTCAGACCAATCCTTACCGGAATGCGTGAACTTACTCTGGAGGCCGGTATCTATTTAAGTGTTCATTTCACTTCTAACTCATTCCTGCTTAACGACCAGATGATCGAGTTCCTTAAAGATTTCCCGACATCTTTTCAGATAACCTTGGACGGAGGACGAGATAACCATAACAAGACGAGGTTCGGAAAAGGAAATGTCCCGTCATTCGATGTTATCCTGAATAACATAAGAAAGCTCGCAATGGCGGGCGTCCGCGTTATTCTTAGGGTAAATTATACCAGTAAGAATATAGCCAGTACGGAAGAAATAGTAGAGATAGTTGAGAATTGGCCCGAGGAATGTCGGACTAAGGTAGGAGTCGATTTCCAAAAAGTATGGCAGGACTCAGACGCAGATTCCAAAATCGCAAATG
Source organism: uncultured Sangeribacter sp. (assembly GCA_964553075.1). GTDB lineage: Bacteria > Bacteroidota > Bacteroidia > Bacteroidales > Muribaculaceae > Lepagella. The sequence goes on along the minus strand of CAZKJP010000083.1, from coordinate 11,400 downwards.
AAAGGGATTCCAAGGTAAAGGAGTTGCGAGATCGTCTTCGCAAGATTGGCTATAATGTCCACAATCAGAAGGTGATGAATTACGTTGCTAATTCCTGTTATGGTGATAAGGTCAATGAAGTAGTGATAAATTATAACGGGGACGTATTTGCCTGTACTGCGCGAGACTTTACCTCAGAGAGTCGGTTAGGGGAACTTAAGTCTTCCGGGGAGATTGTATGGGATGAAGAACGTTATCAGGAACGCATGGGAAGCCGATTTACCAAGAAAATATGTCATGAATGTAGGATCGCTCCTATTTGTGGCGGGGGTTGCAAGACAAAATGCATTGAGAATGCCCATCATGAAAACTGTAACATCGGCTATACTCCAGAGAAGATCGATGATATGATTCTTGAGCGTTTTGAGGAACGTTTTCTGAAGGAATCTTAAGATTGACAATATAGGAGTATCTTGATGGGATTAAGACGGCCTCGTTTTAAGCATTTCAGGCAACTTGAGAAATCAGATTGCGGCATAACATGTGTGCGTATGATCGCGCAGCATTATGGCAAGCGCATTTCTCTAAGAACCCTTCGGAATATTGCGGAAACTTCCAAACTCGGAGTCTCATTAAAAGATCTTACTGACGCCTTTTCATCTATCGGAATGGAGAGCGCAGCTCTGCGTATATCAGAAAATGATATAAGGCGTATCCCGTGTCCGGCGATTGTATACTGGCAACAACAGCATTTTGTAGTCCTACATCATTATGATGCTAAGCACGACCGATTTTTTATCGCCGATCCTGCTGAAGATAAACGGGTTTTCGATGCTCAAAGCTTCATTAAGTTCTGGAAGGGGGACGCAGATAAAGGGATAGTCGTTGTAGCGGAGCCCGGAAATGATTTTGATCAAATACAATTTTCTCAGCAAAGCACGTTAAAGGGCATACTTTCCGCTATCCGTAGAGAAACATTGAGATACCGTAAGTCGTTCGGGTTAATAATCCTGTTCTCTCTAATTTGTATGGTGGCAGACTTGGCCGCTCCATTGCTGTTGCAAAATACTGTCGATAAGGGTATCGCATTAAGGGATATCGGATTAGTTTGGTTGCTTATAGCAGGACAATTTGCGGTGTTAATTGGGAACTTGGTTTCCTCAAATATCGTACAGTATATTATGATGAAACTCGGACTCATCATGAATCTGGATATGACCCGCCGATATTTGGCCAACCTGATATCCTTCCCTCTTTCATTCTTTGATCGAAAAATATCCTCTGATCTAATACAAAAATTAGATGATCAGTCGAGATTGAAGAGCTTCTTGATGCAGATACCGAGCAGTACACTTTTTGTAGTACTGAACCTGTTGGTATTCTCAGGACTGCTAATCTGGTATAATTTGTGGCTCTTCCTCTTCTTTATCCTTTTGACTGGAGTGGAAATACTCTGGACCTCCTTTTTCCTAAGGCGAAGAAGAAGCATTGATTATGAGAACTTCGCTCTGCTGTCGGAAAATCGGAACAACGTGTATGAGCTTATAAACGGAATGACCGAGATTAAAACTGCCGGAGCGCATCATTCCCGGTTATCTCAATGGGAAGATTTACAACAGAAGCAAATCTCGCTCGCCAGGCGTAGTTGGTTCCTTAATACCGCTATGTCAGGAGGTCAGTCCTTGGTAGCAAGGCTCAAGGAGTTAGCCATTACAGGAGTATGTGCGACCCTTGTAATTAAGGGGAACCTGACTTTTGGTGAGATGCTGACTGTCGGGTATATAGTAGGACGTCTTTCCGGACCATTCCAAAGTCTGATCTCCATGACTTCTCAGATTCAGGATGCGCGCATATCATACGAGAGGTTAGACGAGATTATGAATATACCTTCCCAAGATACTCCCACCCTCCCATACACGGATCCGCGCATACAACTCAAGAATGTTTCATTTCGCTATCCCGGTAAATCGAATCCCTTTGTAATCCATAACATGAATCTGAAGATAGAACCCGGTACAACTACCGCGATAGTGGGGGAGAGTGGTTGTGGAAAATCGACCTTAATTAAGCTGATGTTAGGATTCTATGAACCGCAGGAGGGGACGTTGCAACTGAGTGGAATTGATATTGGAACTCTTGACCGTGATAGTTGGCTTTCCCATTGTGGGGTTGTAATGCAATCGGGATATATATTCAGTGATACAATTGCCAATAATATTACCCTTAGTTCCGAGAGTGGGGATACTGAAAGAGTGAAGCAAGTGCTTGAGATAGTCGGGCTGAAAGAGTTTGTGGATTCATTGCCTATGGGTCTTTCTACGCGTATAGGCCAAGCAGGTGTGGATATGAGCGGAGGGCAAAAACAGAGATTGCTAATAGCAAGAGCTCTTTATAAAAGCCCCGACATACTGTTTTTGGATGAAGCCACTTCTTCTTTAGATGCCTCTAATGAACGCCGGATAAGTGAAAGCATTCAACGCCTCCAGAAGGGTAAAACTTTAATCATTGCGGCCCACCGTCTTTCAACGGTGCGTAACGCGGATCGTATACTTTTCATCGAGCAAGGTAGGATTGTTGAGGAGGGTACCCATGACGAACTCATCTCTAAAAAAGGAAAATATTACCAATTGGTCAGCAATCAGCTTGAACTCGCGCAATGACCGATGCGGTTTGTTTTGTAAATTAGTATCACACTTAATGAATGATAAACAATGAAGTATGCCGTATTTGAAGATATAATTTCTCGTGACCGAGTTCAGAGGTATCTAATAGCTTGTACTTTCAATACACGCAAGGCGATGACCTTATATAGGTATAATATCAGACTTTCCCAGGAATTCTTGGCAGTCATCGGATGTTTTGAAGTGGCGTTACGTAATAAAATTAATAAACATTTTATTACGCTGCTTGGCAATGATTGGCTACGAGATTTGATTTTACCTAACGGGATCTTCTATTCAGATCATAGGGTGTACAAGACCAAGAAAATTATTAAGAAGGCCTACGATGAACTGATGAGATCCGGTGCTTACAGCCATAATAAACTTCTTTCTAAGATGGAGTTTGGAGTCTGGAAGTATATGTTTTCAAACGTACAGTACAACCTTACGGGGCAAGATCTCCTATCTATTTTCCCTAATAAGCCCCGTTCCAATAGAATCCAACGATACGATAATACATATATCTTTCAAGAACTGGACTATATAAATAATCTTCGTAATCGTATAGCCCATCATGAACCAATCTGTTTTGGGAATGGGATTCATCGCAACGTGATAGATATCTCTTATGCCATCAACCGCTATGATCGCATATTGACACTATTAGCATGGCTTGATATAGATGGGCCATCGCTCTTGTACGGATTAGACGATGTGAGCGGAATTTGCGACAAAATAAATACTTTATAAAGGCTAATAATACTTAAATCGAGAATCTTTCTCCAATTTTTCGAATGAGAATTTGTTGCTTAATAAAATAAGCATTATCTTTGCAATGTTTATTCCCGGTAGCCTCTGGTTTCAAGCTATCGGGTTTGGTTTTTTTATAGAGTTGCCATTCATATAGACCTCTTTGGAGAAACCTTATTATTGAATTGGCCGAGGGTGGAGAGGGGGTATAATCGTAATTTTTTTGTAGAAATGGTGGTTATAATCGCAAAAATTTGTACCTGTACGGTCTCTAAATCGTGATTTTTTGTAGGGTCGTTAAGGGTGATTCCCAGAAAACATAAAACGCAGGTGCAACGGAGACCTGAATACCCTACGGGCATTCCGTCACCCCTGATGATATATGGACGGGTTCCCCGGACTCGGCAATACCTTACAGGCATTGCCGGCCCGGGGTTTAACGGAGATAGGAGCCCCCGACAGGGGCTTCCGGCCGCTACGCGGCCCCCCGTCGCAGATAGCTATTCATGAGCCCGGCCAGTACAACAAGAAGCCCGGCTCTTTTATGCTTTCTTTTGTAATTTTGCAAACTGGGGTTGAACGGTTTTACATGAGAGGGATGCAGTAAAGATACCACTTGCCGTCGATCTTTTGAAGTTCAATCGTTACGTTACCTCCTTCAGAGTACCGATACCGTACTTTTAGTTCTTTGGTGTCATCATTGAGTTCATAGCCAAAGGGGTCTTTCATCGACTTCATTTCATAGTCTTTGAAGTCACGCTTTTCTTTTTGGGAGTCGTCTTTACCACTCTTAGCTTTCATTTCTTCGGCAAATTTGCCAAGTTGCTCAAAGGCTTGTTTGGCTTGTTCGTTCTCGGGATACACGAGCTTTTGCAAGCCCTTGAAGTCCTGGCTGATCCAGCATTTCAGGGCTGCGTCGGCTACGCTCTGGGGATCTTTGCGGTTGGGACCGCCACAGGCTGTCAGACTCAGTATGGCCAACAGCGAGAGGAGGATTTTAATGATTGTAGATTTCATAATGAAGTGATTTTAATTCTTTATACCAATTATAAGTACTCAGGAGGAATATTAAAAATCTTGCGGGGTTTGATAGAAGACTTTGTTTCCAATCTGGATAAAGGGCTGAGCTCCTAAGCAGTCAACCATTGTGATCTCAAAAGGCTTGTCTAAGGGAGTGGCGGATTCCATCTTGCCCTCTTCCCAGGCTGTATAGTCAGAGAAAGAGTGACTAACGTTAAGTTTTATCCCGTCTAAATCACCGGCATAATACTGCTCCTGAGCTGGCGAGCCATTCATGAATATACGACTGAACAGCACTCCGGTCTTACCATTAGGCATCTTCGTGAAGGAGTAAGACTCGATGCGGTCTTTATGACCACGGAGATCCTCCAGCTCCCGAGAATATTGCTGTTCCAGGAAATAGGGAGTGAGTTTGCCTCTTACAAGGCTTATCTTCTCTCCCTTGATCCATCCCTTTTTCCCATTGGGAAGCAGTAGAGCAACCTTATCTTCCTTGTCAGCTACTAAGGGAAGGAAGCGGTCACTTCGCAAGGTATCGGCTACGGTCTCCATGTCCTCCTCAAACAGGAAGGTCGAGGCAATGTGGGGTGCTGTAGTGGCGAGACCAAAATGGTCATGAGCCGGAATATTTATAGTCTGAGGACCATCCGCAAGTTCCAGGACCATTGTTATGTCCTCCGTCTCGGGGTTCAAGGTAAGAGTGCCCTTGCCATTTTCAGGGATCTCGAAAGTCAGGGTGTTCTTATCCTTTTTCTGAAACGCGGTCCTGAACTCGATTCCGTTCATTTCGTTCAGCATATAGGAAATAGAGTCTTCAGAGAGAATAAGAGCGTAGTTGTAATGGGGGTCAGCCCACATTCCATAAAGGGGATCCCCTTTTTGTTTGTCTCCAGAGCCTTTGCTGCAGCTGGCTACAATCAATGCGCAGGCAACAATAGCTAAGGTAATGATCTTTTTCATCGCATAATTTTTTTAGATGATTATTTATTAGATGATTATTTAATTGAGTATTACGGCGTAAAGATATAGAAAAAAGGATAACTGACCTCAGAAAAACAGTAAAATTTTCTAATTAACGTATTTTAACAATTGGGGGGGGGTAATTTGAAATATTTGTCTTACCTTTGCAAGTCATTAATGACCCAACCAAAATATATAGTTTAACGAGATAAAGCGGAAATTATACCTCTTGAAATCAAGAGGTACGCTTTAACCAACTAACTGAAAACCATCATGAATAAAGCTAATTTCTTCCCGAAGAACAGTTTTAAGAGAATGGGAGCAATGATTTTGCTCGCTCTCTGTCTGATACCCTCTCTTGTCTTCGCTGCGGAACCTATTAACGTAGCGGGAGTCTATGAATGTGATATGAAAAGCAATGGAGTAAGGAAGCAGATGTATCTGACTCTGGATTTTGTAAATGGAAATACTCCTGACTTTACCCAGGTATTCACTGAAAAAGAATCCAGTTTCAGGAGGCTTCCTAAAGATTTTATGAATGCCAAAAAGCTGACCCGTACCTTCGGAGGGTCCAAAGCTCCTGGTTTCGGCAAGTATAAGGAAAAACTCCTTTTTGCAAACACAGAAGAATTCAAACTCACTAATCCTCGGGTTGAGAACGGTGTCATCAAAGCTGATTGGATTAATGCAAAGGGTGGAAAGGGAGAGTGTATAATAATGGTAAATGAAGACAGGAGTCTTCGTATTTTAGGGCTCACTAAGTACACCAGAGATCTGAGTCCGGATGATATTGAGATGGGATTGGTAGAGGATAGGCTTCCGGCCGGAGTGCAACCATTTATCTCACCTAAAGAGATCGTAGCCTATTATCTAAAGGAAGATGAGAAGACACGTGTCACTCCGAAGGTGACTCCCTATTGGGAAGGAGTGGATGTACAAGTAGTGAGGGCCGAGCAGAAAGGGAATACCATCGAAGTGAAGATGAGAATGAGGATAAATGCCGAGGCCAAATATGAGAAATTGTACGTATATGTCGCTCAGACTGATTTGAATCAGACATTTGCTGAGACCAAGGATGGGAAGAGGCTGACCAACTACAAATCTGATACTCCGGGTGAGATAGGGGATCAGGCTGTAGTGCCTGTGTATAAAGATAAATGGACCGACTACTCCATATACTTCACTGATGTACCCGGGACTGTGGATTATATCACCACTATGAAGTATGACAATTATATCTCAGCGTTTTTCTTTGATAATCACTTAACCATCATAGAGAATCTACCGGTGTTCCAATCCAGACCGAAATAATCTCCCGGTTATTGGGTAAACGAGGTTCTTATAAATAGAGAATGAGACTGATATTGAGGATATTTTTGGCCGTTGTGATGATGGTCGCTTTTGGCCACGTTGCTGAGGCTAAGAAGCCGAATGTAGATTTGGATCATCCTTTGACGGTGGAGATGACCGGTGTCTCTTCAGGTGGATATTTCGTTAAGGCTTGGGCCGTAGCAAAGAATGCTGATAAAGCTATTGAGCAGGCCCGTAAGGATGCTTTCTTGGCCGCGTTGAAAACCGGCATCACCGCATCCGCCAACACCAGCGGCGTCACCAACCTTCCCGCGCTCATGACCCCCTCCCAATTCGAAGATCACCGCATTGAGATTGCTCAGATGATAACTTCGGGGGAATATCTCAATTATGTGCAGGATGTCAGCTCTACCTACCCGAAAGGAGCTGATAATGTGAAATCTCCTAACGGTAGGAAGGTCGGGCTAAGCTTAGTGATAGATTATTCCGGTCTGCGAGCCATGCTTCAGAAGAAAGGGTGGACTAAGGGTCTGAACGACCATTTTGAATATAAGGGAAATTAAAATGAGAAAGATATTAATCGCAGTAGCAGGGTTCTTAATGCTATTGCTGTCTCCATGTTCCGAGGGAATGGCGCAGGTGGCGAAAAAGCCTACCATTATGATTGTCCCGGCAGCTGACTGGTGTCAGAGGAAGGGATACATAGATGCTGACGGAAATTGTGATTACACCAAGGCCCTCTCGAATCCCGATATGCAGAGCGCTATAGCTTCGATGGGAGATCTGATGGCCAGTGAGAACTATCCTATGCTGTCGTTGGAACAATCTTTAGCTAATGCCGATACTGAGGAGGTATATTCGATGTTGCTGACCTCCAAAGGAGACGGAATGATAGTGGAGAGCGAGGTTGATCGTCTCTCACGCTATGGAAGCGCCGATATAATGCTCTCCATGAGCCTTGATGAGGTAAAGGTGGGTCCGAACAAATCGATTGAGTTCCGGGTGACCTCAACCGATGCGGCTTCCGGAAAGATCCTTCACGGGGATGTCGGGAGAAGCCGTAATTCATGTGCTTCGCCCGGCCTTCTTGTCAAGGAGTCGATGCATGATCTGATGCCGATGTTCTACGAACGCATCAACCGTCATTTTGAGAATATGGAGAGGGAAGGGCGCGAGGGCTCGATAGTGTTCATGATCGCCGACGACTGCCCGCTTCACATGGAATCTACAGTCAGCAAAGATGGTGGAGAGGGGGAGTTGGCCGAGTATATCGAGTATTGGCTCGATGAGAACTGCGTGAATGGTTGTCACTCGCAGCCGCAAAAATCCCGCACCCGTCTTGCTTTCAATCAAGTCAGGATGCCTCTGTTCGGCAAAGGGAAATTCGGTAACAAGCCAAAGGCTTTGGATGCCAGCTCATTCATTAAGGGTATGGAGAACGAGATGGCTTCTTTAGGAGTTTCAATGTCAACCATGCCGATAGGGATTGGGAAAGTTCTGGTAACCCTCGGAAGTTCGGATGAATAGTAATGAAGAAGTTTGACTACTTCGTCACATACAAATAAGGATGAAAAGAGTAATTATATTAATAGCGGTAGCCATTGCCGGAATGGCATTATCGGGAATAATACACGCCAAGGAAGGGAATTTCTTTCTTGAAGAGAAGAGTCAGGTGATAGGTATAGCTACGATAGGGGATTACCGTAATGGGGACTTGTATGAGAAATTCATAGTCTCCCCGGTGGAGAGTCGGATACCCATGACTTTGGCGCCGCGTGATACCATTTTCCCATCGGAGACGCAGATGAGCTCTTATCTGAGAAATCTGAATGCCGGACGTCTGGTGATCGACGAGCTGCTCGGTTTCGACGGTAACAAGCTTTATGATACCGAGCTCAGGCGGCGCGCCGAACTCAATAACATCCGGAGTGACCGTGAACGCGCGGCCATGGATATTCTTGGTGCCGAGAATGTATTGAGGGATGATATTAACCCCATCCTGACCAATAATTACCTTTTCGTGAGACTCCAGTATGAGAAGCCTTATATTAACGATAAAGGGGAGCAAAAGACACGCACAAAGTACTGCGATTATATCTACAAGGTAGCTGTGGATGACGGTATAATCCGCCAGATTTATGAAGCATGGGAAAATCCGGAGGCTTATCAGGCCATCCAGATCCCTCTTCAGTATATTGAGACTCCTGAGGCTGAGGATTTTACGCTCGGAGCATTGGTTACGGCAATGGAGAAAGAGCATGTGGATTTCAAGCATTACGGCCAGCTGATGAGCTACAATAGCTTTGACCTTGGCGACAAGGCCGGAGTGAGGAAAGGTGATAATGTCTCGATTTACCGTCAGGAAGAGGACCGGAATGGGAACCTGCGTAGCAAACGCATTGCCCGGGGAAAGGTGAGCGCGTTCGACAATAACGGAAGATATGCCCATTTCTTCAGAGTGTCCGGGACCAGAGGTAGCATGAAGAATGGAGACCTTGCTACAGTTAGCCACTCCTCCAACTTTAGTTTTGGAGCGCAGGGAATGATAACTGAGAGAATGTGGGGCGCGGGTATAGTCGGTGATTTCGCTTTCGGCTTTACCAGATCAGGCCTTTATAGCCATGCTCTTGTCAAAATAGGTTATAGCCAGACCCTGAAGCCAGGCCGCGTATTCGAGCATGATGAGACCGGATATAAGTCTCCCCATTTCTATAACTTCGGACTGGGTTACGGTATAGGCAAGACCTTTTTGGGATTCTTCGACCTTATGCCTTTCGTCATGGCCGAGTTTGATGATGGGGAGATGGTAGAGGCAAAGCAAGATACCGAAGATGATAAGAAAGACAAGCTGAGAGGATACTTTCTCCGAGTTCCTGTCGGTATCAGGCTGAACATCAATATCGCCTATCCTTGCCGCCTTATGATAGAGGCCGGATACGCTTTCCATCATGGATTGGGAGTGATAAAGGATACGAATTTTCTGAAGGATGCGATGAAGGATATTGGTGCGAATAGAGGCGGATATTTTGTTTCAGCCGGATTACTGTTTTAAGCGATCTGTTATGAAAGTCTTTAGATTTCTATTATTGGCGGTACTCACTTTCTGGTGCACTCTTGGGATGGCCGGTGAAGTAGGAGAGACTACTGACCCAAAGACTGATGCGGATATATGTTTTCAGGTAGCTTTGGCTGATCCGGATGCTCCCGAGGCGGGAGTGCTGATACAGAAGATGCGGAGTGTTTTGGGCCGGGTAGGATGCGGATGCGAGGATGCCCGTTACTTGATAGTCCCTATCTTAGAAGTTAAAGAGGTTAGGAAGACATCAGGAATGACCCGGAATGTCGCGGCCGCGCGAGGCACCCTCGCTCTGGAGATGGTCAGCGCCGGCAATCCTGAGCAAATATGGCATACTATGACCATCTCCTTGAAGGGGTTGGTAAAAGAAAATTTGAGTCCCTCGGAATCGCTTGCTAATGAGATAAATGTCAGCGATTCATCATTCGTGCGCTTTATCCGGGTAGGAAAGAAAAAGATTGCCGAGGCGACCGAAAAGGAAAATAAGGAGATGGGATTATGAGATTGAGTGTTGTTTCCCGCTGCCTATTGTTGTGTCTGTTTATTCTCTCTTTTGGAGAGTCAAATGCCGAGATGAAGGTATTGGAGCGCAGCGCGTCCAAAACTCCGGAATGGCTGAAGCAGAAACCGGTTGACCATCTGTTGGTGATGGTCTATGGCTCCAATTTAGCCGAGGCGCAGCATGAGGCTGAGGCGGAGCTGCTGCGTCAGGTCGTAGGGAGCATCGCGGTCAACGTGCGGAGCGAAGTCATTTCGGAAATGGGAGTGAAAGAAGGGGATGAGTGGGAAACGTTTGTGAGCCGGGTTGACTCTCGGAGCGCCGCACTCCCTTTTCTTACAGACGTGACATTAGCCAAAAGCAGCGATACTTACTGGGAACGGTCAGTCGACAAGAAGAGCGGCGAGGAAAATTATGCTCTCTATATCCTATATCCATTCGATTCCGTGACCCGTGGAAAGTTGATAGCCGAATATACAGCTTATGATCGCGGCATGGAGGATAAATTGAACACACTTGAAAGGCATTATGAGGAGATTGCATCCTTTGAAGAACTGACTAAGGGTGAAGCGGAATTGAAATCGCTGTCTGAATGGTTCCCGGATGCACAGCGTCAGACCCGCGCCTGTAAGCTTCAGGATCTTTACCGCAGCCTCCGGAAGGACTTGCATCTTTTAGACCGAAAAATTGGAAAAGGGGAGTATTTAGTTAGTGTCCAACGCGGTGGTAAACCATTCAAGATGAGCGGTCGTCTGGAGGTAAAGTCGAATTGTGCATCGCAAATCAAGGTGATTTCGGTCGAAGATGGCTGGAGAATCACCTTCAATACCGAGGATTGTCTTGAATGGGAAGAAAACAGCCTCAACCTCACCCTAAAAACCACCGGTCTAACCCTGAAATCCGAAATATTTTTATAACCACTCTACTCACAAAAAATAGGATTCAAGGGATATAGGGAGCGCCCTTTAACTGGGAGGAGGGGCGTCGTCGCCCCGTGAAATAACCCAGGTGTATTTACGGCGCGAGGACGCGCCTCCTCCCAGTCTCAGTCTACTCGATAAAGGCCAACATTTTGCCTTTTCTGTACAAATCAGGCTTCCAACATTTTGCCGTTTCTGTACAAAACGGCCCTCAAACATTTTGCC
>CAZKJP010000082.1:0-12627 GCA_964553075.1 uncultured Sangeribacter sp. | reverse complement strand
ACAAGTTGATTGCCAGACGACACAATGGCATGATTAAAATTGTGACCGGTTTGAGACGATGTGGAAAGTCGTTTCTGTTATCTACTATTTATTACTGTCCCCTCAAAAAATGTTGTCGGCCATAATAGATTAATTTCAGAGCATCAGAATAATTCGCTAAATTTGCATATGGATAAGGGAAAAGAGACCCCATATATCGTAAGAGGTAAGGATTTCAGAATTGACTCTGATTACTCATCATGGCTTTCCGAAATTATATTACGTTACCGATCTGCCCAAGTTAAAGCTACATTCCGAGTGAATGAGGAAAAGTTACGTTTTAACTGGAGCATTGGGCGGGATCTGGTAATGTGCAAAGCGGAAGAACGCTGGGGTTCAGGAGTCGTGGAACAGCTTAGTCTTGACTTACAGAATACTTTTCCAAGTGAAAATGGATTCAGTTCACGCAATCTGTGGAGGATGAAACAATGGTATCTTTTCTTCTCTACTCCAGAGGCTCTTGAAAAACTGCCACAGCTTGTGGCAGAAGTACAACACGCTAATACTAACCACAATATAAAACTGCCACAGGCCATGGCAGGAATTGGCAGAGAGGAAGGATTTCCAATTATCTTGGGAATGGTTGGCTGGGGGCAACAGAGCGATATTATATCCAAATGTTCTTCAGTCGATGAAGCGTTGTTCTATCTGAAACAGTGTATTGTTGAAGGCCTGAGTAGATCAGCCTTAAACCAGTGTCTCAAAGCTAATCTTTATAAGAACTACGGTCAGGCACTAACTAATTTCAAAAAATTCCTTCCAGAAAATCAATGCAAACTCGCGCAAGAAATTACTAAGGATAATTATGACTTTGGCTTCGTTACTATGCCTAAAGGGTACGATGAAAAGAGCCTGGAAAATGCCCTTGAGGAGAACATCACCCGCTTTCTTCTCGAACTTGGAACCGGATTTGCTTTTGTCGGTCGCCAGAAAGAGTTTATAGTCAATGGCCGTAGCCGTCGCATTGATATGTTGTTTTACCATATAAAACTTAAAGCATACGTAGTTGTAGAACTCAAAGTAAGGCCTTTTGAACCGGAATTTGCCGGAAAACTCAATTATTACGTAAGCGCAGTAGATGAATTATTAAAAGGACCTGATGATAATCCCACTATCGGGTTACTGATATGCAGTGATAAGGATGAGACGGAGGTGCGTTGGGCCTTCAGAGGAGTGCATACACCAATGGGAGTAGCCTCTTATGATAATGTCAATATCACTGATGAAAGGAATCTATTACCTTCTGCTGAGGAACTTCAAGCACGTGTGAAGTTGGTAGAAGCTGAAATTAACTCACGGCGATAAAGTTACTATGCTTGAAGCTCCTGTAATATAGTTTTTTAGTCGAGGAGTTGTTCGAGGTGGTGGGGGGTGAGGATGGTGTAGACTTTGTTGCCGTCGGGGGTGAGGGCGGGGTCGGGGAGCTGGAATAACTCTGCTACCAAGGATTCCATCTCGGTCGAGGTCAGGCGACGGCCACGGACTATGGCTGAGGCGCGGGCCATGAGGAGGGTGGTGCGCTCCATCATGCTCTTACCCGGCGTTACATCTTTACCGTAATTAGCCGAATCCTCAATCAGCGAATCCAACATCCGAAGGATCACATCCTTCGGCTCCGCCATACCCGGTTCACGGGGTGGAGTACCGCATATACGGCAAATCCCCTCATTCTCCTCATCGACCTCAATTATATATCCTAAAGCAGCCAATTCTTCCTTTACTCCCGCTAAAGCTTGCTGTTGGCCAGCATCCAAAGTCAGGATCTCCGGGAACAATACGCGTTGCGAAACTTGTTCGCCACGCCTTCTCATCCCAATAAACTTTGAAAAGAGTATCAGCGTATGCGCCCGATGCTGGTCTATCACCATCAGACCCTCCCGCACCGTAGTGACGATATATTTCAGACCGATTTGCATACAGATGTTACCCGCAGTCTCAGTCTTCTCCTCGCTCAATAAAGAAGGCTCAGAAGCGGGTTCCGGGATAGCGTTCTCGCGACTTTTGGCCGCCGAAGAACGGGCAGCATCCATAAATCCGGCATAAAGGGACTCCCAGTTGGCAGTTGAAGTTTTCCTTGGTTCATAAGTACGTCCGGTAGAAACCGGTTCGAAAGTCCGGATTCCGGACGAATGGGTAGAGCCAAAAGACCGGGAAGAATCTGTTGGAGGTGTCAAAGTCTCCAAATTATTGGAATCATTTCCGATTGCAAACGGATTATAACCAGGCTCGAAAGAGGACTGTGGAACATTCTCCTCAACCCCGGTCGGAGTTGCGGGTATCACATCATGTTCGAAATCTATAGAAGGGACTGCCGAAAACATTCCCAATGCTGATTTGACCGCTGTTGTCAGAATCTTCCATATCTCCTGTTCGAACTCAAACTTAATCTCATTCTTGGTAGGATGGATATTGACATCTATGGTCTGGGGATCAACCTCGAATTTGATGAAATAGCAGGGTTGGGTGTCGGGCGCGATAAGAGGTTCAAAACAGGTTACGATTCCCTTATGAAAATAGGGGTGCCGCATATTGCGCCCATTTACAATCAGGAATTGGAGAGCATTGCGCCGACGGGCAAACTCCGGGCGCGAAACAAACCCCGTGATCTTTACCAACTGAGTATCGATCTCAACCGGCACCAACTGGGCATTCAGGTTATTCTTCCATAAATCAGCGATACGCTGGCGGAAAGTACCGGCCATCAGGTCTATAGTCTTTGAGCCGGTATCAATCTTCATCCTGATATTGTTGTTTACCAGTGCGAGCCGTTCGAACTCCCTCATGACATTGGTTAGCTCGACATTATCACTCTTCAGGAACTTACGGCGAGCCGGAACATTGAAGAAAAGATTCTGGACAGCAATCGAGGTTCCCTCCTCACAGATATCCGGTTCCTGGGATTCGACCTTGGAACCCTCGATTACGAGACGGGTGCCTATCTGGCTGCCGCGCGTACGTGTCCGCATCTCGACCCGCGAGATAGCGCATATTGATGGCAAGGCCTCACCACGGAACCCCATGGAATGTAAAGTGAAAAGATCATCCGCCTTACGGATCTTGGAAGTGGCATGTCGTTCGAAAGCCATGCGCGCATCCGTATCCGACATTCCCCGGCCATTATCTATGACCTGGATGAGAGTGCGACCCGCATCTTTGATATACAAACTGATCTCAGTCGCTCCCGCGTCTACGGCGTTCTCCACCAACTCCTTTATGACAGAAGCAGGCCGCTGGATTACCTCACCGGCTGCTATTTGGTTCGCCACCGAATCCGGCAGCAACTGAATTATATCGCTCATTGATTGAAATAATCTTCAAGTTCCTGGGAAACCTCTCCCAAGTCATCATCCCAAACTATCTTATCCCCGATCAGGATACCCTTTGGACGAATGGCCGACAGCCATAACCTTCCTTCATATCCTTCCAATACCTTCTGACGGGGCTTGACAAGAAAGATCGGCGTTACCTGTCCATTCACTTCCGGCCACATCTTGATACGGTCTATGTCCCCATCAGCCATATCTAAAGTCAGGTATGACGATTCGGCAAGCACAAGACGATTGTATGTCGAATCCTCCTCAGCGGGGAGGAAGAGGGTCTGGACATTCCCCGAGACATCCAAATGCTTCAGAGTCTGGTCCTCGAAGTATGCCTTCATCTTCTTGCCCGCAAGCTGATTATAGAAGTACTCGGCGGAGTCTATCTGCTCAGTCATCAAACCGCTTTGAGGCAATATGGCCCAATCGGCAGTAGAATCATTGAAGTGCATCCATATCTCCCCCGGGTTACGGCGGTCCCCACCACTTACCTGTCTCTCTCCGCTCCATACAATAGGTTTGCGGAACATCCTGAGCATAGAATCTATCTCCATGAAGACCATCGAATCGGCTACCCCCTGAATATCTTTGTTGAAGAAGCGGGCGCGATTGTAGGCGCGGGCTAAGTGGAACTCCTTAGGAATCATCAGCGATGAATCCAAAGCTATGGAATCTTCCAAGGTCATAGCTGGTACTTTCCGGAGATTATCCTCGAATACCTCCAACTCCGGATTCGGAGGAGTAAACATAGCCGCCAATTCCTTCAACGTATCCGGCCATACCTTCTGGGTATAAATTAAAGTGCGGATGGTATCGGCACGGAGGTAGATTGTATCCGGGCGTGAATACTCCCTCAGAAGAGGGTAGCCGGTGGACATCGCCTCCCGCGTAGAGTCATTATAAAGACCGAAAAGGCCTGTCAATAACATCTTATGGGCTGTATCAGTGAGCACTACCGGTCGACCGTTGAAACGGTTGAAAGTATATGCTCTTGAAACACGGTTCTTCTTGTCATAGACTATAGAGTCCCCTTCGATTGTAGTAACATTACCACTGGAATCCGTATGGGCTATCAGAGAACGGGAAAAGAGTTCGAGATTATCCGTATTGGTATCATACCATCCCTTGGCGGTATGGATGGTATCGTTCTTGCCGTAAATACGGGTAGGGGAGTCGATACGGGCCAGACCTGTCCCGGTATTGTAATAGAGAGTGTCAGATAAGAGCCGATACCCGTCGCGGCGGTTCAGCAGCTCTACATCATAAAAGAAGTCCGCATCATGAGTCGAAGTCAAATAGCGTCCGTAGATGGAGGTGAGGGTGTTCTGGTTATCCTCCAATATTCCACCGCAATCGTAGCTTCCTATCTCGCTGTTAAGGTCATAATATAGGGTATCGGTGAGCAGGGTACCTTGGGGATCTTTCAGTTTGACCTTTGGTTCCGAAATCCCTCTGAAGAGGGAGGCGAAACGAGCATCGCCGTCATAATACAGCTTGTCCGAATACACAAACAGTGTATCGCCCTGAACCATCTTGACATGTCCGAAAGCATCCATGGAGTTGCGTTCCGGGTAATAATAAGCCGAGTCGCAATACATCCACATGTTGCCATGACGGAAAACCACATTCCCTTTCACAATCTGACGGGCTATGGTATCAGTGCCGATCTTAAAGAGCGAATCAGCCTTCTCCAAGAACACCCGGTCGCTACGGTAGCGGTTGGCCGAGGGAACGGTGGGCTTAAAGGGTTTGGTAGGAGCAGGACGTCCGAATGGATCCCGGGTCTGTGTCTGCTGTTGGTTAGAGGGTTGCTGAGCCCAAGCCTGTCTGACTAAAGAGCCGAAAGCGACAAGGAGGATGGCCGCCAATGCCACGGCTACCCGCCGTGGATCGTGGGCCACCCCCTTTATTCTTATATTTTCTTTGGAACTCTTTATTTTATCCATCCTTCGTAGCTGAACTCACATTCGCCCCAACCCGGAGCGATTTTTATGTAAGTCTCCTTGATCTTCTTTTCTACCCATTCCTTGACCGCCTCCTGGCGCATGTGGGCCTCATACATCTGCTTGATAAGGTTGTAATCCTCCTGCAAGGTTGCCCGGTGGCCCGGGATACGTTCCGAGAGTTTCACTATCACTGCCACATCTGAATTTTTCTTAGGATCCTTCATTATGAAGGCTTCCGAGATTTCACCAGGCTGGAGAGATTCTATATGTCGGCCGATCTCTGCCGGCAGATCCTGCATCTCAAAGCGGGAAGAACCGGTCTGCTGATTGACCATTATTCCCTTATTGTTGCGGGAATCCTTATCCTGGGAAACATATTTGGCAGCCTCCTCAAACGGGAAAGTGCCGGCTACGATCTCTCTTCGGAGCGAATCCAGACTACGGGTAGCTTCTCGAAGCTCGCTATCCGATACCTTAGGCCTCAGCAATATATGACGTACATTCACCTGGTCTCCACGTTTTCCGATAAGCTGGAGGATATGGTAGCCATACTCTGTCTCAACGATTCGTGAAACCTTCTTCGGGTCAGAGAGGTTGAAAGCCACATTCGCGAATTCAGGCACCCAGTCGGCGCGTCCATGATATCCGGTCTCACCACCTTGCATAGCCGAACCGGGATCCTCACTGTTGAGGATTGCTAAGGTAGAGAATTCGGCATCTCCGCGGTTAACGCGATCCGCGTAATCGCGAAGCCGGGCCTTGATATCATCGATCTCCTGTTTGGGTACCGTAGGGTTAAGCTGGATTATCTGAGTCTCAACTTGCATCGGAACATACGGGATACTATCCTCCGGCAGCGAGTTGTAGTATTTGCGCACCTCATTCGGAGTCGGCTTAAGATCCTTAGTAAGGGAGCTCTGTACCTGCTCTGTAATGTAATTGGAACGCATGACCTCGGCCAATTGCTCCCTGAGAGCCGGGATGGATTTATGGAAATATTCCTCTACCTTCTCCTTGGATCCGAGATTAGCGATAAAGAAATCCAGCCGGCGCTCTACGCTGGCCTTCACCTGCGCTTCCGGGGCTTCGATAGTATCCAGACGTGCCTGATGAAGATATAGTTTCTGGACAGCCAATTGCTCCGGGATAATGCAATAAGGGTCTCCCGGAATCGGTGTCCCCTCCTGACGCATCTGGGAATACATTTCCTCGACATCTGAACGATATATTGGCTGGTCTCCGACGGTCCATACGACCTCGTCAATTACATTTTTAGGCGGCTGGGCTATAGCGCATGCTGCCACTATCGAGAGAAGTACCGAAGGTATGATGAATCGATTTTTCATGATGACTTACAAATAAAGTACGAATTTACAAAAATCCAAGTGAACCTGCTCTAACTATGACCTAAAAAATCTTAAGACGCCCCTCCTTGATACCTTTTGAGCGAAGAGCCTTAAGCAGTCCACGTCGGTAGGCCTCCAGGCGCGACTCCTGAAGTATATCCCGAATCTGTATCTCCGCGAAATCATAGGGCATCACGGATCCTGACTGCAGATGGTCATATATATGCAGGAAATAATGGTATCCTCCGCCCGAAGTCTCGAAGTTCTCATTATGAGATACAAATGAGTCTGGATCCCCGAACCGATATGGAATCTCCGAGGCCAATATATCGAATTCTATCCATTTGTCTCCGAAATATTCCGAGACAAAATCTGAATTTCCGGATGCCTCTTCGATTGCTTTGACATCCTCTGCTGATCCGGACTGACACCATCCCCGGAGTTTCTCCAGTTCCGGATTGTTGTCGGGTACTTTTAGATAAAGCCCTTTTATAAGGGGATGCTCTGTGAGCATCTCCATCTTATGTGCTTCATAATAGGCGCGTACGGAATCCGCATTGACGGGAGGCTCGCGCAATCTGCGCATCCGTCTCCGATAGGCTTCCATCCTCAGGCGGCGACGGTAATCGGCCACGCGTCGTTCGATTTTCTCCTCTTCTCCCGGATCTTTCGAGAGATAGACATCAAATAGATGATCCTCAATCCAACCCGATATAATTTCCTGGGCCATAGCAGCGCTGTCCTCCGGCGAGAGCCCGGCAGGAATTATTCTCTCGACCTCACTTACAGTGAGCACAGAGTCATCCATCTGGGCCGCAAGAGGTATGTCAGTATGCGTTGGCGGGTGCCTCCGGCATCCGGAAGCACCCGTTATACAGATTACGGCTATTATAGCCGGGATAATTATTGCGTTAAAACGCTTCACTTAACTTTCTTCAAAGTCTTTTCATTAACCGTTACCGGATATTTCAACTTCAGGTCCTCGATCCAGTCGGCTTCTAACTGGTTCTGATAATCGCTGGTAACCAATCCGCGTACATCGTTCAGCTCTTCAGGAGCCTCCAGGATCACGGGGTTATAGAGGAAGTAAGTAGTAAAGCGTGCATTTGAAGGCTTTACCTTCGGACCTCCGAATACCTCGCTATCTACCATCGCATTGGCACCTTTCTCAACGAGTACCTTGTCGATATTGGCCTTCATGCCGAAGTCCTTGCGTGCTGCGGTTACGATGGTGTCGCCTCCAAGCTGGCTCAGACGTTCGCGGATCTGGTTGGCAACATCCTCATCCAAAGCCTGAACCAAAATGCCCTTTACGCGGGGAGCGGTCCATGTATAGTTGCGACGGTTGGCCTCAAAGAATTTCTTCAGGCCCTCCTCATCTTTTGAAGCCTTGTCCCAGACTTTGTTGACGCTGACCTCATAGAGCAGTGAGCCGTCGCGGTATTCGTGGAGAAGGTTGCGGTAATCGTCTACATTCTCTTCTAGCCAAGTCTCTTCCGCATCAACCAATGTCTTATATGCGAAATAATCCAGGTAATTCTGCATCATCTCTTCAGCGCGGTCCTTGTCGGTGATATCGGAATGACGGTAGGACTTCAGGAAATCTCCTACTGAAAGCTGTTTCTTGTCGAAAGCATATATGGGTTGGGTGCTAATTACCTCTACCTCGGCGTAGAAAGCTGAATCCATACCCTGGGCAGCCGCTTTCTGCTTCAGTACATCGGCTGACGGCAAGAACTTTGCTTTATGTTTCTTTGCCAGACGGTCTACCATCTGACGGCGTACCATCATGTGGCGCTCATCCTGGGGATTTGAGAAGCGGGGGAGGATCTCAGCTTTGAGGGTCTCGCGGTCAGCGATATCCTTATGGTCGATGCGTTTAATAATATGCCAACCGAACTGGGAGCGTACCGGTGCGCTGATCTCGCCATCGCGGAGGGCGAAGGCTGCTGAGTCAAAGGGAGCAACCATCATGCCGGCGCCAAACCAGGGGAGACGTCCACCCTGGCGAGCAGAACCCTTGTCATCGCTCTGTGCGGTAGCGATGGATTCGAAGTTGCCGGGATTGGCCTGAAGAACGTTCGCTACGGAATCTATCCATGCTTTTGCTTCATCCTCCTGCGCGCGGGTTGCGCCTTGAGGCACCATCTTCAGAATATGGGCGGCGAGGACGGTACCGCGGGCCGGACGTTTCTTGCCTCCCTGTATGATATGGAAACCTACAGGACTTTCCACAACCTCTGCGATCTCTCCTTCGGGAGTGTTGAATACGGCCTCTTCAAAGCGGTATGGGAAACGGTTTACGGTTATGTAACCCATGTTGCCACCTTTATCCTTGGATGCACGGTCCTGGGACCATTCTGCGGCTACGGTAGTGAAATCCTGACCGTTCAGGATAAGATTGCGGAGAGAGTCGGCACGGAGACGGATCTCTTTTGAAGAACCGTTCTGGGGCTTGAAAAGCATGATGTGGCGTGCTTCGGCCTCGGTCTTGGAACGGTTATAGGAATCATCTACAAGCTTGTTGAGATATACCGAATCCGCCATGTATGGGTTTGCCAACTCGCGGCGATAGGATTCCATCTCCTTGCGGAAAGCAGCTGTAGTGTCTATGCCCTCGGCCAGAGCATCCGCTACTTTCATTTTGTAGATCTTAAACATCTCGACATACTCGGGAAGCGGCTGGGCTTCGAGCTGCTGCTGTGAGTTCTTGTGATAGAGGTATTCGAACTCCGATTTCGGAACATCAATGCCGTTAACGGTCATCAGCACCGGATCCTTGGCCGCCCAGGCCAAGGCTGCGGCCCCGATGAGGCCAGCGGTCAATAGAGTATTCTTCATTTTAAAGAAGGATAGGTAAGTTATCTGTATTATGAAGCCGTTTAAAGGTTTGCGGTCGTTTACCCGGCTTCCCGAAGAGAGTATCTTATGAAAAGAGCCTATTTAAGAGATAGACTACCTAACTAACGCCCCATTTCCCTCTTTATTGCTTTACCCCGCAGTCAACCATTATGGCCTTAATCAATCAAACGAAATGAACTTGGCTTAATTCGGTAGCAAATGCGTGGAGTGCGCGGTCTATTTTTTCAACAGTTCGTGGGGACGGATTGCGATGCCCGGTTATATAATGTGAAAGTTGCCCCTGGGCAACCCCAGTTATACGGGACAATCCGGCAAGTGTAAGCTTGCCTCCGTAATATGCCAGAAAAGAGGCCAGATCGTATGAGAAGTCAAACTGGATACCTGCCACTTCTTCCGGGAAATCTTCCCGGAAAGCTTCCACTACCGCTAAAAAATCATCATGTGCTTCTTTAGCCGTCTTACCTTCTCCGATTGCGTTGAAAGATAGGTTATTCTCTTCAGGCATAAAGGCGCTGTACATCCCGTCCTTAGCCCGTTCTATATATACTTTAATTGTATTCATATCTATTCTATATAAAAGAGGGATTCGAAAGCCTGTCTTATGATGATCATTTTTGAATTCCTGCAGAACGTAGGATAGATTTCAGTGTCCCGGTAGCTACTTCGTTAGTTCCGTGATTGCTGGTGGTGAATTTTATTCCTGTCTTTGGATTGAGCCAAAGAGGGTGACCCGCTCTCTGTTCGTTTAACTCGACCATGCCGGCTTTTCTTAGAATCTTGTGAAGTTCTTTATATTTCATTAGAATATATCATATGGCTTTCTGGTTAATTAACCCCACAAAGTTAAGGATATTGTTATTAATATCAAAATAATTTCAATCCCAAGGTCGAGGTTCCTCTAATGAAAGCTCCTGATATCACTGCAGAGAGCTTCCTTTCTTGCATCCAATTTAAGAAGTCTATTTTGTTCTACCGGAGTGTTCTTCCTTAGACGCGCGATATACCCCGTTGACTTTATCGCGGCCAAATCGATAGCTTATGCCAAACAAGACGTATGATGAATGTGGGTTGAACGTATGCCGGATAGTATAGTTTGCGTATTTCTCTTTTGAGCGGGTCTTATTCCATCCGAAAATGTCGTTAGCCTTAAGTTGCAGATTAAGACGATTATTAAGCAATGAATATCTTAGCGTGAGATTGAAAAGTTGGAAAGATTCGTAATTAATGAGATTCTGTTGATAAGGGAAGAAATGTGTAAATTGAGCCCCGAAGATTAAAGTTTTCTGCCGATTGAGCATCACATTAGTTGATAGCTCAAGTTTGCCTGACCAATCTTCCATTTTATTGATCTTGAAATCCGGAATATCGCTTTTTGAATAAGACCGGAAGACCTCACCCCCGGCTCTTATTTCCCATCGATTGAAAAAAGTTCGCTTATAATTGGCATACAATCCTGTTTTGTTGGAATAGAGACAATTATACGGAATGGTACTGATTACGCCATCTGCATCAATTCTTCTGACATAACCAATTGCGTCTGAGGCAAAAGAAGTATATAGCACCGCGTATAGTCCTCCGAGTCCATAATAATTAATTTCAGCATTGTTATAGATACTCGGTTTAAGAGTAGGATTGCCGGCGGCATATTCATCTGTAGTAGAGTAATATTTGAAGGGATTGAGCTCCCATAGATTTGGACGACCCATTCCCATAGAATAAGAGATGTTGAAAGAGCCTATCCGTTCTTTATTCCATGACAGATTGACCGTCGGGAAGAGATGTCCATAATTGTCCCGATCAATTTGAAAAATGTCCTTTTGTTCACCTTTCGTCCAGGTATATTCATACCTCAGTCCGACTTTACCCCAGAAGCCTGGGCCCAGATTACGTGATGCCGTGATATAAGCTGCGGCGATACGCTCTACATAGTCAAACATGTTTGATTCCCTTCTCGATCCGGAATTGTCGCCATTTACGCGATTCATTGAGTTATCGGAGGAATTGAGGATATTGGTATAGGCTACACCGGCTTCCAACTGCGCCCAATTGTATGGAAGTTTAAAGTCTGCTTTCCCGCTATTAAAACGGTAAGCGGTTTTCCCATGCTCAACAATGCCAAAATCAGCAATGCCGTCATTATAGGATGTCGTTAGATCTGAAGAAGTCGGACTGTGTCGGTTGAAGTGATTGTAAGTTAATTGCATAGATTCGCCATTATTTCCGAAGGTCCAGTCATAAAAGCCGGTAATAGTAAGGGAATTGTTGGGACTGGATTTCGTTAGAGATTGCGAGGATGAGGAATAACCTCCATAATCGGAAAAGTTATTTCCATTGCTCGTTATATTCTCATAATTATTGTTCGCAATGATGCCTAAATTCATATCAAGCGTAAACTTGTATCGGAACATGGCATTGAATGCCGCATCAAAAAGATGCGACCGGGTGCGACTGGAAGATATTCGGGAAGTTCCGTTCGCAAACGAATATATTATTTGGTTGTCGTTGGTATTATAGTAGTTAGACACACTCGCATCAAGTGACAGGTCAACTTTACGGGTGGTATGACTGATACTTCCACTGAAATACTCACGAAGTTTGTTTCCTTGATTAAGTGACCCATAAATATTACCGCGTGTTCCGAGAGTCTCGTTGCGCGTTGTGATGGAAATATACACTGCATTAGGTTCCACGGCATAACGAGAAGGGGGCGTTGATAGGATTTCTATTTTTTCAATATTATCCGCTCGTAGATTTTGCAAGCGCATCGACATGGCTGAGGCATCGAGTTCCATCAATACACCGTCAATGATATAACGGATGCTTCCTTTACCAGCTACATTTATGGAACCGTTGTTTACGGAAACGCGAGGGATGCGATCAAGCAGACTGACCCCGTCAAGACCTGTTGCATAGGGATCATTCTTTACCAGATAGACGAGCTTACCCTCCTGCTGCTTTATTACAGGGCGTTTTGCCACGATGACTACTTCGTTGAGCTCAAGCTCTTTCTCCCAATATTCGGCTACAGAGTCATTGGATACCTGTGCGTATAGGGACACAGGTAGTATGGCCGCTCCAAAGAGCAGCTTACAGATAGTTTTCATAAAAGAGTGATTA
>CAZKJP010000081.1:0-13091 GCA_964553075.1 uncultured Sangeribacter sp. | reverse complement strand
GATTATATGTAGGGACATCGCTTCGCGATGTTTGATTTGACCTTCGAATGGACTTTTCAAACATCGCGAAGCGATGTCCCTACAAATTTGTATATCTTGCTATTTAATTCGGTATTTCTGTCCGTTGATTATGTAAATACCTGAGGGCAGACTCTGGAGATCAGATTTGCGGCACTTCATAATCTTGATACCCTGAAGATTGAAGACAGTCAAGTCTTCTGAGACAGTGATATCGGAAATTCCGATCGTCGGGCTTGTAATATCAATAGTCGATGCAGAGTCCACTGTAAAGGTGAAACATCCATTCTCATCCGGTTCCATCGATATTTCATTTCGCGTGACCGTCAGACTATGCTCTGAAGTCGGCGATATTGTTACCTCGGTTCCGCTGAGCAAATCATAAGCTTCCGAAGAGGGTAACACCGGCACAACCCTATCTCTCACAATCGATGCTCCAACCCCTTCTGCCAGATTGAAGGTAGTTGAGAAGCGTTCCGGCTGGGAAGCGCAATAAATCCGAACCACAGATCCTTCATGGAGAGACGGCAGGTCATAGTTTGTACCGCCACTGTAAATAGGAGCGATTTGTTCATCATCCACATATACAGAGTTGAACTCACAACCAGGTTTCCACCATGACAAGGTAGCAGGATTATCGACCGCCGGATCTATCAGAATCTCGTTATATCCTTCCGTAATCTGATTGCCCAAAGAAGTACGGAAATCTAACGAACCCAGATTGAAAGTGAAAGATGATATATCCTCTTTTGAATCCAGCCATATTACAGCTTTCCGATCTCGCTGTATAGGAGCTGTTGTTATAGTAAGGGTCATGCCATCAGTTAGTTGGATCAATCCGTATTTGTCGGCTTCATATTCATTTTCACCATCCGAGATGCTTACAACACGGCCAACCCCGGAATGCCAAGCGCATACCTTGGCGCTACGTTCCGGAAGCTGTAGAGTATTCCTTCCCGGTACAAGGCTGATAACTTTTTCTTCGTAGGCATAACCCTGATATAGAGTTACATTTGCGGGATCATCGACATCTACGTAAGCCGTGATGTCTCCATACGGATGAGCCTCGATATAGACATAAGTCTCTTCAAGTGGAATAAAATAGAGAGAGGAGTAGACATTAGATTGAGGGACACTGTTAATAGTTACCTTGGAAATCTGATAATTGGTATCATCGAGACGTATGAACACATCGCTGCCCCCTTTGACATTGAGTTCGTAGCCATCGAAATCTGTGACACTTGCATTCGCTACCGAGACAGCAGTTATGACATTCTCAGCCCCTGGAGAATAGGAGAAGTGGATTGGGAAATCTTCATCCGGGAAGAGAGCGAGAACCTTCACTTCATCACCATCATGCGGAGTGAAAGTGTACCGCTCGAAGTCACCGACCGGCAGACGCTCACCATTCACCGTAACCCTATAAATAGGCTCGTAAGTGCTTTTCGGAATCACCGTAAGTGTGTTTTCTTCTCCGGGAATGAATTTTACGATATTGTGTCCCGGTTCCAACGTATAATCCAACTCGGTGCGGTTCTCGCGGAGTGTAAATTTGGAGGGATCATCTGTAGTAAGGGTAAGGGAGCCGGTGCGTGCCTCGTTAAGAGAAGATGTGAAGATGCTCCATTTCATCTGATCATCCGAAGGTTGGATGTAGAGGGTCATCGTGTTATGGTTGATCACCCGAGGTTGGGTAGCCCCATCAGTAGATGCCACATGATCGAACATATACCCCTCCTTAAGTTCGATAATGGTATAAATGCCGAGGAAATTATTATCCTCGATAGTCAATTGATAACCGGTTGGGGTAAGCGTTGGGATAGCGGGTTCCCAATCGATTTTAAAGCTATCTACCGCTTCCGGGTCGTTAAACTCGAAGAAAACGGTAACATCGGAACTCGCGTTTGCGGAAAACATCCCGCAAATCATAGCAAATAAACTGAGTAGAAAAACTCTCATAATGGATATTTAGGTTAGTTATTATCTCTTATATCATATACTGAAGGGACGTGATTGGATAACGAAATCAGCGATCCCATCCGATTCTACATCGCAAAGCGATGTCCCTACAGCTTGGACTTCAGAGATTAGACCTTAAAATTATAAATAAAATCCGTAACAAGCAAATCTCCCCGTAAAAGTACCTGGGAAGAAGCGCGCCCTCGCGCCTCTTCCCAGGTACTCCCAGGTACTTTCAGGTAAAAAGGGATCACCGGAGGGACTGGCCGCTCCGGTGGTCCCGGGATATCTATGGGTTCTTAATAAAATCAGTAGATTTTGTGAATAGATTAGGGGATTAAGAATTTATGTGATGTGGATGGGGTTTTCCAGATGTAGATGCCGGGGTTGAGGTTCTCCCATTGCCCGAATTCTATGTCCTGAAGGACTCTTTGACCTTGCAGGTTGAAGAGGGTGCCGATGCAGGACTCGGGGGTTTCTACTTCATTCTTTATTCCTGATCCATCATTGGATTGCGGGAAGAGTGGGAGCGACGGAAACCAATAGTTCATTATCATCTCGTAGTCCTGAATAGGTTCGCCATCAGGGGAGTAACGACGTGTGATGTAAGTGGGCGTCCCAAACTCATGATAAAATGCCATATAAATCTCATCCGTCACAGGATGAACTCCTATGGCACATCCATATAGCTTCCAATTGGCACCTTCCTCTTCGAGGTCTATAAACAGGGACTGCTCCCGGGTATCACAATCAAACTTATAGATCTTCGTCCCGGTAAACCATCTGTTTGGACCACCCTTCCAGTATAGGCAGTTCTGTACCGTCGAAGCGACGAAGGCATCCGGAGTCCAAGCATACCAGGAGTTTGAAGGAGGGTACATGTCATCTTCAATAGGAATTATCTCATAGCCCAGAGTCTCTGGATTCATACGCACGATATAATTCAGGAAAGCCCCGGTGCCTTGCAAATTCTTGGCGATGGAAAGCCAGAGCATACCATCCTTTGATTTCACAATCGAACCGATTCCGGCTCCCTCCTGGACTATATCCAGAGATATTGTTTCCACAACCTTATCCAAAGCCGGATCTACAATCAGAAGTCCATATTGCTGATGGGCTATAAAGACCTTACCGGCAGCCAAGACCATCATGCCTGACTGGCCATGATATAAGGCACCCGTGGGGTCTGTATTCGGCTTGTCATTGTCGCCACCAGCGTTCGGATTGGCCGACCCTTCTACCTGACCGGTAACTGTGTAAGTATCCAGATCAAAAATCCAGACACCGTTGCTGGTGGAGATATATCCCTTATGCTCGTCTACACCGAGGAATCCCCGTCCGTCGCATTGCGCTCCCGAGGGATCTATTTCAGACTGCTGGTGGAGGATCTTCATGGTCTTAGCATCCGCTACCGTTATACGTCCTCCGGTAATAGATGCCCCCGGATCCTTCTCCTGCTTGGCAATCAGATAAAGGCGATCTTGCCAGATGGCTCCGTACTGATTTGTGCAACCGAGTTCCATACCCGGATTCTCAGCCTGGATAATACGGTATCTCCAATAATCACCCTCCGGATCGTCCGGTAAAAGATAATTGACCGTTGAGTTCTGATGACCGTACCAATCCTCGTTGACCCAAATTATACCTTGGGTATAGTCTGCCTCAGCGGCAGCGATGGACTGAGCCATCGCTACCGCGAGTACAGAACAAACTAACCAAAACTTATCCATGATTACCGTTGGATATATGCTTTAGCACTGAACCCACCTTCGGATGCGATCACAAACACACCATTATGGGTACCGAAATCAAATACATAGTTATCTGAATCGACTAAGAAGGACTTCACAAGACCGCCGAGGGTATCATAAATACGGAATGTCTGGCCATTATAACCCTTGATGATAAGTCTGCGACCATCGCAGATAACTGAACCCTCAGACTCTGTCATACCGATGCCTGAAGAGATATCCTTGACATTAACAGCTACATTCTTGGTAATCGCGCGTCCATTTGATTCAGCCTTTATGGTCAAGAACTCTGTCCCGGCAGAGAGCGGCGTAACTGTCAGAGTCTTACCATTCAGAGCCACTGAAGCATGCGCTTCATACTCCGTATCGAGTCCCTCAACCATAGGAAGATCAATTAGTGATAGAAGGATATTGGCATCAATGTTATCCGGATCGGAAACCAGTTCTGAGAGGTCAAATTCCTTATCTCCATCCTGGACATCTATTTCGATAGATTCGAGATCTATAACAGCGTCATACTTGTCAGGGAACACTGCGAAAGCCTGGAACCAATAATAGGGACGCAGGGCGATAGTTCGTAGGATCTCACCGTTCTCCGGATCTACAAAATGCGTCCAATTATAGCGATAGTGACCGGAAGCCGAGTTCTCTGTAGTCATTACGATAAGTTCCTGGGAACGGTCGTCGAAACGGAGAGTACCGTAGGTCTTCTGCTTGACATTCTGGTGGGAACCGGTAAGATTTGCCTCAGCCATATCAAATACCGGTGTAAGATTTTCAGGATCGGAACCAACTTCCCAACCATAATATTTATCCGTAGATGATCCACCGGCAATACCACCTCCGGCAGAGAACCAGATCGTGTTACGGCTGGTGCATCCTACGAATGGAGTGTTTCTCCAGGCACCCCAAGAGCAGGTAGGATAAGGGATACCTTCCGGCAGAGTAACGCTCATTTCCTCGACTTCTTCCAACGTCTCCGGATCAATGCAGACGAAACGTCCGCAACCATCAGCGACCACAGCTAACCAAACATGCCCATCAGCAGTCTGGGTTACACCTTGTACAGTAGTGTAAGGATAATTGCGTACAACCCGGTCTGTCTCCACGTCGATTGCGAAACCTCCGGTATTCTGCTTGATGCCAAATACATACCTACCGGCATTCACCATATCACCGATCTGCCCATTGTAAAGATCCGCCCCGGCTGAACCTGTCTCATCGAAAGCCGTAATCTTACCTGTAATCTCAATATCATTCAAGTCTACAATATAAATTCCATTTGAAGAACCTACATAGACCTTATCGGAAGTAGCACCTACTACACCACGTCCATCGGCACTCTTGGTGTCCTCTCCAAACATCAGATTATCGATAGATCCTTGACGTTTCAATGTCTTGGCATCAGCTACTACAACGCGGCCACCACCTGGGAGTGGATCGCCGCCATCAGCAGCCTGTTTGGAGATTGCAATCAGCTTATCGGCCCAGATTGCAGCATATTGGGAGGTACATCCGAATGACATTCCGGGATTCTCGCGCTCATAAACCTGATACATCATCTCCCCTTCCGGAGTGATATAGTTCATGCCGCCGTTAGTATGGCCAAACCATTCTTCGTTGATTATCAAGGTACCGTCTAAGTATCCATTTTCAAGAGGAGAGCGGTCCTGTTCCTCGACCTTTACGGTGAAGGTCTTGACTATATCGCTGCCATCTGAAGAGGTAAGGGTAAGGGTACATTCGCCGGCGCGGTGTCCGCTTAATTCATAGAATTGTATACGGGTATTATTCTCATCCCAATAATTTACCTTATACATCGTAGCGATGTAATCCTCCATACCGGTGCCATTACCGGAGATCTCTACAGTGTAGTCTGGTATATCGGCATCAGCAGGAACCGGATTGGCGATAATGCCGATCATCTGTTTAGGATTTAGGGTGATTACATCCCCATCGACACCGGCGATAACAAAATCGGTCACAGGGTGACGCAGTTCAGAAATGATCTCGAACTCAGCTTTGACTTCCGGATCCCAAGTAGAAGAAACGGTTATTGTCGCTCCGCCGGGAGTTTTGGTGGTCTTGAACGCGGATGCGGAGGCTGTTGCAATCTTATTATCACTTGACTGATATGTCAAAGAGGTATAAGTAGCGTTAGCCGGAGAAATAGTCAATTCATTTTCAACGACAGAATTCAGAGGTGATTCTATCATATCCTGAGCAAACGAGAGGCTCTCGATAGGAATTTCAGGAGGCAGGAGCGTGAAGTGACAGATATTACTGTAAGAATATGAAGCCCCTTTGCCAGTTCTTGCCCTCACATGCAGATATACATCGCCCGCTTTATTCCCGGCGTAAGTCAGCTGTCCGAAAGTAGATGCTATTGAAGATACAGATTTTACAATATCGGAAGAATTGCTGCTTGTTCCACCTTCAGTATCATTACGGACATACCACGAGTAGTTGATAGCGTCATACTCCTCATCCCTCTGGACGAAAACCGGGATATAATTCTTATCGTCAGATAGAGCGAAAGACATTTCCTCGGGTATTACCGCAGTAGTCTCACCCGCCGCGGGTAGATAAACAAGGTATTGCGGTAATCCTTGTGAGCAGGTTAGCATAACGCAATCTTCAAATTCAGTAAGTTGCCAGTCCCCGGAGCAACTTACGTCGTCACCCGCTTTATCGAACTCGCCATCTCCATCGGCATCGATACTCAGGCGATCACCGTTTACTGAAAATGCAATGTCATCATTGAGCATTGCCAATACCTCTGACTCCGAAGGTAGAGTAGAATTGAAATTGAGGCAAAGTACTACGTTATCTAACTTCGTAGGATCCCCGAAATGAACAACCAACGGAATAGAGAGATCCCCCGAACCAATTTGACGTGAACACTTTTGAAGTTCCACGCCATTGCTCATAAGCCTCTCCGGCATATAGACAATTGAGCCATCCTCGCATGGAGCGACTCCTTCGCCAAATCCCCCTACCATCGCACTTTCAAACTGGGTGAAGCTCCAGCCATCAACCGCACCATTTGTAAGCTGACGCCCTGTAAAACCGGTACCGGAGTACATCCAATCCTGAGAAGGGTTATTGGCACACCAATAGCTCCAGTAACCTTCATACCAAGCTGAGAGCCATTTAGGTTCGTATGAGGATGGGCCGCATATCGCTTCGGTGTCTTCATCTATTTCCCAGCAGTCATAGTCGTAAGCCGGATACCCGTAGGTCCCGTAATCAAACGGATGCTGTATATAATGAGTTCCCGCGATTGCCGAATCTATAGCAGCCTGAGCGATAGCGGGTGAATCTTCACCCGGAGCTTGGGTCTGGCCCATGAAACTGTTCGCGTTGAAATAATCGAAATTGATGAACTCGAAATCCATCGCTTTATCGAAATCGAAATATACATTATTCAGGACAGACTGATTTAGTCCGTATCCAACGCCGCAAAGGGTGCTACCCATGCTGCCCGTGTATTGGGTAAGCATTGACAAACGAGAAGAATTGGCGCAGATCGCCTTCATCATTGTCTCACCGTTCGGATGCGCTCCATCCTCCCACCGGTATCCCCAGACGTATGCGTCTGAGCCGTAAGTGTCCCCATTGAATTGGATAACCAACGCTGCTTTATTCGGGCCCGTCCCGGTCCAGTGCCGGATCTGGTCGAAATCTATCGGATGAGCCGCGAGCCCCAGGGCTGTCGCTCCTAATACTCCGCTTCCGATAGCAAGAGGTAAAAGTCTTGTTTTCATAGATGTTAATTATAAGTATTATTGTTTAAGTTCCACTTGAAGTCCCCTGTCATTGGGGTAGAGCTTCATTGAGGAATTTGAAAATCTATATGAAGGTCTTGGGCACGGCTTAGTTCCGTAGAGGTCTCTCCAAGCCATCCGCAATATTGATTTACT
Organism: uncultured Sangeribacter sp.; assembly: GCA_964553075.1. Classification (GTDB taxonomy): domain Bacteria; phylum Bacteroidota; class Bacteroidia; order Bacteroidales; family Muribaculaceae; genus Lepagella. Next base: position 5,440 of record CAZKJP010000081.1, on the reverse strand, counting down.
CCGGTATATACTCGGATAAAATCCACTCCCGGCAAATCTACATGTCTTCCTTCCGAATCAACTGCCCAGGAAATATCGAAAGAATTCAGATCCGGGTAGTCATTAGGATGGTTGTCAACGTAGCCCCAGGGATAGCTATAAAGGACATAATAAGCCCCATATCCGCTGATATCCTCAGCGTTATTCGCAAGGAGTGATCCTGAGAAACTGATCTGATCGGAATTGATCCATTTCGGGAAATAATCCTGGTTATGGAATATGTTCTTGGCCATATACCCTGATCCCCCGGCATTATCTGTCCAGCGGATATAATATATGTCGTCAAGACTGTTATCATCGTCGGCAACTATTTCCCTTAGAGGATCCGGACGATTATATGTAATGCTGTAATTATGGCGAGTGGATAATGAGTCATACTCACTCCCGGCCAACTCATACCATTCATCATCGGGAAGGCCGTTACAGTTAGCATCGAAGCTGACCATCACAATACCCGGCTCTGCTGAGCCTCCTTTTTTATCAGGCTGTAACAGTTCGTAAAAACAGTTTCCCCAGATGCGGAAATCTTTTTCACCCGGAATGTTCATCACAGTATGATCGAAGCCGAACGTTACATAGCCCCCATACCCTCCTAAAGTAATCATGATGTCGTTCGTACCCGAAATCGATTCCTCGGTTTTCTGGAGGATGTCAGCATAGGTATCCCCCTCCTCATATCGTGGCATCTCGTTAACGAATTGCCCGGGTGCAGGGCAATATTCATATACCCTCGAAATGTAGGGAGAATATTCGATCTCCTCATGCATTACAATTATTTGAAATTCAAAATCGTAGGGAGTTAGATCATCAATAATCTTCAACTCCACATCATAAGTCCCTTCCTCAGCGGAGATGAAAATGAAGTCCCTCGACTCGCTCACCGTTTTTCCATTGACCAGCCACTCATATCGGCTTCCGTCAAAAGCAGGATGGAGATCTAACTTCTGCATCCTGGCGATATAGTATATATCATCAATTCCGAGATTTACCATTGATATCTCTTCTTTGCAACCTACAGTCAGCGTGGCTATTAATAGAATAAATAAAATCTTTTTCATAGGCAATCATTTATACAGGAATGTGATATGGGCAGGAATATCCCCGGTGCGGACACTCCATTTCTTGTATCCTTCCGGAGAGAAGCAATATAGGGTACCTGAGGAGACATAGTTCTTAGCATCCGTTACGAAGATATCACCCGTCTCGGGGTGTACCGCGATACCGTAAGGAATCCGGATCTCCTTTTCTGTGCCATCCTTGATAAAGTTATTTGAGATGACTTTCTTAGTCTTCACATTGATTATGCCGTAACTGATGGTATTCGATTGAGTGTAATTGTTCCATTCAGTAGCGTAATAATACATATTATCACCGAAGAAAGCCATATTTGAGCAGGCGATCGGTAGGGTATCGGTAACGATCATCTGATTGTAACCAGGCTTCTTGTCCATTACGTACAGTCTCGATGGGCGGCTCTGGTAATCTCCCCGCGAGGTGACCCAAAGCTTATTGTATCGGTCTTTTTTGAGACGGTGAAGATTGATACCGACCGGAATCTGCTGGACTTGCTTGAAATCTATCATCTGGATTACAGAGACGGTATAATCATAGTTGGGCACCCGATAACCTCCGGAATTAGCGACATACATGTAATCATCGACTATTTCCATCTCTTCGGGTTGGTATCCAACTGAAACCTTGCGGGTTGTAGTCAGTGATAATGTGTCGATTTCATAAACCGCACCTTTAGGAGCATCCGGATCTATGAGTACCGGTCCGACGTATGAGCTTACGTATGCTTTACCCCGGTGAAAGCGGATATATCTGCAATTGGGAATCTCTACCTGTCCTATCCTGATACCAGTCTTAGCATCCAGGACCTCCACTTTATGAGAGCAATTTACAACGATATAGAGTTTAGATCCGTAGATCCCAATATCATTTCCTACATCTCCCAATTCCTTTATCACATTGGGGTTCTTTTCAGCATATATATTGCGGGAATAGAGTCCCGTAACGTAATCATAATAATCGAGAGTGCATTTGTTTGAGCCCATGTTCCCTTCATTTACAAGATATAGTCCGCGAATAGAACTCTCAGGATGTTCATCTCCGATGATCTCATACTCCGTAGGCACCACAAGCTCGTCTTCCCGACAGCTTGTGGCACCCCATAGGAGCTGCAGAATTATTAATATAAAGAAAAGTTGTTTCATGTTTAATACGGTTTTAACCTGATTCCGTAATCATCTAAATCCCTTTCCGCAGGATAGGAATCTTCGATAATTAAATCTCGACGGAGAGAGAGATCTTGTAGTTGCGTTTTGGCATTGGATAATTGAGAATCACATCATAATCCTGACTCAGAAGATTATTGACTTCGGCCAATATGCGCCCTCTGGCTTTGCCGAACATGAGGTCGTAACTTACCGAAAGATCTGACGTATACCATGGCTGGGTATAATTGTACCGTATGTTTTCTTGCTGATTATATCGGGCGCCGACATAGATATAGCTATAGTTCAAGCCAATATTGCGCCATGAAGCGTTGATTACAGCAGACCCTGAGTGATGGGGAATATAAGGAATCTGATGTCGGTAATAGTTATCAGCCGGATTGGTTATATCTATGGCTTTCTGATAAGTGTATTGCCCGCGAAAGGTCAGATACAGATCACGGTATGGGTTGAAGGTAAGGAGGGCAGTGAGATCTACACCCCGTATATCGACTAATCCTAAATTGAGCATTGTCCATCGGAATTGCTGGCCCTTAGGATAAGCCACTATCTTGTCGTGTACCCGGTTGTAATACACATCGCAGCTGAATCTGAGTTGGGAGAGAAGAGAATGTGTATACTTATCTAAAAGAAGGCCTATATTGAACTGCTCGACTTTCTCCGGATTAAGCTTGGAATTGCCCATATCGGCATAATAAAGGTCATTGAAAGTCGGCATCCGAAACGATTTCTTATAGAAAGCTCTTAATGAGAATACCTTAGATTTCAATGGGTAAGCCGTAAGGTATATAGCCGGAGTAAAGACGGTTTTATCTTCAGGTGATTCCTGACCTATCAGACGGTCGTGAACGAAAGTCATCAGTCCGCTCGCGGAAACCGATATATGATTCAGATCAATAGCAGTCGCGGCAGAAAGGAGATTCGTGAATCGGTCGGGCTTAGCGAATCCATATACGTCGGCATCAAGCGAATTGAATATAAAATCGTAGCTGGCCGAGACTCTCCACCATGAGTTGATGGTAAAAAGATTTGCCGTTGAGAAATAGAATTCCCGTTGTTTGTATAGATTGTCTATCTTGATCTGCTTGTCGTCATTGTTGACATAATGAGTGCGGTAGAAGGCATATTTGATATTTTCGAGGGAGGTCCATCGACCGGCAGAAAAGGTAGAGGACCCTTGGATAAAGGAATTTGTGTCCCATATCCTCTCGCCACGCCTCCATACATTATTGACAATGGCCCCCGGCACACCTCTTTCCGAATTATAGTTGTATCCCTTTATGTGCCAGTCTCCCCCACGGAGCGTCCCATTAAAATTCAATTCGATCCTTGTAGCGTTTATATCACCGTTTTCGCGTATTGCTGTGGTATCGTATGCCAATTCGCCGGCGGGATTTACACGCCGGTAACGAAACCGGTATTTCCCGCTCGAATTCAACCATTCCGCGCTTAAAGAAGCGTTGACTCTCTCAGAAAGTTTCAATTCAACTAAAGCTGAAGGATTGATAAGGTCGAAGGAACCGAATCTGAGGGCGCCTTTAGCGTGGTAGGTTTCTTCATCGTTGAATTGAGGAGTCCGGGTGCGAAGGTAAACGGTTCCGGCATTCCCGAAATCGCGCGCAGGTTGCAGCAGGGCGCTCTTTTGGCCGTTATGAAGGGATAGGGCTTCAATATTATCAAGTGAGAACTGGCCTAAATCAATCTGGCCATTCTGGGCATTCCCGAGTTGGACTCCATCATAGACGACTCCCGTATGGTTGGTACCCATAGAGCGCACGTTGACGGTCTTGATACCCCCTACGCCGCCATAATCCTTTACCTGGACTCCGGCGAAATAACGAAGCGCGTCGGCTACGCTATTGCTGTTGAGCCGTTCCAGTTCCTCTCCGGTTAATGTCTGGACAGGTATGGTCTCCCTTAGAGGCTGTTGGGCGGTAACTACCACCTCCTGTAATGTCCTGATCTTAATCGAATCCCCCTTTTCTTCTGCGGAGGCGATCAGGGATGATATAGCCGATATGGCTATGATGATTCCTTTGCGGGTCATTCCAAAAGATTTACAGATACAAAAACACTCCCGTTTGCACTGATTGAACATGTGCTTACGGGAGTGTATGGTATTGTAAATCTTTAATCCGGTTTACCGGCAGACGCAAATGGCTAAAGTGAGATGGCTCGATTGCATCAATAGACCTGTACCCATAATCCCGTAGGCGGTGACTTAATATGAATATGGCAGGTCTTCTGACTTATTCCGGTTTTATCGCGCCTTCCCAGTCGGTAGTTGACCAGTGGCAAGTTGCGTAAAACTTCTGCTTTTACGAGCCCTGAAGGGTTGGGGACTGTAAAAGCGGAAATTACAGCAGCGGGTACTGTTGAGGAATCTCACCTCATTCCCTTTTGATGCTCCTTGATGCCTCCACTCTTGGACGGCAGAGCAACCATTTCGTCTGCAAAAGTAAGATTATTTTTTGAATTGAGGAATATTTCTCACAAAAAATCTTTTGGATCTTGTGAGAATTTAAAACCAGAAATGTTAAGTAGGTATGAGTACAGCTAAAAGAAAAGTTTGGGGGTATATAGATCGGGAGGGAGTTATGGTTATTGAGCCACAGTTTGATGACGCCTGGGATTTCCATGAGGGTCTTGCGGTGATCAAGATAGACTGGGCGAGAGGGTATATAGACCGGTCAGGTCGGATTGTTATAGAACCCCAATTCCAGAAAGCTGAGGACTTCTGGGATGGGGTAGCCCATGTCATGCTGGATGATGAATGGTTCTATATCGACAGGGAAGGGAAGAGGGTAGAGACACCAGATAATGAAGAGGCTCTGAATAGTCAACGGGAAGAGGAAGTGGAATGGCCTAAACCGGTTCTTGCGGAAGGGAAATTCGGATACGCAAATGAAGAGGGCGAGATGGTCATAGCTTCCAAATATTGCGAAGCCGAGCCATTTCATGAAAGGTTAGCCAGAGTAAAGACGACCCCGACAGGCAAATGGGGATATATCCGTCCGGACGGAAAAACCGCATTCCCGTCCAAGTTTGAAGGCGCCAAAGACTTCCACGACACCCTCGCCGCAGTCCTACTCCGTCGTTAGTACCCGGCAGGAGGCTCTCTCTACTTGAAAGGAGGCGCGCCCTGACTGGGGAGGAGGCGCGTC
>CAZKJP010000080.1:258-13098 GCA_964553075.1 uncultured Sangeribacter sp. | reverse complement strand
GTATGCATGTTGCCACCTTTCTTGGCAAGCTTCAGGTAGTCCCACATCATCTCTTTGTACATCGGGTGCACGCAGTTCTCGATAACCGTCTCGGCACGCTGCAGGGGATCCTTACCACGAAGGTCGGCCACGCCCTGTTCAGTTACCAGAATCTTCACGGAGTGCTCGCTGTGGTCAACGTGAGATACCATCGGTACGATAGCCGAGATCTTGCCACCCTTCTGGATAGAAGGACAAGAGAAGATAGAAAGATATGCGTTGCGGCAGAAATCAGCCGATCCACCGATACCGTTCATCATCTTCGTACCCAATACATGAGTAGAATTCACGTTACCATATATATCAGCCTCAAGAGCCGTGTTCATGGCGATCAAGCCAAGTCGGCGTACAACCTCAGGGCTGTTGGAGATCTCACCCGGACGCATCAGGATCTTGTCGCGGAAGAAATCGATGTTGTCCATGAAGTGTAGCATAGCCTCATCGGAGAAGGTAAGAGCACAAGTCGAAGCGAACTTACAGTGTCCTTCTTCCATCAGAGACATAACCGCATCCTGGATAACCTCGGTGTACATCTCGAACTGCGGAATCTCCGGATTCTCACCCAGACCGTAAAGAACGGCGTTAGCAACGTTTCCTACGCCCGATTGGATCGGAAGGAACTCCTTGGGCATCTTGCCCATCTTGAGCTGCTGGGCCAGGAAGGTGCAGACATTGTCGCCGATCTTCTGGGTAACCTCGTCGGGAGCGGTAAAGGGCTTGATGCTCTCCGAATCATTAGAAGGTACGATACCGATGATCTTAGCCGGATCTATCTTCAAGACGGTGCTACCGATACGGTCGGAGGGCTTGTAGATAGGTATCTCGCGGCGGTGAGGGGGATCCAGAGGCACATAGTTGTCATGGAAGCCGCGGAAGGAGGATTTGTAATAGGATGAGTACTCGATGATCACCTTCTTGGCCATCATAGCCAAGGTCGGCGCCATACCGAGACCTGCGCCGAGTATGAACTCACCATTGGGGTTCATCTCGGTAACTTCGATGATCGCTACGTCGATATCACCATAGAAACCATAGCGCAGATCCTGGCTAAGATGGCTCAGATGACCGTCGAAGTAGTGCATCTCGTTATTGTTTATGGCTTTGCGGGCATCAGACTGACCCTGATATGGGGTACGGATACCTATAGCGTGGGCGCGGGCAAGCTCGCCGTCGACATGGTCGTTGGTCGAAGCGCCGGTAAACATGTTGATTTTGAAAGGTTCGCCTTTTTCGTGGAGTTCTCTGGCACGCTTAGCCAGGGCTACAGACACGACTTTGGGTGTGCCTGAGGCAGTGAAGCCGGAAAATCCGACATTATCGCCATTTTTGATGTAGGCAGCAGCCTCTTCAGCAGTAATAAAAGGGATGCTCATTTGTCGCGATTAGATTTAAGATGTAATTTTGTACAAATTTAACCATTCTATTCGAAAAGAGGTAATAAAGAAACCATTTTTTTTGCCGAAAAACGATAAAAAATGCACTGTAATGAAGAAAGTGAGCATTGAAACATACGGATGCCAGATGAATGTAGCTGATTCTGAGGTAGTTGCAACTATGATGGATTTAGCCGGCTACGAATTGGCCAAAGAGGGGGATCAGCCCGACGCTATCCTGATCAACACCTGCTCGATCCGCGACAACGCTGAACAGAAAATATATGGACGTCTGAGATATTGGAACGCCCAGCGCACCGCTACGGGCCATCCGGCCGTGATCGGGGTCATCGGATGTATGGCCGAAAGGCTGCGCGAGGAGCTGATAGAGAACCATGGGGTCAATTTGGTAGCCGGGCCGGATGCATACCTGGATATCCCGGCTTTGGTAGCTTCAGCCGAGCAAGGCCAGAAGGCTATCAATATCGAGTTGAGCACCACCGAGACCTACCGCAACGTGCTTCCCCATCGTATGGGTAACGGTATCTCCGGATTCATCTCCATTATGAGAGGGTGCAATAACTTCTGTTCCTATTGTATAGTACCCTATACCCGCGGGCGCGAACGCTCCCGCGAGCCGGAAAGCATATTGCGCGAATTGGCTGATCTCAGAGCAAGAGGTTTCAAGGAGGCGACCCTGTTAGGGCAGAATGTGAACTCCTACTCCTGGCTTCCCGAGGGAGCCGGCGAGGAGGAGAGGGTAGATTTTCCGAAATTACTTGCTATGGTAGCCGAGGCAGCCCCGGATATGCGTATCCGTTTTACCACCTCCCATCCCAAGGATATGAGCGACGAGACCCTGCTCACCATCGCCAAGTATCCTAACCTCGCCCGGCAGATACACCTGCCTGTACAGAGCGGATCCGACTCCGTACTCCGCGATATGAACCGTAAATATACCCGCTCTTGGTATATGGATAGGGTAGCGGCAATACGACGGATACTTCCGGATGCCGGACTGACCACCGATATGTTTACCGGCTTCTATAATGAATCGGAAGAGGATTTCCAGCAGACGCTTTCGCTGATGAGAGAAGCAGCCTTTGATTCGGCTTTCATGTTCAAATACAGCGAAAGACCAGGGACGTTGGCTGCCAGGACAATGGGAGACAATGTGCCGGAAGAGGTGAAAATAGAACGTCTTAACCGTATGATCGAGCTTCAGAACCAGCTTTCGCTGGAATCCAACCGCCGGGACATCGGCAAGGAATTCGAAGTATTGGTTGAGGGCCGCTCTAAGAGGTCAGCCGAGGATTTCTGCGGACGTACCTCCCAAGGTAAGATGGTGGTATTCCCTAAAGGTGAGGCAAAGCGCGGGGACTTCGTGAAGGTATGTATCACAGACGCTTCTTCCGCAACCCTAATCGGAGAATTAATTTAGCCCCAGGCTCATAAAATTTAAGAGGCACCGGGGCTAAAGTAATATATCTAATAAATATATTATCGCGGAGTGATGGTGAAGGTTATGGAACCTCGCGTGGAGACGGCGCCCGGCTTGGCTGACCATTTAGCCTGACGGGCAGCCTGCTCGCATGCGCGGCGTATCGATGCCGAGGCGCCCCCCTGCGCACTGGCCGAGGTGACTTTACCTTCAGCATCCACCGTTATAGATACCTTCACCACTGTCTTATGGCTCAAAGTAACATCCGGCTTGGGACAACCTAAGAAGGTACGTCCGTTCATCTGTCCGGCAACGCCGACGGAGGTACCGGTGGAGCCTGCGGAATCGAATTTCCCTTCGGCCATGCCATTGTTCTGATTGAACTTTCCGGCTACAGCTGAAGTGGCTTTCTTTTTCTCTTCCTCCCCTTTCGGTTTCGGTTCCTGAACCGGAGATGGTTTTTTCTGGGTTACTTTTACCTCTTTAGGGGGTGCGGGAGTGGGTTCGGGCTGAATATCGGCCACCTTGGGGTTCTCCACCTCCGCTTTCTCCGGCTCACCGGCCGTAGGAGCCGAGGGTTCATCGCTATGCACGGCCTCCTCTTCTCCCCCTTCGGTCTTAAGCAGCTCCGGCTCCAAGAATATCTCTTCCTCCTGGCCGGTCTCGGGGATCGAGGCCTGAGCCAAAGCATCACGGCTCCATCCTACCTTACCTATAAAAAGGATAAGCAGGATGAAGAGTACCGCTATCAGGGTTATCACACCGGCGAAAATCCGGTCTCTTTCATTAGGAGGGATGCTCATTGGGGACGCACCTCCGATTGCGTCGCGCGGGTAGCGAGTACCATGCGCAGATTGTTGCGTGCCGCCATATCGAGGATATCAACAACCTTGCCGTATTCCACTCGTGTATCGGCATAGAGGGCAATGGAGGCTGTTGAATCCTGCTGTTGGAGCAGCAAAAGGGCAGCTGTCAGTTCCTCGCGCGATACAGGACGCGCTTTGGAACGGATCGTGTCATCGCTGCGCCGGTCAGCTACCAAGAACAGGTTGGCCGTCGAGTCTACATATACCTCGGTCAAGGGCTTGACCTGGGTCTGCTCCGCGCTCTGGGGGAGAGTTACGTCGATAGCCGTAGGAAAGACGAACGTTGAAGTCACCATGAAGAATATGAGCAGAAGGAAGATCACATCTGTCATAGAGGACATGGAGAAGGTATCGAGTGTCGAGAAATTTCTTTTTAGTGCCATAGGCGCGGCTTAAGCTGGTTCGTTAAGGAGGTCCATGAAGTCCATGGTCTTGGCCTCAAGGTCATTCATCACGCGGTTAAGGCGCGATACCAGATAGTTGTAGGCAAACAGAGCCAGGATACCAACTACAAGACCGGCAACCGTAGTGACCAAAGCCTGGTAGATACCGGAGCTGAGTACGGCAATATTGGCACCCGAGCCCGCTTTTGTCATGGCAAAGAAAGCCTCGATCATACCGGCTACTGTCCCGAGGAAACCCAACATCGGCGCACCGGCAGCCGTTGTCGAGAGCCAGGTCAGGCCCTTGCCGAGTTTGGATACCTCGAGGTTGCCGGTATTCTCTATGGCAACCAAAACATCGCTCATAGGACGCCCGATACGGGAGATCCCTTTCAGGATAAGACGGCCATAAGGGGTGTCGGAACGGCGGCAGAGGTTCTCGGCGCTCTCCATATCCCCTTCATGTATGTAGTCGCGTATGCGTTTCATAAAGGTGTCGTCACCCTTGGAAGCGCGCCGGATTACGATACAGCGCTCTGCGAATATGTATATGCTGACCAGAAGAAGGATAGCCAGCGGAATCATGATGTAGCCGCCATCCATTACCAGCGACCAGAAAGAAAGAGTGTCGGTATTCATATCTGTATGGGTTTATCAACGATTGCCTGAGAGGCATTTCAGGTATTCGGCGATCGTTTTCTCTATACCTAAATAGAGAGCGTCGCATATCAGGGCATGCCCTATGCTGACTTCGTCTAGCAAGGGGAGGGATTTCTTGAAGAAGCTGAGGTTCTCGAGACTCAGGTCATGGCCGGCGTTGAGCCCGATCCCGCGCCTCTTGGCCTCCTTGCTGGCTTCTACAAACGGAGCGACCGCCTTTTCAGGATCTTCGGGGTACATGTCGGCGTATGGCTTGGTGTAGAGTTCCACACGGTCTGCACCGATGGCGGCAGCTTTGGCTACCTGAGCCGGATCGGCGTCCACGAATATGGAGCTGCGGATCCCGGCCTGACGCAGCCGCTCTACGATTCCGCGCAAGAACTCCTCGTTGGCTATCACATCCCAGCCGGCCGAAGAGGTGATAGCATCCGGGGCGTCCGGCACCAACGTAACCTGCGCCGGCTTGGTCTTGATTACCAATTCCATAAATTCCGGAGTCGGGTATCCCTCGATATTGAACTCCTCGGTAAGGACTTTTTTGAGGTCTGTCACATCACTGCGACGGATATGGCGCTCATCGGGACGCGGATGGACAGTTATTCCTTGCGCGCCGAAACGTTCGCAATCCAAGGCGAAGGCTACTACATCCGGACGGTTTTCCCCGCGAGCATTGCGCAGGGTAGCTATTTTGTTGACATTTACACTTAAACGTGTCATTGATTTTCTTTTTAAATTTGTTATAACAGTAGGTCGGCTTAACTAATTTTCCGATTTTATTGGAAGTTAGGCACGATTTTTGTATCTTTGACCTCTCAAGTAGCCGGACTCCTTTATATGCAATGGAGGATAATCCGGTTTCAGGGATGCTCTGGAGATACAGAATCCTATTAAGAACACAAAATTAGAGATTTTTTCCAAGTTGACAAAGAGTACGGGTCAACTTGTCAAAATACCGTTACTCCCCTCATGCCTATGAACACAGCAAAAAGCCTCATATATACCTCATCTACCTCCCCCGGGGTTTCTCCGGGCGCGGTTGGTTCTGTTCCGGTTGTCAGCGGAGACATGCCGGTTCTGGATCTGCTGCCGCGTCTGCTTGACTCCCCGAGCCATACCTTGACCGTCTCCGATGGTGAGCGGGAATTAGGTATCCTGACCGAGTCCCTACTATTGGAAGGGTTGGCAAGGGAGATTCCGCGTCGAGATGACTGCGCTTTCATTTCCATGCAATGCGCGCCGAGTGATTATTCTGCTTCCAGGATTGCGACGGCCGTGGAAGACGCGGGATTCCATTTGTTGGATCTCATCTCGGGTACTACACCCGAGGGCATGACCGCCGTATCGTTGCGCGTAAGATGCGACGACCCCTCAACCGTAGTCCATTCCTTAGAACGTTACGGGTATGAGGTCACAGATGTGTATGCCCAACGCTATGCCGATGCGCAGACCGCCGCTGAGCGTCTGCTCGCCCTTCAAGCATACTTGAACGTATAACCAAAGTTGCTATGAACGTAGCTCTTTTCATCACCGATACCCCTACCGTTTCAGTGGAGGAGATCGAGCGATTTACCCGATTCCTGACCGAGTCGGGCTTTTCCTTATATGAATACCCGGCTGAAGGATGCCGCAAAAGCGCCGCTCCGGTATGCCTTGCAAAGCCGGATATGGCTATCAGTATCGGTGGAGACGGTACTTTCCTGCGCATGGCGCGCCGTATGGCCCAGATGGGAGTACCGGTGGTGGGTGTCAATGCGGGCCATTTAGGTTTCCTTACCCAATATGGTCTCGACGAGGCTCCGCGGTTGGCCGAGGATATTCTGGAGGGGCGGCTGAAGGTAGAAGAGAGGATGCTGCTACAGGTCGAATGTGAGGGGATGCCGGATGATATCTGGCCCTACGCATTGAATGAGGTAGCGGCTCTTAAAGCCAACACCTCATCGATGTTGGACACTTCCGTATATGATGATGGAGATTTCGTAGCGGATTATTTGGCTGACGGGGTATTGGTAACCACTCCTACCGGCTCGACGGCCTATGCCTTGGCCGCGGGTGGACCACTGATGGTACCCTCCTTGGATTGCATGGCCCTTCTGCCGGTAGCCCCTCATACGTTGACCCTGCGTCCCATGGTTTTCCCGGGGGATACAGAACTGCGTCTCGAATCCCGTTCGCGCGCCGGCAACTGCCGTATAAGCATCGACGGCAACTCCTTCTCGCTCCCCACCCCGGCCCGCTTCTACATTTCCCGCGCCCCCTTCCATTTGAAAGTCTATACCCGCCCCGACGCCACCTTCTACACCACCCTCCGCCACAAACTCCACTGGGCCCAAAGATAATCCTCTCACACCCCGCCTCCCTTTGCCAGAGAAGGGAGTATCCATAAGATGAGCCGGGTCACTATGGTCGCTCGCTCCGCTTGCTCCGGGGGCCTCACCACTGAAGACCCACAGACGAGCCTCAGAATTTCGGAGAAATCAGTTATTTAGATTCGGATGAGACGCGACTGAGGACCTCCTCGAGGCTGTCATCGGGTGAGAGGTGCATGCGCTTACGTAGCCTTATGCGGTTCATCTTCACACTCTCCGGACGGATGTTGAGCATGTTGGCTATCTGACGCGAATTCATCCCTACCCGGATATACATGGCCATCTTGATATCCCCCTCCGTAAGATCAGGATACGTGGTCCGCAGACGGTCCGGGAAATCAGTGGATAACTCTGTATAGATCTCCTTGAAATGCTCCCACTCCTGCTGGCGCCCGCGGTGCAAACGTATCGTTGAATCAAGATACCGCGCCTCCTCTCGGGTGATCCGCTGCTTATGCTCCATATCACTGATACGCTCCATCAGCGTCTGCAACACATTATCCTTCTCGGTCATAACTAACCCGATGCTGGTCAGTTCCCGGTTTCCACGTTCGACCAGCGCTACCTGGTTCTCCATCTCCCTTATCGCCTCAGCCTTGCGGCTGCGCTCGCGCCTTACCTTCTGACGCATCTTCCGGTATCCAAATATCGCTATAACAGCCAAAAGGACCGCTCCAATTATCCAATATAAACGCTCACGGCGCTTCTCCTTCTCCATCCCTTCATTATACCGGCGCAACCTCTCCATGCTATCCAGATTGGAAATCTTGCGGATGCTTCCGAAACTCGCTATCGTCTCCGCCTGCGCATAATACCACCGCGCAAGCATCAGGGCACTGTCGATCTTCCCCTCCCGCTCGAGCCGATAACTGTTGTCATATATTATATCAGCCTTCAGGAAATGATCACACTCATCCAATCGAGGCAATAGAAGCCCATACACCGAATCACCTCTCTCAACCTCTCCTCTGAGTTGGTAAAACTTACCCTCCAGCCATCTGCTTGTCAACTCCAAGTCCCGGCTTCCGTTCGCTCCGGCCAGTCCCGCCACGCGCGCCATAGCCTCCGGACTCCTCCTCAATCTGCCTGAATTATAAAGCAGCTTGACATAAAGGTGAGGATCGCGCTTTATATCGGGATGCCGAAGCAAAAGCCCCATAATACTGTCAGCCTTAATGGAATCTCCATCCCTTATATAACTCGATCCGATATTTACTTTCATCCATAACTGTAGCTGCTCTAAACCGAGACTCCCATATAAGGAATCAGCCTCCTCGTATATACTACGGGCCTCCTCCAAATCCTTTAGATTGGCCATAAGATGCTCATATATCACTATAGTATTAGCTAAAAGGAGATTGTCATGGGTAGATTTAGCATATTCCCGTACCTTCTGAAGCCTTATTAGATCCGAGACTATGGATTGGCTGATAGAGCCATCGCACAAGAGATCCACCCGTGCCATGTCGTAAGGATAGGCAGCGGAATCGGCCAATGCCCGTGCCTTCTCGACCCAGAAGCGGACACTGTCAGGCATCTGACGACGGTTATAGAATTTGGCCCACCAGTAAAAGCTACGCACCTTCAACTGAGGTATGTCGGGAAAGCAAGTCGCGACACTGTCAAGGCGCTCGATCAGTGGGCGCCAGGAGTCGGGATCGGTGGCGAGCACCGTCTCCCGGTCCAAAGCGATTACCAACGAATCCGCGTCCGGCTGAATGGGCTTCCAACGGAAGAGTCCTTTTTCATCTTTCCGGCATGATGGAACGAGCCATAGGAGGGCAATCATAAAGATTGCTGATAGGTGGAGAATAGATTTCATATTGTAAAATTAAGCAATAATTCTGGGGTGTAACCCTGTAATGGTACACAGTAACCCCATAGTAACCCATAAAAAGTATTGCTGTCAGGTGGATTAGCCCTAATTTTGCTATCGGGTTCTTCCGATGGACTTAATGAAAAATCGGAGGGTATACCTATATTAAAGCTTTAATAAAACCGGAACTTATTTTTCAGTAATCTTAAAATTGAATTACGATGAAACACTTTTTCTTGATCGTATTGTTAGCACTGAGCTTAGCAATCCAAGGCCAGACGCGCCCCCAGGGAGGGGCAGCTGCGACCTACCCGGTCCACCACCAAGGGAACGAGACTATGGGAGCTTACAGTAACCGTCTGTTTTCCCATCGCAACCAGCAGGTCAACCCAGCACCGACACCCCTCTCCGACGCTGAACAAGTAACCTGCACAATCAAAATAGACCTTGACTTAGATAAACCAGATAATCTAATAGCAGTATATGCTTATTCTTTGGATACTAACGAAGAGATAGAAGTATATGAATTCGGAGCAGAGATAGGGGCAGATGAAATAATAATGACCCTTCCTATCGGGGAATACGATATATGTGTTATAGGCTCCTCTTATTACTATAAAGAAATCATAATGTTGAACTATGAGGGTATAGAGATTAACCAAGATACGGCATTGTATAAGTCATTCAATGATGCTAATATTACCGTACAAGATTCTCCGGCAGGTTCCGATGGCACACTAATTACCGCGGATAATATATGGACCGGAAATAGTTTTATTATAGTAAGTTGTCATAATACTTACGCTGGGTGTCCATTGGGATCAGGAGCGGGCTTTAGAAATTTTAATCCGTTTCTTTTTAAGACAAACAAGATTTCACGTAGTTTTACCTTGACAAAAGCTGCAACCTACTTATGGGCAGGAGGAAATACTACTATTCTCATGCCCGTAGATTTTACTACAGAAATCCTTACTCCCAGTTCAACAAATTGGAAAACGAAAGAAATTTCATTCTGTAGGACACCACTAAATTTAAAAAAGGAAGACGTGTTTTCAGAGGATGACTGGGATTCTAACTCCTATGCAATACTATTAGATCTACTTTACGATGGACAATATTTCCTAAGCGGCGGTGGTAATGGGACTGTTCCAGCGAGATTTGGACATCATAATGAAAATTTAATCGAACTATGGCAACCAGAGGAGTATCAGGGAAAATATGAGATTGAGATTTTTCCGAATGGTTCTACTGTAGCACAATTTTTAGGGCCGGCTCCATCAATCATTGGGTTGCCTTTGAAATGGGAAGAAAATGGAGTGTATCAAACTGCAGTGTCACCATCCACTGTTGAAACCTGGTATTATAGGTTTACCCCAGATCGGATAGATACAAATGGCAATCCCAGATTGAACGGAGTGCCACAATATACAATTTTGGGAAACTGTTCTCCTGCTTTGGTAACCGTACCAAATGGGTCTGCATTTGGGTTCACTTATAATGGAAGGTATGGAGAGTATCTGCAATTGGATGCAACCTCATATTATTCACCAACAATTGATTGGACGGATGAGATACGTCAAGAGTTAGGCTTACCGGTCAGTGAAGTTTCTATTTCCGTCAATGATGAGCAGATATGTAATTCGATTGACAATTACACTAACGTATTCGGTAAAAGCGGTGTATTTGATTGCCGGATAGCTACTGATAATGTACTGGTGGATGGCGAAATATCCGGTCGCTCAGAAACGGAGTTCCATTATGATTCTAATGTCGGTAATGCATCCTCTCCAACTCTGACCCTGCTGCAATTCCGCGATGGAAACGATCAGATCACAGACCATTTCCATGGAGTGAAAGATGCAAACGTGGAAATCTATGCAATGGCTCCGATAGAGACTATTGATTTCACCCAGACAAATGCGATTTGGTATGAGACGGGCGAGATTCCGACCGTGAAAATCGAATGGGCACCTAACGGCACTGACGATTGGACCGAGCTCGATGTAACGGAAAACCAGCAGTACTTCTACATGCCCGGTTGGGGCCATAACTTCTCCGCCTCCCTTAAGGACATAGACAAAGAGAGTCCCAACAAATGGTATGACCTGCGCGTGTACCTCGAGGACGAATACGGCGCTTGGCAACGTCAGGTGATCCGTCCCGCCTTCAAAGTAGAGGATCAGACCTCAGTCGAGACCATCAGACCCGATGAAAATATCCGCGTCTCCGGAAACGACATCATAGTCCCCGCCGAGGCCCGCATCTACAACATCCACGGCCAGCAGGTCGCTCCCACGAACCTCCCCTCCGGCCTTTACATTGTAGTACTCCCCACTGGCACCCGCAAAATCCTCCTCTGACCAAATCAATAGAACCCAACACATAAAAGCAGAGGGTATGGAGTGCGGTTGGACTCCATACCCTCAGTTGATACTGGTAGGAGATCTCAGTTTTTGAGAGCCCCTATCGGTACTACCCATACACCATCGGCACGCTGATAGGCGTATGGACCCACGGCGGTCAATACCATCTTGAAAGAGGGTGCCTTCATACGCCCGGTATCAATTTTAGCCTCTAAGGCGGATAAGGTGGAGACAGCATGTTCTATACCCCGGTCCCCTCCAAGCTTAATTTCTACTAACCCATAACTACCATTACGCAGATGCACTACCGCATCGCACTCCAACCCGTTCTTATCACGGTAATGGTAGACCTCCCCATCCAATGCTTGGGCATATACCCGTAAATCCCTGATGGCAGCTGTTTCAAAAATAAGTCCGAAGGTCTCCAAGTCATTTATCAAGTCTTCGGGTCCGAGACCCAGAGACGCTACAGCTATCGAAGGATCAGAAAAATAGCGGGTGGGAGAGGTGCGTATCGCCGTCTTACTACGTAAATTAGGATTCCAAGCTTTCAAATCCTGAATAACAAATATTTTCTCGAAGGCATTCAGGTATGATCTTAAGGTATTGATAGAGATCCGCTCCTCATACTTACCGGACAGATCTTTAAGAATTGAGGTATCGGAAGATTGGGAACCCTGCATACGAGCATAGACTCTCAAAATATCCTTGCATAATGTTTCATTATAATTAGTCGAGCTAACCCTTGATATATCACTTCTAATTACCGCATCCAAGTAATCATACACTAACCTTAATGCGGCTCTTTCATTGCGATTCAATGTTGCGGGCCATCCGCCCCTGCAAATAAGATATGCTATTCGGGATAAATCCAGATTGTTAACGCCAGATTGGGGTTTATTGTCAAACATTTCTTTCAGACTGATAGCACCGGTAGAGTCACCGGATTCCCAGAAAGTCATAGTAGACATGGTCAGCCATGAATATCGGCCGGTACCGGAGTGACGTATCTCATCAGTCTGAGGAGGTACTGCTGAACCGGTGAGAATATAAAGGCCTTCTTTATTATGTCGGTCAATATAATGCCGTATCACGTCCCACAGGCGCGGCTCAATCTGCCATTCATCGAACAGCCGAGGTTTCTCACCGGCAAGGAGCAAGTCCGGCTGTAGATTTAGCATCTCAGAATATTGAGAAGATAGGACGGGATCATCCATGTATATGATGCTTTTGGCAAATTGAGAAGCAGTGGTAGTCTTGCCACACCATTTCGGTCCTTCAACGACCACCGCCCCCGTCTCCTCCAACTTGTCTTGAAGTAACCGGTCGGCAATTCGAGGCCTGTATTCTATCTTATTATCCATAGGGTAAGAGGGATACTATAGGAGCAATCTCGAAAGACTCCTTAATTTGATTTAGGCTGCAAATATACAAAATAAAGCGGTCAAATAAAAATCCATTGGTGCACTTGGCCGTTTTCCATTGGTGCACTTGGCCGTTTTCCATTGGTGCACTTGGCCGTTTTCCATTGGT
>CAZKJP010000080.1:0-158 GCA_964553075.1 uncultured Sangeribacter sp. | reverse complement strand
GCACTTGGCCGTATGCGGTGCGTAGCCTCCCGCGGAGCGGGAAGGAGTCCCTGTCGGGGACTTCGGTCTCCGGGTAACCCCCGACAAGGAAAGCCCATCGGGTTTGTACAACCGTCCGCGGTAGCAGGTACTACAAAAAAATTATAGCCATCCAGAGA
>CAZKJP010000079.1:11747-13549 GCA_964553075.1 uncultured Sangeribacter sp. | reverse complement strand
AGACTATGGAAGGCAAGACTGTAGCTATCTCCGGCTTCGGTAACGTAGCATGGGGTGCTGCTACAAAGGCTACTGAACTCGGTGCTAAGGTTGTTACCATCTCCGGTCCTGACGGATATATCTATGATCCGGCTGGTCTCGACGCTGAGAAGATCGAATATATGCTCGAACTCCGTGCAAGCGGCAACGACGTAGTTGCTCCTTACGCTGAGAAGTTCGCCGGCTCTACTTTCTTCCCCGGCCGTAAGCCTTGGGAGCAGAAAGTTGACATCGCTATGCCCTGCGCTACTCAGAACGAGCTCGCTGAGGCTGATGCAAAGGCTCTTATCGCAAACGGCGTTCAGCTCTGCGCTGAGGTTTCCAACATGGGTTGCACCCCGGAAGCTATCGATGCCTTCATCGCCAACAAGACTATCTACTGCCCGGGTAAGGCTGTTAACGCCGGTGGCGTAGGTGTTTCCGGTCTCGAAATGAGCCAGGACGCTGAGCACCTCCAGTGGAGCGCTGCTGAGGTTGACGCTAAGCTGCACGAGATGATGAACTCCATCCACTCTGCTTGCGTAGAACACGGCACTCAGCCCGACGGATATATCAACTACATGAAGGGTGCCAACATCGCTGGCTTCCTCAAAGTAGCTGACGCTATGCTCGGTCAGGGTATCATCTAATTCAGATAAATCCCAAAAAGCAATAAGGCAGGCGTACCTCTGGGTATGCCTGCCTAACTTTTTATAAAGTAGTAAGCAATCAGCGATGGACGCAGATAAGGGGTCAGCGATTACTTTCCTTTACTACCTAATAAATCGAGCAGATGGCCGCTGAGTATTTCTTTTACTTCAGCCATATCAACCGCATTGCCTGCTTCCTTAGCTATGGAGGTTACACCTTTATCGACAAACCCACAGGGATTAATCAGGGTGAAGCGACTCAGGTCGGTATTTACGTTGAGTCCCAATCCGTGCATGGTTACGAAACGGGAGCATTTAACCCCGATAGCGCATATCTTCCTTTCTTTCGGAGTTCCTTTGTCGATCCAGACGCCGGTGGCGCCCTCCACTCTTTCACCCCGTATCCCCCACCGGGCAATCGTGCGGATTACGGCCTCTTCCAGAGTCTCCACATATTTCTTTACACCTAAACGGTGTTGTTCCAAGTCGATGATCGGGTAAGCTACCAACTGACCGGGTCCGTGGAAAGTCACATCTCCTCCCCTTTCGATCTCATAGACATCCACGCCCTGGGAGCGGTAAAATTCAGCCGGGAACAGAAGATTGGAATGCTTGGCGTGACGCCCTAAGGTGATGACATCCGGGTGCTCTACCATCAACAGGTATTCCCTTTCCGGCACCTCTCCCCTTTTCTTAGCCTCCACCAAACCAGCCAAGAGCCGCTTCTGCTCCTCCCACACCTCCCCATAATCCCTCACCCCCAAATCCTTTATCTCGATCATATGGAATTCTTTACATATTTACAGTTGAATTTACTCTACTGCGCCAACATCCTTTAACTTTATGGAATCAATCGGAAACACGAATACCCAACGGGCATTCCGACATTATTATACATTTACAATCCATTTTCCTCCAAATGCCCCACCTTCTCTTACAATGATATTGGATTTAGTTAAAAATTCAAGGTCCCGAAGTATAGTTCGTTTAGACACCTTCAGGATTTCTGCCAATTCTTCCGTCGTCACATAACTGTTGGCTTTCAATATTTCCAATAGAGAATCTCTTCTCTTTGTAGTCTTGGTGACATTTACCCGATTGTCGGTGACATTCTCAGATTCCTTGGTGACATTT
>CAZKJP010000079.1:0-11647 GCA_964553075.1 uncultured Sangeribacter sp. | reverse complement strand
CTTGGTGACATTTACCCGATTGTCGGTGACATTCTCAGATTCCTTGGTGACATTTGTTGTGCTCTTGGTGACATTTTCAACAGGTAATAGAGGCAGTGTAAGCCACACTTCGTTGACATCCTCCTCCTGGTGAATTTCGGGAGAGTCATATCCCAGCATTTTCCACGCTTTCATTATCTTCTGGAAACCGGAACCAATATTGTCACCAAACCCTACCATTCGAAGCATCTTCTGAATGGTACTGTTACGCGCTTGAGTGTAGTCGCCTTTATATATCCGTTCGGAAGGAATGCGGAGAGTACCTGGATTGCGCATCACAATCCTGTCTGTCCTGCGGTCGATGCGCAGCACTCCCCCGAGAAGATAATCGCAATATGTAATGGAGTTTATCAAGGCTTCTCTGACTGCCTCATGAAGCTGACCTCCATCGCGACGAATTACCCCATTGAGTTTACCCTCCGAAGGCAGGGTAAAAAGAAGTTTCCTCAGTGTAAGAATCAGAAAATTATACAGATTGTCTTCCCATCTGCCATCGTCGGTAAGCCTGTCGTTCCATTTCTTGCTATCTCCCGGTACGATGTCGATAAGATCAAGATAGTCAACTCTGAAATTGGGAAAATTTTTATGTATATGCTGACTTTGACCGAACATAAGGAGTCCTGCCATAGTCAGACCTTTAGTTCCAGTTTTCCGATTGATCTCATAACCACCCATTTTAATCAAGAAGTCTCGGTCAGAAAGATCCACGTATGCGTGTCCAGGATTCTCTGTTTTGAAAGCCTGTCGGTATTTACGCAAGGTCTCGGAATCTATGTCATCCATCCCGTAATATTCAATGATTTGAGAGTCCACATCGTCAGAACTGTCTCGCAGAAGCAGAGCCAGTTCTTCCTTATTCACTCGCCGGTCGCCCTCATGGCCTCTTTTAAAGGTGCCCTTTTCCAGTTTCTGATTGATGAATATCGGTTTCTGGCGGTAATCAGCCTCCGGAACATTGATATAAATCACATCTTTTCCGTCTAACTCAACAATGCGGACATCGCTATCGACCAAGACACTCCGATTGATTTTCTGGGGATTGTTAAGCATGTTGAAGAAGTCGGTGACCACCTTATTGGCATCACCTACTCCCGATATTTCAAATCTATCCGGCAGAGGCTTCTCTTTAAGCTCGGTAACTCCAAGCAATATTATGCCTCCTCTGGTATTTGCGAATGCGGATACCGTTTCCCACACTGATTCCGGAAGTGTATCTTTACACTTCTTCATTTCAAGAGTCCGGCTCTCGCCTTGACCAAGAAGCTCCTTTATATATTGATCTGTTATCTTCATTGGCATTAAGTGTGACCCGATGGTTTATGCCTGCTGGCATGATTGAGTCGGGGTCTTCTACAAAGATAAGCAAAAAAACGCAACCCACGGTCGTCAGCCCTCACTTCCTTCCGGCACCCCCCCTGATGAGGAACCCTCACACATTATTCGTACATAAAATGTGAGACTCCGCACACTTTTCGTACATAAAATGTGATTCTGCGCACATTATTCGTACATAAAATGTGAGGCTACGCACCGAAGTCGGGTTTACGGCGCGGGGCGCGCCTCCTCCCAGTTAAGGCCTAAACCCTATTTCGATAGTTGTTTTGAAAGACCTGCTTTCAAATATACCTTACCATGATTTATCTGGGTGGTGTCTGCCAGGTTAGTAGTCTTTGGGGTACCAGGTGCCGTCGTAGGTGAGGGTGGCGTTCCAGAAGATGTTGGAGGCGGTCTCCATGTCCTGCAGGATGTAGGGGGTCAGGGTGTAGTCTTCCTGACAGCGGAAGTTGAAGATCATCAGTGCACCATACCCGCTGTCGCGCATCCCTTCTAAGGAGAAGAGGCGTTTCCAGCGAGCGGATGAGGGCAGGCAGAAACTCCAGTCGGAACAGTTCCAGGATCCGGTGCCGGCTTGCTTATTGGTCAATCCGGGATAACTCAAAGTTGGATCAGCGGTTACCCAATAATCATTTACCACATAGTCAAAGATCTCTCCAGGCTCCACGCCATCTACGGCCTCGGCTTTCGAGAGATACTTATATCGATAGCTGATAAGCAACCTTTCCGGCTGCGCGTTCTTGATCTCGTATGAGAGTCGCGAGGCATTAACGTATGAGGCAGGAATAATGCCTGGATAATTGCCGGATGCGGCCGCGGTATAATCGGTATATTCATCGTCGAGGAAGATGCCGTCGAGGTTAAAGCGGTCGCAAACGCCCTTGACTTCGGATGCGAAGAATTTGGCTGTCTCCGCATCAAGGGTCGAGATCCCGGCCGGATCATGATTGCCCAAGATTCCCAGAACGACCTTAATACCTTTATCCTGAAGAGGCTTCAGATACTTATCGCGTCCGTTGAGAAGAGCAGTAACATTCTCATTACAGCTAACGTAGGGTTTCCCTTCTTCATTGAGGTTGATATTGGCCGCGAACAACACCACCATATCAAAAAAAGGAGTGCCTTCATCGGTAAGAGTAAACCCTAAGCAGTTCAACGGGTTTGTATCATTGACTTCCAAGACCCCGATGATCTTCATTCCGGGTTCACCGTTATAATATTTAACGGTAGAGGGAACTTCAATTGGAGTCGGAGTGTCGGGCACGTCACTCGGTGGAGTAGTAGCATCGGGTTCGTCTGTGCTTCCGCAGGAACAAAGTAAGCTGAGGGCAATGAGGGCAGCGGGGGAGCTGAACATTTTTTTCATTTTTATCAATCGCTATGGGGATATTTAATGATAAGGGGTCTAAGATCTTTCTGAATCAGTGTACATGTTTTTCCGCATGGTAACTGGAACGTACCATCGGTGCGGACTCTACATGGCGGAATCCCTTGGCGACTCCCATCTTACGGTACTCTTCGAAGGTGTCAGGATGTATATAATCTTGTACCGGATAATGATTGGCGGTCGGCTGGAGATATTGACCGATGGTAATGACCTCGCAGCCAACGTTCCTTAGATCATCCATAGTCTCCTCAATCTCCTGCGGCGTCTCGCCGAGCCCTAACATGATCCCGGACTTAGAACGGATTCCTTTTGAAGCTACATGCCCTACAACTTTCAGGGAATTGTCGTAGGTCGCAACGCTCCTCACCGATGGAGTCAATCGCCTTACAGTCTCCATATTATGGCTGATCACATCCGGACCGGCTTCTATTATCAAGTCAACCAATTCAAGACGGCCCTGGAAATCCGGGATCAGCACCTCCATCGTAACGCCCGGGCAGTTTTCCTTAATTCCTTTGATCAGGTCTACCCAATGGCCGGCTCCCAAGTCAGGAAGATCATCGCGGTCTACGGAGGTCAACACCACATGCTTCAGTCCTAAATGCTTGATACTCTTAATTATGTCAGTTATCTCCTGCTTGTCCAGAGGGGAAGGCTTACCGGTAGCTACGTTGCAGAATTTACAAGCACGAGTACATACATTTCCCCCTATCATAAATGTCGCAGTCCCGGCACCCCAACATTCGGCGCGGTTAGGACACATCCCGGAGGTACAGATAGTATGGAGATGATGCTCATTCAGGAGGCCCACAACTTGGGTGGTCTTGAAACCTCGCGGTAACTTAATCTTAAGCCATTCGGGTTTACGACGGAAATCCGTCTTGGGTTGGTTTTCTTTATTTTTTGGATTGGTATTTGTGTTCATGATATCGGATGCTTATCGATAGCTGCTTATCGAAGAAATCGGTCAAGCTTTCAAGGAAGGCTCCCTAAATGTAAGACTTCTTCCCAAGCATACCACAAATTTAGGCATTTTTTTGTAATTTTGTCTACTAATATATGAAAAAATCTCTTAACCTTCCCCCAGTAACTCTCAAGACCCGGATAGAGGATGATATAGTAAAGGTATATGATCCGCTACGGCATAAGTATGTCGCATTGACTCCGGAAGAGTTTGTGAGACAGCACTTCACGGCCTATCTGCGGGATGCGTTGGGTTATCCGGCTTCGCTGATGGCCAATGAGGTAAAGGTGGAGCTGAACGGCATGGCAAAAAGGTGTGATACTTTAGTCTACTCCAACCTTCATGGGGCGCAACCCTTGATGGTAGTTGAGTATAAGGCTCCGGATGTCGAGATCAACCAGGCTACCTTTGACCAGATAGTGAGATACAATATGATACTCAAGGCCCGTTTCTTAGTTGTATCCAATGGTATCCGCCATTATTGCTGCGCAATAGACTACACTACAGGAACCTATAACTTCCTACCCCAGATACCGCCATATTCGATGTTTTTGGGATCGGAGCAATGATTGGCCGGGACTCGGCGGACGCGAAGAATCGCGTCCCTACACGGATGTTACGGAAAAAGATTAGAACTTTAGAATGTCAGATTTCAACACCTCTGCGGAGGAAACCAACATAAGTTATTCTTACCTTGACCTGCTGAACGATCAACAGCGGGCCGCGGTGACATATAAGGATGGGCCGGCACTGGTGATCGCCGGGGCCGGCTCGGGCAAGACGCGTGTGCTCACCTATAAGATCGTAGACCTCTTGGCCCACGGTTTTCATCCGGCGCGTATTATGGCGTTGACCTTCACCAACAAGGCTGCCCGCGAGATGAAAGAGCGTGTCGAGGCCTTGGCCGGAAAGGAGGTCGCGTCCCGTCTTTGGATGGGCACCTTCCACTCCATATTCCTGCGAATATTGCGTCGCCATCCCGAGGAGACCGGATATAAGGCGAACTTCACCATCTACGACGCCACCGACTCCCGCTCTCTGATAAAGAGCATTGTCAAGGACTTAGGGCTTGACGAAAAGATTTACAAGCCGGCTACCATCGCCTCAGTTATCTCGAATGCAAAGAACGCGTTGGTATCGGCTGAGCAATATGTATTGGATAAGGATAATTACGAAGCAGACCGGAGGGCAAAGCGCCCGATGACCGGACGTATATACCAGATATATCAGGAACGTTGCCGGGTAGCCGACGCTATGGACTTCGATGATATCCTTTTTAATATGAATGTGCTGCTGAGGGATTACCCGGCCGTATGCAGACATTATCAGGAGTTCTTCCAGTATGTTTTAGTGGATGAGTACCAGGATACCAATTTTGCCCAGAGCCTGATCGTTTCTCAGTTGACCGGGTTACATAAGAACCTGTGTGTCGTAGGTGATGATGCCCAGAGTATATACTCTTTCCGCGGAGCCAATATCGCCAATATCCTCAATCTTGAAAAAAGGTACCCTGACCTTAAGATATTCAAACTTGAACAGAATTACCGTTCTACTCAGAATATAATAAACGCGGCAGGTTCGCTGATCGCGAAAAACACCCGTCAGATGCAGAAGACCGTATTCAGCGAGAATGAGCCGGGGGAAAAGGTCAAGGTGATCTACACATATACAGACTTGGACGAGGCCTTTCTGATCGCCAATATGATATCCCAATCGAGGCTTACGGAGCATGACCAATTGTCGGACTATGCTGTGCTTTACCGTACCAATGCCCAGAGCCGTGTGCTTGAGGAATCTTTGCGCCGCCGCAATATCCCTTACCGTATATACGGGGGTCTATCCTTCTATCAGCGTAAGGAGATCAAGGATGCTATCTGTTATTTCCGAATGGCTATCAATCCGGATGACGATGAGGCCTTGAAACGCATTATCAATTATCCGGCGAGAGGGATTGGTGAGACGACGCTGAAAAAGGTGCAGGGCGCGGCTATCGCTAACCGCACTTCGATGTGGAGGGTGATTTGCAATCCCGGGGAATATGCCCTGAACGTCAATAGCGGCACCTTGCGCAAGCTTGGGATGTTCCGCGAACTGATTTCTGAGTTTATTACAGATAATGAAAGTGGATCTACAGCCTACGAGCTGGGACAACTAATCTATAACCGCACCGGCATCCTCTCCTCCATAGCCCACGACACTACCCCGGAGGCGATTTCACGTCAGGAGAACTTAGGGGAGCTGCTTGCCGGATTAAAAGATTTCGTGCAGAGCCGGATTGAGAGCGGCGAGGGGGAGGCCAACATGCAGGCCTTCCTTTCGGAAGTCTCCTTGGCTACGGATCAGGATACCCAGGAGGATGCCGACACTCCTAAAGTGACCCTTATGACAGCTCACGCAGCCAAGGGATTGGAGTTCAACCATATCTTTATAGTCGGAGTGGAAGAGGAACTTTTTCCATCGGCAATGGCTATGGATTCGGCTATGCAGGTCGAGGAGGAACGACGGCTGCTGTATGTAGCTATCACGAGGGCCAAGAAGACTTGCACCATTTCCTATGCCGGTTCGAGGTTCAGGAATGGACAGTCGGTGGCCACTCGTCCTTCGCGCTTCCTTCAGGATATGAATCCGAAATTCCTATCCATACAGTCCAGCAATGTAATGCCGAATCAGGGAGCCGGTATCAACCCGATAAGCAATTACCGGGCTTCGACTTCTTCCGGGCGTAATTCTACGGGCAAGACGAGCCAGGGATGGCTAAACCAAACCAATCCTTTCAAGGGGCGACCCACCGCAATGTCGGAAGGAGGGGCCAAATTACACCGCGTGGGAGAAATACCTTCAGACAGTGAGCCCATCATCTCGGCTCCTCCGGGAGAGATGGGGCTGCATAACCCGGCAGACTTGGCTAAAGGAATGAGGATCCTCCATAACCGTTTCGGGAAAGGTACAATTTTAGATGTCATCAAGATCTCAGGTGAGGATGGCATATTGGTGCGTTTCGACCAGGTCGGTGAGAAAAGGATGATCCTGAAGTTCGCTAAATTTTTAATCGAATCTTAAACCCCATATCATAAGATTGAAGGGGATTATTCACTTCAAATCAATGAATAATACAATGAGTTCTGAGACCAACAAGGAAAAGAATTGGTTGCGTGATATACCTACCCCGTTCTATATAGTCTATGAGGAGCGTATGGAGCGGAATCTTGAGAAACTGAAAAGGGTCGCTGACGAGACCGGTGTGAAGCTGATTATGGCTTTCAAGGCTAACGCCCTCTGGAAAACTTTCCCGGTAATAGCCCGCTATTTCAAGGCTTCGACGGCAAGTTCGCTCAATGAGATGCAATTGTCTTTGGATTACCTCCAAGGGGATGTGCATGCTTATTGCCCGGTTTATACTGACAAGAGTTTCCCGGAGTTCCTGAAGGGTTGCTCTCATATCACTTTCAATTCTTTAGCTCAGTTCCGCAAATTCTTACCCGAAATTGAAAAATGGAACCGTGAGCATCCTGAGAAGCCGGTCAGCCCGGGGCTGAGGGTTAACCCGAAGTGCTCAGTGATTGAGACGGATATATATAATCCGTGTGTAGCGGGCTCCCGTTTCGGGGAGGGTCCGGAGGCTATGGAGGGTCCCCTGCCTGATGGTCTTGAGGGTCTGCATTTCCATGCTCTGTGCGAAAGCGACAGTTCGGATTTGGAGAAGGTCCTTGCCAGTTTCAAGGAGCATTACGGTCACCTTCTGCCTCATTTAAAATGGCTGAATATGGGGGGCGGACACCTTATAACTCGCAAGGATTATAATGTCGAGTTGTTGATAAAGTTGCTGAAAGAACTTAAGGAGGAGTATCCTCATCTCGAGGTGATAATGGAGCCGGGGTCGGCTTTTACATGGCAGACAGGAGATTTGGTGACGGAGGTGTTGGATGTAGTAGAGGATGCCGGGATCAAGACCGGTATTATCGATGCTTCATTTGCCTGTCACATGCCGGATTGCCTGGAGATGCCTTACAAACCGGCTATCGAGGAGGCCCTGCCGGATGATGCTGAGGGTATCTCCTATCGATTGGGAGGAAACTCCTGTCTGAGCGGGGATTTCGTTGGTGACTGGAAATTCGCAGAGCCTTTAAAAGCGGGCGACCGTCTGACACTTATGGACATGAACCATTATACTACCGTCAAGACCAATATGTTCAACGGCGTACAGCATCCTTCGATATGGTTCAAGCCAAAAGAGGGAGCCCCGGTATGTCTGCGAGAATATACTTACGAGGATTACCGGGACAGGATGGATTAGAGCCGGGGGCTCTGAGTCTAAGACTTATGGAGTTAAAAGGCTATGCGGCCTTTCTTGGCTTGTTCAAGCATTTTGGTACCGGGGACGAGGTAAATCTCAAGTCGACGGTTGCGGTCGCGGCTCTCCATGGTAGTGTTATCCTCCAAAGGGAGCTCATCACCCATTGCGAACGGGAACAGGAACCGGGTATCAGAGCCTGAGGCTTCAAACCAATCATATACTGCGTCTACCCTCTCCATGGTCAGGCGGTCGCGGTATTCTTCGGAACCGGTGTTGTCAGTGTGCATCACTATCATCACCCGGTACATATCGGGATCCTTAAGATAGCGGCGCAGAGGTTGGAAATAATCGGCTGCCTCTTTCTTGAGCTCGGTAGAATTCGGGGCGAAGAGCAATCTTGCCGGAATGGTGAGCAAAAGAACTTCACGATTGCGGTAAGTCTCGACGGTACATTCGCTTTTGGGATTGAACTTGCCGTTCATCAGCTTGGTCTGGGCCTCGCGTTTCTGGAACTTCTGGATAAGATCGGAATACTTGCCTAAATCAACTGAGTTGACCATCTCGATAAAGGAGAGGTTGGAAAGATCTTCGGTTGGGTTGGCAGCGTTAAGGTTGACGGATGCAAAAAGCAAACCGACGGCTGCTATGGCGGTCAGGGTTCTTTTGAGATACCTTTTGGTTATATTGAGTTTCATTTGGAGTGCAATCAATGAAGTCGTTTAAACTTATTTACGAATTAAAAATTTTCCTTTGAAGTGTTAAATCAAATTCTCTTTTTCAATCTTTCATCATCTTTCGGGCTTCTTTTTCCCCTCTCATCAGTCGTTATGCCCGCATAACTCCTTCTTCGAGTGAAAAAACAATCTCCGAAATCTGACGAAATCTTAAAAAAGAAATAAGTTTAAACGACTTCAATTACTGTATAGGGTTTATTGGAATAACGAAACGGGAGGGGTGGATATTGAAAATGACAAGAATTTTGGCAATCGATTACGGACGGAAACGCTGCGGATTGGCGGTTACAGACCCGTTGAGAATCACAGCCAACGGTCTACCGACGGTCCGCAGCTGCGACCTTCTGCAATTCATCAAGGATTATACTGCCAAGGAGAATGTAGGTCTGATCGTTGTCGGACTCCCTAAGCAACTGAACGGGGAGCCCTCAGAGAGCGAGCGTTATATCACTCCCTTCCTGAACCGGCTGAAAAAGGAGATGCCGGGAATGGAGGTAGTAAGGTTCGACGAGCGTTTCACCTCTACCATTGCTCACCGGGAAATGATAGCGGGGGGATTGCCAATGATGAAACGGCGCGAAAAAGAGTTGGCCGATGAGATGGCTGCCATTCTGATATTGACCGGATTCCTCGATTCGCGCCTATATCAGGAGAAATATAGCCGGTTTTCTTAAAAGTCACCCTATCAATACCCAGGATAGGTCATTAAATTTGGTCAACCTCCGAATATTGACTAATTTTGTAAAAATAGAGCCATATCGGGTGTTTTTCTTCTATATTTAGACCCCGTCTTAGGCTACGGACTTAAAAATGATATTACCAGTTTATTTATACGGGCAGCCGGTACTTAGGGAGGTTGCCGAGGATATCGAGCCGGATTATCCGGAATTGAAGAAGCTGATATCCGATATGTTTGAGACAATGTATAATTCCGACGGTGTAGGACTCGCAGCTCCGCAGATCGGATTGCCGATACGTGTAGTGGTCATCGACGGTTCCGTTTTGGCCGACGAGTTCCCGGAATGTAAGGATTCCAAGATGGTTCTGATCAATCCCGAGTTGGATGTGATAGAGGACGCGGATCCGGTAAGCCGCCCGGAGGGGTGTCTGTCGTTGCCGGGGGTGAACGAGAATGTGAAGCGCCACGAGCATATCCGCCTCAATTGGCTGGATGAGAATTTCGAGGAGCACGAGCAGGAGTTTACCGGTTTCCTCAGCCGTATCATGCAACATGAATGTGACCATCTCGAGGGAGAGGTGTTTACAGATCATATCGCCCCAATCCGCAAGCAGCTGATCAGGGCTAAACTCAATAATATCCAAAAAGGGAAGGTGCGTTGCTCTTACCGTACCAAAGTCCCCAAAAAATAATTATGGCAGACGATAAGAAAATAATTTTCTCAATGGTCGGCGTCAGCAAGGTTATTCCGCCGCAGCGCCAGATCCTCAAAAATATCTATCTCTCTTTCTTTTATGGAGCCAAGATCGGCATTATCGGTCTGAATGGCTCGGGTAAATCCACTCTTCTGAAGATAATAGCCGGCATCGACAAGTCCTATCAGGGGAATGTTGTCTTCTCACCCGGTTATTCGGTCGGCTACCTTGAGCAGGACCCGAAGCTTGATCCGGACAAGACGGTCATTGAGGTTGTACGCGAGGGTGTACAGCCCGTTATGGATCTCCTTAAGGAGTTCGATAAGATAAACGAGGAGTTCTGCGATCCGGAAGTATTGGAGAACCCGGATAAGATGGAGGCCCTGATGAACCGTCAGGCCGAATTGCAGGATAAGTTGGATGCTGCGGATGCCTGGAACATCGACAATAAGCTCGAAAGGGCAATGGATGCTTTGCGTTGTCCACCTGATGACCAGAAAATCTCGACACTGTCGGGTGGCGAGCGCCGCCGCGTAGCACTCTGCCGTCTGTTGCTCCAGCAACCGGATATCCTCCTTCTCGATGAGCCTACCAACCATCTTGATGCGGAGTCGATCGATTGGCTCGAGCAGCATCTCCAGCAGTATCCCGGTACTGTTATTGCCGTAACCCACGACCGTTATTTCCTGGATCATGTTGCTGGTTGGATTCTGGAGCTGGACCGTGGCGAGGGTATTCCATGGAAGGGGAATTATTCTTCATGGCTTGACCAGAAGACCAAGCGATTAGCTCAGGAGGAGAAACAAGCGTCGAAACGCCGCAAGACTCTGGAGCGCGAGTTGGAATGGGTACGCATGGCCCCGAAGGCACGTCAGGCCAAGAGCAAGGCTCGTCTGTCGAGTTATGACCGTCTGCTCAACGAGGACCAGAAGGCACGCGAAGAGAAACTTGAGATCTTTATTCCTAATGGTCCGCGTCTTGGCAATAAGGTTATCCTCGGCCATGATCTGGAGAAGGCGTTCGGTGATAAGATGCTGTTCTCAGGTTTGGATTTCATGTTGCCGCCGAATGGTATTGTCGGTGTGATAGGTCCTAACGGTGCTGGTAAGACCACTCTCTTCAAACTTATCATGGGTCTGGAGAATGTAGACAAAGGTAATTTCGAGGTTGGTGAGACAGTTAAGTTGGCCTATGTAGACCAGAATCATAAGGATCTTTCGCCTGAGAAGTCGGTCTATGAGGTTATTTCCCAGGGTGTGGAGTCTTTCCGCATGGGAGGCCGCGATATGAATGCGCGTGCATATCTTTCTAAGTTCAATTTCACCGGAGCTGACCAGGAGAAGAAGAGCGGAGTGTTGTCCGGTGGTGAACGCAACCGTCTGCATTTAGCTATGGCTCTGAAAGAAGAAGGCAATGTGCTTCTTCTTGACGAGCCGACGAATGATATTGATGTGAACACTTTGCGTGCTCTTGAGGAGGGTCTGGAGAATTTTGCTGGTTGTGCTGTTGTGATTAGCCAC
>CAZKJP010000078.1:0-13581 GCA_964553075.1 uncultured Sangeribacter sp. | reverse complement strand
AGAGTTCTATTAGAGTTCCCATGGGAATCGACAACAAATTTAACTACTTTATTATTGAAATTCAAGGTAAAGCGGTCCTCGGGGGCATATTGAACCAACTTGAACCAAACTTGAACTGAAAGTGGATTGTTCTTGAACAGCCATTCATCAATCTTATCCTACTCCTACAAACTAACTTTACCACGATACCAGCCCTGAATAAAATTGGTTTATGACTCTGATGAGATTATGAGATTCAAACATTCATCATAAAGCTCCTCAATACCCCAGTCTTCTTTGGTGACCCGTGGTCCGCTCCAATTATCCGTGTATTGAAATCCCCATTTTGAGTCTCGATGGGTAATCTTAACTGAGGCATCCTCACCACTCGCATTAACCCGCAAGACTAAACCAGCATCTTCAGAGCCGCTTTTCACAGATACATAATCAACCTTGTCAGCAACCTCCGATACCTCTTTCAGCATATAATAAACCACAAGAGAATACAGTTCATCATGAAATCCATTCAGCTGAGAGGTACGGAGCACCCTGACATAAACCTCACCTGCTTCCTCTTTTTCCTGAAAATCCAAAAAACCTTTATTTGACTGCTCCAAGATCCGATGGGCGTACTGTCCCGATAGATACCCGCGCCATGGGTCGTCGTTGCTTATATCTCTGGATGCGATATGCCTGAGTGAACCCTCCACATCCTCTTGTCTATAATGTTGATCATCCAAGAGATTCTTAAAAAATGACCGGCTTTCAGCATAACGTTTGCCGACATTTAGAAGTGCATGCCAAGAATAGTCGCGATCATTGGGATGATTTGCGATATTGCGTTTGCTACCGGCTTTAATGAAGTAATCTCCATATTTTAAAAGAGCCCTGACTAAAAGATGTTCCTTGATGACGATGTTCTCTGTTTGGAGATTACAGAAAACAGCCACCGCTCTTTCTTTATAGGACTCAAACTTCTCAAACAAGCAACGTTCGTTAGCATCGAGAGCTTCTTCATTCAAGCCAAACACATTGTTTTGATCTAAACCGGCTATGCCGGCAGCCTCGAGCAGAAATCCTATTTGTCCTTTCATGAAGGGATCCTCTTCGGCCTCTTCAATAACAGACGACCAAGGCTCAGAGGTTCGAATTCGCAGTTGGGTCTTAACGACCTCCTCCTGCAATTGATAGTCAGATAATCCTTCGATTTTTGAATCTTTTATATTAGCGAGCCACTCATAAAACTCCATCTTAGACTGATCATAATGATTCAGAAGAGTATTAAAGCCTTTCAGTGCATTAATTAAACCAGCAGAACTGTCAACATTGCTATCATCCAGTAAATGACGCATCATCCTCATCCACTTATTCAGTTCCTCTGTATCTTTATTAAGTAGGCTAAAGCGCAGCCAGACATAAGAGAGGATATACTCATCGTAGCTGATCTCTTTACCTCCCAGCAAAAAATCGGAAAAATCCGAAGGCATTAGTGTGTTCAGAGTAAGAGGTGAGGTATCTGGATTAGAGATCAAATCTACCTCATCGAAGATTCTGGAAAGCAGATCTTTAGAGAATAGAATACCGTAATTCAAATATGCGCTATGCGCGAAACGCATTTTTTTATGGTTACGTTCAAACAGTTCGTCAGAGTACTTTCTAATGTCTTTGTCTTGACCTGATGTAGCTGCTTCGGCTGGGATCAGGAACTTTAAGAGGCGCTCATAGATAATATCTACATTATGTTTAGCTAACTCACCGGGAACTTTATATCTTAATTTCCAAAGGAAATCACACCACTTTCCATCTATGTTACGCTTGAAAGCTGATGCATTGCTTGGATATTGATTTTCAAAGTCCTCTACCAATTTGCTTTTGAATATTTCGAAATCCGTAAGCCCTAACCCCCGGGAATTCATTTTTATATATAGATCATCTGTGCGAGTGAAATTATCAAGAGACTGGAATTGGAATTGTATCCTTCCTTCATACAATCGTTCCCTTGCTTGAGTTAACCGTTTGAAATAGGCTTTCAAATCATCCTCAGATTCTCCGTTCAAATCCTTGAGAAAACGAGAATGAATCTCATCGAGCATAACAAGCATCCCGGCAACTGTGGGATCCGTATCCCATTGGGAGAAAAACCACGATTGATTGCGAATTATACAGCTGGGAGTTTTGGGAATGGGTATATCCTTAAGGAGTTCTTTCTTTTTTGCTTTATTTTTTTCTTTTTCAGCTTGCTTTCTTTTGATATAGTAAGTAAATTGTTGTCTCAACTCAAGCGATAAGTCTTCCTGGTAATTGATCAGGTCCTCGCAGAAACGAGTAGAACTATCCCTGGTGGCATAAGTAAAGGAATAATCTAATTGTTCAGATTTGGCATCTTTATCTACTACCCAGTCAAGATATAGATGAAAAAGGAATAAGGTGGTAAGACGTTGCTGCCCATCGAGGGGAATAAATCTTCCATCGTTAGTAGAACCATAGACGAAATTTAGATCCTTTTCCTTCTTATCCTTGTTAGTGAGAATTGACACTATAGTGTCTACAAACTTCTCCCGGATTACAGTAGCTTTCTCCGATAGACGTCCTTGCGCGTAATCTCTCTGTATTCTCGGAATAATGATCTGATAATTCTCTATCAGATTCCTAAAGGTAGATATATTTGTCATAGTTGCAGTATACTGTGAATGGAAAAACAAGAGGCTTTTCTTTCTTATATGGATTGATAACTTTGCAGAGTTCCTCCCAGTAAGCCTTGGCATCTTCACGTGTCCATGCCATCATGTGAGTTAGTTTTCGCGAGTAGGCCTTTTCGAAGACATTGCGGGTTCCCACCGGTGTGTAAACCTGATACTCGTCATTCAAGATCCGCTTTCGCTTGACCGGGAAAAGAGAATTGCCATAGCTCCGGTTTGTGCCGGCATTTAATAACACGAAGTTCCAAATGAAATCTTTTTCAGTTTTTCTATCCTCCTTATTTATCATTAAACCCGATTCATCAAATCCGTCTTCCTGAGTTTTAAAGAGAGCCAAGATCTGATTATACAGCTCCACAAATCTTTCCTCCTCATATTCAGCTGAGTTACCTGCGAAAATTAGACGATCGACTATGTCTTTCTCCTCCTGACTTAGATTGGCTTTATCTTTCTCTTCAATGATAATTTCGTCTTTCTCTGCGAATTTCTTACCTGTAAAGTATTCTAATGCCTCCCTTGAAAATTTCTTATGCTCACCTTTATGGACTTTGAAATCTGTATTGGAAGCAACATGTTCTTGATCCCATCCATGTTTTTCTTTTGTGACATTCTTATAATCTGCAAAAGAAAACTTGGCTGTCGAACTAATTCTCTTATCCTCTGCCAATACATTGTACAGGAAGAGTATTTGGGATAATTCCTGATTACCATGAAATAATTTCTCGGAAGTAATAGAGGAAATCGACTCTTCTATCTTCTTATCCAGAACAGCAATCTGTTCATCTTTTTTCTTACCCTCAAGGCTCTGCATAAGAGAGAGAACATTTTCCCCTTTTCCATATTCCAAAAGATAACCTACCCGGTGATAGACCGGACGACGGTTATACCATTCTTCAAGTGTATCGAAAATTTTCTTAACATCTTTCCAAATCTTAGTTACAGTTTCGAGAATGTCAGCACCTTTCTCTTTAGCCGTTTTAAATATTTCGTTTACCTGGTCGAAGGTATAATGCTCATTATCCTCCTTCTCTTTTGTTTTCTTATATTTCAGATCAAAAAGGTATTCTACGTGGGTATCATATTTGAACGGATGATTGGAAGGGTAAACGAATCCCCAGAACTTCTTGTCCTGTAAGGTGCGCTCCACTTCATCCCATTCCAAGGCAATAGTGTTGAGCCGATACTCCTCCTGTTCGTGACCTTTTAAATTGGATTCTTGTACAAGGAGTGCTTTAATCAGTTCAGCGTTATTGAGGTCTATCCTGCCAGCATTTATATCATCAAAGATTTCCGTGTTATTTCCATCTGAGGGTGTAAACCGAATAAACTTCACTTTTGTTAACAGTGTTTCCCTGAAATCTTCAAGGTATTCCTTGCCCAATTTTTCAAGCATTTGGTAGGCGCAGCAATATACCTCGACAATATGACTGTAATCACAATTAGTGGCTATGAGTTCAATTGCACGGGGATCCTTGACCGACCGGTTATCCTTAATGGTTTCCAGCCATTTCTCACTTGAATCTCTCGTTTCATATTTTATTTCGTAGCGAAGAGGATATAAGGAGGTCTGATCACTTTCATCATGATCCTTAGAGTGAATTAAAGTGTGAATAGCCTGAAGGATCAATAGTATTGTAGTTAAGCGTTGCTGGCCATCAATCACTTCTAAATATTCCTTGAACTCAGGATACTTTTCATTGTCTACAGGTTTGGTCACCAAGGGTTGCAGACAGTAGAAATCCTCACTGTCCCTACTACATTCTTTTTTGAATTCAATTAAGTCTTCAATTAAATGTTTCACCTGAGTCTCTGACCATCGGTAGCCTCTTTGGTATGCAGGAATAAAGAATTTATGCTTGCTTCCGTTACGGGTCAGAAGTTTTTCTACGGAAGATAAATTATGAATATCGGTAATCTCTGTCTTCATAATATCTAATGGTATCCTGTTGCTATACAAATCCGGGGATCTCCTGCATAGATAGAGAGAATAATAATTCCCTTTCTTGCGCAGCGGCCATTATAATACTTTCTTAAGCCTCTTCGATGGATCCCATGAGCATCCTCAACAAAATTAATTACAATTTTATGGAAGTTCAAGACACAGGAGGAAGCCGGGGCCAACTTGAACCAACTTGAACCAAACTTGAACAGGATGAGAATTTACGGTGCACCGGCCTTGATCAGTTCAAACCATTCCTGATCTGATTGTGCCCCCTCCCCTTTCACAAGATAAATCTGGGCAAAATCCAGCCTGTTCCGGCAGGTTCAGACCTAAGTTTTACTGCTGTTCCGTACTTCTATTATCAGAAATTTTATTAATTTCGCATTAAACATACCCATCTTATCTTCCCCTATAATAAGGTTTATAAGAAGGGGCCTAAATCTTTATGCCATGAACCATAAAAAGCCCATAGCCTCATTATCTCATTCAATCTCAGATTTATCTCCCCAACTTATGGATCTTGTCCGAAATCGCATAGTCTTAATCCGAGATATACCTATTATTACAGATGCGGATGTGGCGTATCTTTATGGGGTCGAGACTAAGAGAGTCAATGAGGCTGTAAGAAACAATCCGGCTAAGTTCCCTCAGGATTATATGTTTGTACTTACAGAGGAAGAGACTAAAGATTTGCGGACGAAAAATTCGACCACAAATCTGTCCTCTAAGAGCCGCGTCTTACCAAAAGCCTTCACAGAAAAAGGACTCTACATGCTCGCAACCATTTTGAAAAGCAAAACAGCCATAGACGTTACATTTGCTATTATTGAAACATTTACTAAGGTAAGAAATTTGAAGGAGGAATTAATAGCCTTACATCAAGATACTAATCCTAAAAATCAGAGCAAGAAGATACAAAATTTTGGTAATATGTTGTCGGACATAATCATGCCTGACTTGGAAACATCAGAAACCGAATCTACATTGGAATTAAATTTTCTTATTGGAAAAATAAAGCATACCGTCAAACGTGTAAAGAAATCAGGTATAGAGACCCAAGGACAGGAAGATAAAAATTAACGCCTTAGGATTACAACACAAATCAAAAGCGGGCGCCCACCTTCTGTTCGTATGGCTTCCAGTCAAAGTCTGATCCCTATTTTGCTCATACCAATTCTTTTTCGTACTTTTGCAACTTGACGACCCATCTTTTTTCTCCTTTTAGACTATTAGGCTTCAGGACTTAAATTTATTCCTGAGGATTTAAATGGATGAGGTTAATTGGTTCTGTGCTCGGGCTTTAGACCGAGATAGAGATTACTCGAGGTTCATTTATGTTACGTATTTTTACTGTTTTATTGCTTTTAATGGGGGTGGGATTGGCGGCTAAGGGGGCTGCTGTCGGTCAGGAGTTCGTTTCCGAGGGGATCAAGTATCAGATTACCGCTGAGAATCCCAGGAGGGTTCAGGTTACGGGCGCAGAACCCGGGGTCTATGAGTTGGTGATTCCGGAAAAGGTCTCTTATGACAATCAACCTTACTCGGTTACCGAGATTAAGGAGTTGGCTTTCGCTAACCGAGGTGATATCTTCTCCGTTACCTTGAATGAGGGGTTGGAGCGCATCGGAGCCCATTGTTTCGAGAATATGGGTAGTCTGGAGTCGGTGGTTATCAATTCTTCCGTTATACGGCAGATTCCGGAATATGCCTTTAATGAGTGCACGGCCCTTTCGCAAGTCATTCTCCCGGATCAGATTGTCTCTATCGGAGACTGGGCCTTTTGCCGTACCATCTCGCTTCACTCCATTGACCTTCCCCAGCAATTGGAGTCTATAGGTGATTATGCGTTCGCAGCACACACTGGAGGCGAGATGGATCCTCGCTCGGGAGAGGGGCTTCAATACCTCATCTGCCCACCGGCCTTGAAACGGATTGGGACAGCTGCTTTTCGCTTCGTGGATATGGCGTCAGTGGATTTAAATGAGGGACTGGAAGAAATCGGCCTTTTCGCTTTCTGGAGATGCGCGCACCTCTGCCGGTTCAAGTTACCTTCGACTATTAAGACAGTGGGATCCGGTGCTTTCCAGAAAGACTACACCGGGGCCTATATGCCAAACTTCACCCTCCCCGCGTCGCTCACCACCATCGGTCCCTGGGCATTTGATATGCTGATCGGAGAAATGTTTATCGAAACTCCTATTACCATTACAGACGAAATGGTAGGCAAATCTGCTATTATCAATTTCAAGCGCGAGTCGGGTAATATTGATGGAAGTGCATTTTGGCTTGGGAAAACTGACTCAGAGCTTACCTATGGCAATGCCTTGAGGATGATCTTTTTAGAGTCTGCCGTCCCACCGGTCATCGAAGGAAACCTTGACCTCACTGCCTATGAGTGCTCGGCCATTACGGTCATCATCCCAGATGGATGCTTGGATGCATATCAGAGGAATCCGCTATGGAATAAGTTTACTCTGATAGAGGAGTCGGCTGTGGAGGCGAGGGTGGAGATGACGGGTGGATACCCTCTCTCGGAGGAGATACGTATGCAAGCAGGGAAGATGCCGAGTAAGGTCGGGAAGCTGATTGTTTCCGGGGAGCTTTCTGCTGATGACTTCAATCTGATACGTACTGCCATGCCTTCCCTTTACAGTCTCGATATGTCCGGTGTGACCAACACGGAAATACCGAAAGAGGCTCTATCCGATATGTCTTCTCTTAAGGAGATCATCTTGCCGGAGAATACGAAGAGGATAAATGAGCGTGCTTTCCGATCTAATTATATGATGGATACCCCGGCTTTACCGGAAACGGTGGAATTTATAGGTCGGGAGGCCTTCTCGGGATGTGCAAGCCTATCGATCACCAAACTCCCGGATGCGCTCAAAGAGTTGGAGGGTTCCTACGAGTTCTTCCGTTGTTTTTCGCTCTCTAACCTTACTGCGGGTCCGAATTTCGTTTCTATGGCTTCTCCGGAGATGCGCGAGAGCTACTGGTTCGGGCGTTCGTTTGAGGATTGTTGGGGCTTGGAGTCGATAGATTTCTCCCAATCCCAAATAGATATGGTGTCGGAGTATTATTTTAAGGATTGCGTTAGCCTGAAGGAAGTAAAGCTACCCTCAACGGTTCAAGACATCAAGAGGGAGGCCTTCTACAATACAAGGGTACAGGATATGGAGTGGCCGATGAATCTGAAAGTGATCGGGAACGATGTTTTCACCGGAGCCGGGTTCACCACCATCAATCTCCCGGAAGGTTTGGAACGAATCGGCGACTGTTTTGAGGAGAACCACAATCTTCTCACTGTCACCCTACCCTCTACTATGACTGAGATCCGCTTCGAAGCTTTCAATGCCGATGAGCGTCTGTCGGTGATTTCTTGTGCGGCCACCACTCCTCCGCCGGCGGAGATGATCCATATTGGGGTAGCGACCGCGTGGTGCTCGCTTATAATCCCAACCTCATCGGTGCGTGCCTATTCCAATGCCGTAGGTTGGGGGGCTTTTACTGAGACTCTGGACCGTGTGGACATAGAGCTTTCTTCCAACCTGAAGGCTACTGTCATAGGGGAGGGTGAATGGCAAGTTGGTGTTCCTGATAACCTGAAATCAGGGGCTCAGTTTGCCAATGTATTCAATGGGTCAACAGCTATGATCGGGGACAAGGCGGGAGGATTGAGATTGTTCTTCCACCCGGAGACGGGATATGCGGTCAAAAGCATCCTGCTGAATGGTGTCGAGATCATCGACCAGCTCGAAGGGAACTCCCTTCTCCTCGAGCAGCCAATTTCGGGTACTTTGAAGGTTCTGACTGAGGTTTCCTCTGTCGTTGAGATTCCGGCCGAAGAGGGAGAATGTGAATATTATACGATAGATGGACGCAAGATCCAAGGTAACCCGACTCCCGGACTCTATATCATGCGCAAGGGAAACCGCTCGGAGAAAGTCGTTATCACTTCCTCCTCTCAACTTTGAACCAGGCTACTCCGTAGCTTCGCGCGCCTATATATCCCGGTATGAGTTCATCATCCCGGGATATTTCTTTTGCCCGGAAGGGTGAGCCGACTTTCAAGGAGTCAATGGTAAATCTGTCTCCCGGCTGAAGCTTGATGTTTGAGGATTCTTTGACCCTGAACCGGTTATCTCCCAAATATTCGAGGCGGCAACCTTTCCCTTCGTTCCAATTGACAGAAACCACGTCGCCTTCCGCAAGGGCTGGAATATCCAATTCCATCTCTTCGGTGAAGCCGGATGTCTCCGCGTCCATATTACTTCGACTTCCCTCTTTCTTCAGATAGTCATACCAATCAGCGTAGCCGTTGAATATGGAGAGGGTGTGAAGGGTATAGTAGGCGGGAAAAGAGCCGTATCTTACATATCCCCATACGCGTTTCAAGGTCGACACGCTTAAATATCGTCCTGTCTCGTTATTTATCACGTCGCTCAGACGGACAAAATCACCGGTGCTCGCAGGAGTGATCCCGAATTTTCCATTTATAAGTTCAATCAACCGATTAAGCGCATCTTTTTTATCCATTTAATTTATTTGTATAACTTAATTATGCAATTTATTCGTTAATATATATACAGCTATTATTAATAAGCCTAATATTATCAAG
This sequence comes from uncultured Sangeribacter sp., assembly GCA_964553075.1. Lineage (GTDB taxonomy): Bacteria > Bacteroidota > Bacteroidia > Bacteroidales > Muribaculaceae > Lepagella. The sequence continues at coordinate 4,343 of CAZKJP010000078.1, read as the reverse complement.
AGCAGGCGCGTCAGCCGGCGCGATCCCAAATCCATTATTTTTTCTTTCGGCTTTTCGGATAACGAGAGAAGTCCCGTGGCTATTATACTATGCGGTCGTTGCCGGGGGTCAATTTTGCTGCATTTCGCCCCTATTCCGCTCAATTCTTTATCTCCGGTATGTTGCCCGAGTTCCGAGACTACCTTCCCTAAAGAATAAATATCTGACTCCACTGATGGTCTTATCCCCTTCTCTCTCTGCTCGGGAGCCATATAACTTTTTGTTCCTCCCGGATTCTTTACTATCAGGAATGTCTCGCTGTCGGAGAGTCCGAAGTCTATAAGCTTTACCACTTCTCCAGTATAGGTCAGCAGTATATTGCGGGGTTTCAAATCGCGGTGGATCACCTGCTTGGCATGGAGATATTGCAAGGCCTCCGCAATCTGCCGGCAGATCAGCCTGACGTTCTCGCGGGTTACCTTCCCATTTGAAACGGAATCGGATAATGCCTCGCCATCTACATATTCCAAGATTATACTTTCCCCTACCCCTGGAATATCTTCATAACCGATCGTACGCCGAATATTTGGGTGGTCAAGGTTGATTCCTATCTCAAATTCCTTACGTAGTGCCTGGCGGTATAGCTGTTCGTTTCGGTATCCTTCTTTCAGGGTCTTCAATACATAGCGTTTGCCGTACCGATGAGCAGAGAGCAGCCGTGTCGGTCCGGTCTCCGATTCATATAGAGGTCGGATATTGGTAAAACGGTCTCTCTGATTAGACTGAATATCAATTTCTTGATTATCCGCGCCTTCTATGAAGTATGATGTTTCTTCGGAGACCCGGATGCCGGTCTCCAATTTGTTATCCTCTGACTTAGACGCCGTCTCATTATCTTCCGGTCTGCTACTCATAATGGCTGGATTTCTTTAAATTGACCCCATACGGAATCCTCTTTATAACGATCGATTGAGTTGCCGGGAACATACAGGATGCACAATTCCCAAATTTTTCCTTGAACTAAGAGGAAGGAATTTTCACTGACTTTTGGAGGGGTCGCTCTGAATATCCTTATTTCCTGTAAGGCTACTCCGTTAAATGCCATCCCGGCTATCTCTTCTACGGATGCAGGGATGGTTACCTTTTCTAAGGAAACGCAGTTTTGGAATGAATTGACCATAATCTTCCGGCCCGTAAGAGGAAGATTGACCACCTTCAGGCGGCTAAGGCCGGAGAATAGTCCGGTGCTGATGATATCGGCATAAGTATAGCGCAGTCCATCGTAGGTTCCTCCTCCCTCGCATATCCTGACATCCGATATATCAAGCTCCGAGAGGGTATTCGCGGAATCGCTGAACAATCTCCTTATCTCCCGGAAGTCATCGCCGTTTAGATTGCCGCCGATTTCCAACCTTACCGGCGGAATCGGAGATTGGCTTATAAGTTCGGCCAAGTCTCCCGGGGTCTCTACCCAAAATATATTCCTCGTTTCATAAGTGATAAGGTCCCCGAATCCTTTACCGGCTTTGTTTTCTGCGAATGGCCGAATACTGTAGGTGCGTCCCGAGGTCAATTGGGTCAGTGGTATTATTTGCTGTCCGGTGAATGGTCCGGATTCTTCCCCATACACCATTTCTACGGTTCCCGAGGTCACATCCTTTAATTCGCAGCCTATGGCGGAGACTTCACCTCCTGCTTCATCTTCAATTTCGAAGGATAAAATCAGTGATGTGGGTCCGGAGGAAAGTATAGTGGTGTTTCCTATAATCGGTAATCCTATCGGGATTGTCTCAAAGCTAAGAGAGGAAGTCCGGGCGTTTGCTGTCTGTGTGATTGCTTCTGCCTGATACTGATAGATGGTTCCGGGCTCGAGATTACCGATCCTACTCTTTATCTCCGCACCTGATACGGGTTGCCAATCTGTATTAATTACCGTTCCATCTTCGGAGGTTAAGATAAACCTGATTGAATTGTAATTAGTTATTCCTCTCTTATCGATTCCCACTGAGAGGATTGCGGAGGTTCGGGATATATCCTGAGCCGGATTAAGCTGTAATGCGGGCTCCAAGTTATCCGGGCCTTCGGCTAAGGAACACCCGGACAACATGATTACCATTGCAATCGCGATTATATGGATAAAAAATTTATTCATTTCATTTCTCTGACAAGTCCGCACCTCTTAAATTTGGCCGATACGCCCTAATTTTTTTGAGACTGGGTTTAGATTGATACCTATTCCCACTCCGCCAAACCATTCTTTCCCCTCGATCGAAGCGACCGATACAGAAATGAGCATTTTCTTGATGCGATACATTCCTCCTACTTCGAACATCAATCCATGATAACTCAAAGCCTTGTTCTTTACCCATTCCCCTCCCTCGGACTGGGACAATTGCCATACTATCTTGTTGCTTCCGTATCCTAATCCTTCAAACAACGAGATTTTATCTGATAATCTATGGATACCTCCGGCTGTTATGCTGTACTTGGAGTGGCGCTTCTCGCCGGTATAGAATGGCGTGGATCCGTCAATATATCCTTTACGATCACACTCCTTTTCTGTCTTCGCTGATTTGCCGAAATCGCTTGAGAAGTGAAGATACCCTCCATGCCTCTTCATTACGGCTATGCGTACTCCTCCGGAGAGTGTCATTGCCTTTCCTCCGAAATCAAGTGTCGGCAAAATCCGGATACTCAATGGTATGGAGGGGTGTCGGGACCCCATATCTACCATAAAGGTGTCTATCTGGGTTACTGTCACTGTATCCCTGAGGGTGCGGTAAACCGTATCCACCTGTAATTTCCCATCCTTTGTTTGAGGGATTCTCAATCTGACTTCGTATGTGACTTTACTTCTTGTCTTCTCGGGGAACATATAATCCCGCTGGACTCCCCAATCGGGATGCTTGAAGGTCATTTTCTTGGAGCCGGCGGGTAAATAAAGCCAGATCTCTCCGATTTTGTCTTCTCTTTTTATAATCCCTAAGGGTGTAGAAAACGCGAACTCCCGTGGTGCCTGGATCTTCAGAAGCGAGCAATCTTCACCGTTCAGATCTTTTACGGGCTCCATGAACCCTGAGATATCGTCAGGGAGTGGGCGCATAGATATGACCTCGAATTCTTGGGCTACGGCTATCCCGCTGCCGATCAATATCAGCAGCAAAATGCGCAATATGCCTATTATTCGGTATATCATCTCAGGATTGGTTTTCACAATTTAGACCCCGTCTCATAAAATTTAAGAGAGCCGGAGGTCTTAGACTCTGTCTATTAAAATTTAAGAGGCACTCAGGTCTATTCTAAGTTAAAGTCGCCGATTTCTATGAGATCATCTTGGGAGGAGATGCTTCTGCGTGGTTGCCATGTCCGCACATGTATCTTAGGCATGGATGGGTCTCGGAAATCCCAGAGGAGGAAGAGATAGCCATCGTCAGAATATCGGTCGCTGGCATATTTCTGATGCAAAGTGACACCATAAATACCTTCTTTCGATGGATGCCGCAGGATTTTAAAGTCCGAGAAATCGACTTGCACCTTCTTATTAGCGGCAAACACCTTCACCAACTGATTCAGGTACTCTGTTTTGCTGCGGATTGAATACCGGACTTTAGGAGTTTGTGAAAGGAGAGCTGATCGGGGATCAGTCTGCACCACATGCCCTACGATTATCAAGGCGTCATCGCTGAAAACTTGCCGTATGAAATCTATGTCTTTCGTCTGGTAAGATTGCCGGAGATGTTCGCAATACCCTAATATCTGCCGTCGGTTTAGGGAGTCGGATTCTTCCAGGTTTCCGCTAAGAACTTTGCGGGCTTCGGCGTAGAGCGGATTGCTACGGCTTATAGACCTAATATCGGTATCCCTCAATCGAACCTTCTTAACTTCCCGGGCAGAAGATTGGAGTTTATTTGATTGAGGGTTAACATTCTCTTCAGATGGGATTTCCTCAGAATTAATATTTCCTTTTTCAGCTGGTAGGACAAGATCCCGTGTCACTATCTTTTCTTCTTGAAGAGAGTCTGCTTGCAAAGCATTGTCGGGAATATGTTGAAGAGAGGCAATTTCTTCTGACGACCGAGTGAATTTTCGCCCTACAAGAAAAATAGCGATCCCAAGTAGGAATGCTACCAAGGCAATCAAGGAAATATTCAAAATTTTTCGAGTCATCAGAATCCAATTATCTTACAAAGATAGCTACTTTTTTTGAAATTGCCATTATAAACTGGGGAGGAGGCGCGTCCCGCGCCGTATATTAACCCGGATACTTTTCATTGTTCCTTTACGGGGCGAGGACGCCCCTCCTCCCCAGTACTTTACGGGGCGAGGACGCCCCTCCTCCCCAGTACTTTACGGCGCGAGGACGC
>CAZKJP010000077.1:0-13837 GCA_964553075.1 uncultured Sangeribacter sp. | reverse complement strand
AATTTTCACACCCTTCTGAAATACCTAAAAATAATGATTTAAGGCAGCTGACACCTCAACTTATTTTGCCAAGAAGCGAAAAGTGATTAATTTTGCTATGGATGCCAATGACAAGTTAACTTAGATACTAATTTATGGCATCCACTCTTAAATATTAATATAGATGAAATCTCTCAAGGAACTATACCGTATCGGCACCGGCCCATCCAGTTCACATACCATGGGCCCGCGCAAAGCGGCCGAGCAATTCCTCTCCACCCATCATAACGCACGCGGTTTCGAAGTCACCCTGTATGGGTCCCTGGCCGCTACGGGTAAAGGGCACATGACTGACGTAGCTATTATTGACGTTCTGTCGAAATCCGATATGCCCGTCAATATTGTGTGGAAGCCAAATACTTTCCTGCCGTATCATCCGAATGGAATGACTTTCAAATCCCTGGATTCCGAGGGATTCCCTACTGATTCCTGGACTGTCTATAGTGTCGGTGGTGGTGCGATCGAGGAGGAAGGGAAGCCACATCAAGGATATGGAGAAATATATGAACTGGACACTATGTCTGAGATCATGGCCTATTGCGAACGTACAGGATACAGTTATTGGGAATATGTGGTCCAGAGGGAGGGAGAAGGAATATATCCATACCTCGCCAAGGTCTGGGAGACGATGAAAGCTGCCGTGGAGCGTGGTATTGAGGCCGAAGGGCGTCTGCCGGGTCCGTTGAACTTAGCACGCAAAGCCCATTCCTATCTTGTAAAGGCCGAAGGGTACAAGGATAATCTTCGCTCACGTGGCAAGGTTTTCGCCTACGCATTGGCGGTCAGTGAGGAGAATGCCGCGGGTGGGGAGATCGTTACTGCCCCGACTTGCGGATCGAGCGGAGTTGTGCCGGGAGTACTCTATCATCTTTGGAAGTCCCGTAATTTTACAGAGAAGCAGATGATCCACGCGCTATGCACCGCCGGTTTGTTCGGTAATATAGTCAAGCAGAATGCCTCGATATCCGGTGCGGACGTAGGTTGCCAGGGTGAGGTTGGTGTAGCTTGCGCTATGGCTGCCGCTGCAGCCAGCCAATTGTTCGGAGGTAGCGTGGCCCAGATAGAGTATGCGGCCGAGATGGGATTGGAGCATCACCTTGGAATGACCTGCGACCCCGTCTGCGGTTTGGTTCAGATACCTTGTATCGAGCGTAACGCATACGCAGCCGCCCGTGCTTTGGATGCCAACATCTATGCTTCTTTTACTGACGGTAACCATCGAGTGTCATTCGATCGTCTGGTCGAGGTAATGAAGCAGACAGGCCATGACCTCCCATCTCTTTATAAGGAGACCGGTGAAGGTGGACTGGCAAAGGGATATTCCCAGATGAAACGTCATAATTAATCTTGATGAAAATCCACACCTTAGGCTGCGGGAGCGCTAAACCGACATTGTTCCATCAACCCTCTTCGACAGTTCTGGAGCATCATGGCAACCTCTACATGATAGACTGCGGGGAAGGGGCGCAGACGGCCTTGCAACGTCATCGGCTTAGAATGTCCCGCATGGCCAATATTTTCCTGACCCACCTCCACGGCGACCATGTTTTCGGGTTACCGGGGTTGGTTGGCACAATGGCCCTTTCCGGCGGTGGAGGTTCACTGACTATCCATACTTTTAAGGATGGACAGGAGATATTGGAAAAGATTTTCGCGTACTTCAACCGGAATATTGAGATCGACATACGCTTCAATATTCTGGATCCCGATTTTGAGGGAATAATCTGGGAAAACAAATCCTTGAGTGTCCGCACGGTCAAACTCAACCATCGGGTACCGGCTGTAGGGTATGTGTTTGAGGAGAAACCCGGGCTGCGTCATCTTAAGCGGGAAATGTGTGATTTCCACGGTGTCCCGCTCTCCCAATTTAACCTTATAAAGGGTGGTGCCGATTTTGTGAGGCCTGACGGAAGAGTGGTTCTTAATTCCGAGCTCACCACCTCCCCCACACCCCCGAAGAGGTATGCCCATATATCCGATACGGCCTACATGCCTGAGTTGGCGGATAAAATTAGAGGGGTCGATTTGTTGTTCCATGAAACCACCTACTTGGAAGATAATCTAAAGGATGCTAAGAAACGTGGTCACTCCACGGCAGCTCAAGCAGCAATGGTGGCCCGGGATGCCGAAGTCGGCCGTCTTCTCACAGGCCACTACTCATCCCGTTATAAGGATGATACTCTATTCCTAAAGGAAGCCCAAACAATCTTTCCCCATACCATCCTAAACAAAGAAGGACTCGTTACCGAAGTCTGAAGGAAATACCCCGCATGTAATACCTCAACCCTGTAGGGACATGCCTTTGGCATGTTTAGAGTAAAGAAAATCCCCGGCCAAAAATGACCGGGGATTTTCTTATGATATGGGTTATCTGCTTACAGAATAACTTTTGCTGTAGCAGTCGAACCGGCTGATTCGGCACGTACGATAACAGTCTGAGACTTAGCTACCGGAATGATATGTTCACCGGGTTGAAGAACTCCGGCGAAGATCTGACGTCCATCGATTGAGTAAACAGCTACCTGAGATTTCTCAGTCAGCTTGATACCGAGACCATCGGCAACCGGGATAGCGGTCAAAGTAAGAGCATTGTTTGAAACAGCCTTAATACCAGACCCCTCTACACTCTCAGCCCAATCCTCATAAGCTATGATATCGCTACCAACGATAGATCCATCCGGGCCTGCGAGGATAACAACAACTGAGCAGTTCTCGATCTTCTGAACAGTTGAAGGAATGTCAATGGTCCATTCATCATTACGAACCTCGCCATTAGTCCAACCATATAGAGGAACACCATCATAAGAAGGAGCAATACCGCGAACTACATCCGGATAATACATCTTGGCCCCCGGTACATAATAATGAGTACCATACTTGACTGCATCCTCAAAGAACTGAGCCCAATACGGCCACATCTCTTCGCCATATGCATCCTTTATCTGCTGAGCTGTATAATATTCTGGATAATAGTCCATTTGATTCCAGTTACCATTAGTACCGTGTACATCGTTTTCAATCAGAACTATTGACATGCTGATAGGCGCGCCAGTAGCATTCAAAGCAGCTTTGTTAGCTACTTTAACTCGAATTTTAGACGAATCCTCAGAAGCGGGACCTGCTTCAAGTATTGTCGTTTGAGCCAATGAAGTACCGTTTTCAACTACTGAAGGGATACCCACGCTAGTAGGAGAACCTACCTCAATCCGATTGACCATAGCCGTTGGATAACCGACATTCTGTGCTCCTACAGTATTAATCATCTTAGATAAAACCGGTATGAAGTAATTACTTGGGGCATTCATAATGTCCCCATTATGGAGCATCATAGGAATTACCTTACCTTTACCGAGAGAGTTATATTTGTCCTTATAATATTCCATGAAGGCAATTCCCCCAGGACACCATCCGCACCATGCACCGGTAATCTCTTCTACAAGAGCATTCGCTTGATAGGGCTCACCGTATCCCCTTACCAGATTGCCGGTTATAACAATCGGAGCCAGTTCTTCACTATTAGGAGTGATGGTGATAGTAAATCCCTGCTCATCTGCTCCATCCATTTCGATTTTCTCGGTGTAACGGATAGGATAGGTATAATACTTGGTACTGTTGATAGTACGAGTATTATTAAAGGTGAACTCTTGACCTTTCTCCGTACGCAAAACTGCTGTAAACCCTTTGATAGAGATAGGGGTTTGGATCACGAAATTAACCGTGATTTGGGTGGTTTCTGCAGCCGGATCAATCAAAATATTATTCAATTGATTTTCATTACTGATAGAGACATAGTACTGGCCCACCATGATATCGGCAAAACCCATGATACCGGCGGTATTGTCATGGCTGACAAATGCCAGACGTACAGTCTTGTCTTTATACCCTTCCAAGATAGCATTATACTGAGTGGACCCCACATTATCCGTGCCACCTGTACCTTTGAAATCGTAGTCTTTAACTTTTACGAAATCCTCTTTGGCTGTGCCACCCTCAGAAATATAGAGGGATGCATGTTGAGTAGCGGAGCTACCGCTCTGATAAATGGTGAAGTTAACCAATGCATTATCATCCTGGACGGTGATTTCCGGGGAAATCAACCACTGATCCGAGGGAACAGCTGCGCCGTTAGCGGTCAGCCCATTAGGAGTGAACGAAATAACTTCTCCGGATGTCAGTCCTACAAAGGTGTAGGCGTTTGAAGCTGAATAATTAGGGAAGAAATTAGCCCATGTGGATTCAATGGTTCCCTCGACCCCATAGGATACATACCCCTGAGGGAAGTCATACCCTTGCTCTGACTCCTTCACAAAGTCAGAGGCGTAATAACGGGGATAGGTGATGCCCGCCAGCGCGCTGCCGGCACTCAGGCAAATCGCCATTCCAAGTAAAATTTGTTTCATATATCTATGTTTTAATTAATAAAATTCATATTTCCAATCTTCCACACTGGCTAATAGCCAGATATTCGGAAACCCATATACCCCTTATCCCACTTCTCAGACTACAATATTACAAAAAAATTATCCAACATTAAAATTTCGGGATGATTTTCTTCTGAAAAACCATCCCGATTTTGATAATGCCTAATTTATGAGACCGTTAATATATCCGGATCTCTGAACCTATTATTATTTCACTTCCAACTGCTTTCCGGCGGAATGGGCCGTAAGGGTAGGAGCATATTGAGATTGCAAGGTCGCGATTCCGGCTGCGAACTCCCCTTCCTGACTTATCCGGCAATCATAGCTTACCTGGAATTTGCCGCTGCGAAGGAACGGTACGAATAGATTTGTTTCCGTGTTCCTTACCTCCTTGTACAACCATATTCCATCAATTACAGACCTGCCGGAAAGTGCCTCCACAGGTTCAAAACATGCAGCCCGCTCATCCTTGAGCACCACATACTCCATATCCCTGTTGTTCTCTACCGTAAGCAGAACCCTTACTAAGTCTCCTTTCTTCACATTTGTCTTGGCATTGATAGACATCGGCACCATCTGTCCATCCTGCTCGCGCAACAAATAGATCTCTTTCGTTACCTTGACATCTTCTGTTGCGGTGCTCTTTATTTCAGAAATCGGAGCGATAAACTGACTTATCACACCTCCCCAAGCGGGAGACTTACCATTCCGACGGATTACCAACTCTTTACCCGATACTTTCTTCGGATCCAAGTTGATCACAGCCTCCCCATATTTCGGGAAGGAGCTCAGGTCAACAATCGGCTTTCCATCTACGGTTATTTCAGGAGCCGAGTTATCACCGGCCCAGTCGGAACCTGAGCTTAAAACACCCTGAACCAGCTCAGCACTGTAACCCATACCGTTCCAATCCTCAGCCTGACGCTGAAGAAGGAGCCACTGACGCAATTTATCTACATCCGGTGACTTCGGATCAATATCCATATAAGCCTCCAACACCTGCGCGGTCGTTATCAGCTTATTCCAGGGTGAGAAAGTGCCACCCTCCAAGGTATCGAACCACATTCCCTTGCTCTCTGAAGTGGTAGCAAATTGAGCTAAGGATGCCAATATCTCTGCGGCTGCCTGTTTCTCCCCTTCTCTCTGAAGGAGAGTGGCTGCTGTAGCTTTCTCATAAATCGAGTAACTGCGCCAATTAGCCTTAACCAACCCTATACACTTATCAGCCAATTTATGGAACTCCAGAGTTTCGTTCGGTAACAATCCGGCGGTAGCATAATAGCTACGGACATAGAGGAGATTCCTCATCCCTTCAATAGCGGCATCGGAGTTCTTACTCTGTTTAATAGCTTTTAGCATCTCGGTTTCAGCATATCCGAGTGCGTTTGTCAATGCCTGCCGGTAAGACGCGTTCTCAGGAAGGTATCCGAAACGCCCTAACATTGCGTTATAGAGCAGGATTTGGCCGGTGGCCCACTCGGAAGCATCACCTTCGGGACACCATGCGAATCCGCCATTGTACCGTTTGTATGTCAGTAACTTTTCGGTCAACCCGTCAATTACCTTCTGACCCTCTTCGGAATCGAGAAGGTTACCAAGGGAATGCATTCGCAGTGTCTCCGCCTGGGCGTTGTTCACCCACGGAGTATTCCCCAACTCAGCAATCTTCAAAGAGGCATTTGACTCAAGAGGTGAATCCAAAATAGTCGTCTTGCCATCGGCATCCGCTTTGAGCATTTCCTCAAGGCCGGTCTTTAGAGAGGGATTATTTGAAATCAAGCCTAACCCTATTGCGTTTCCATAGAGGGCGCGCATCACGTTCAGGCTGCTCACCCCTGTATCCTCAGTCAAATCCGGCAATGCGGTAAGGCAATACCATAAGGGATTATCGCAATAGGTCAAGGTAACGGATGAATCGCTACCGAATTTCGGCATCTTAAGGGTATATTCCTCCTGACCTACACCTATATATATAGGTAAGGATTCGATTACGGGTGAGGAGCTCGGAAGCACCATCACCGGTGTCTGCTCGCCATCGCTATTCCCTTTAGACAACGCGTATGCGCGCAAGGCCAACATCTGAACATCGGTAGGTACCGTATATTCCATCTCCAAAAGGCGGCTTCCGGAGGGAGCTGTCTTGGTTTCCTTGAAATCCTTAGCGGCCAAAACCTTTCCGGTCAGGGCATCCACTACCTCTATCCTGCCTCCTAAGGGCAACTCATTTTCGGTATTATTGAACGCAGTAGCAGCAAGGATGATTCTGTCGGAGGTACGCACAAACCGCGGTGCATTCATACTTACCATCACGGGCTTGGCGCTAATAGCATCTATCTTCAAGGTCGCGGTCTGCATATCCGACGTATAACCCAACAACTGGAATTGCCAGGTGGTATTGAAATTCGGCGTTTCAAACTCCACGCTCAGTTTACCATCCTTACCTCCGGATATATTCGGCATGAAGAAAGCTACCGGACATTCAGACTGACGCAATTCAACATCCGGAGTTTCACCTACTCCGGAATTACCACCTTCGGAGGAACCACCCATAGCAATATCTTCCGCATCGTAACTGTTGGCCATCTCTTCTTCGGATTCCTCTTTTGCTGATTCCATCATTGGGGCAGCCATGGCAAATGAAGTGTTGGCCGCGGACTTCCTTTGCATTGAAGTCCCTCGAATGTGGATAGGTCCTGCCGAATCCATCATGGCTACTTCATCTGTAACCACAGCGTAATAGACTCCGTCGTTTCCATACTCGAAATTGTATTTCCATTCCGGATAATTAAAATGGAACTCCTTCAGGTAATTATATTTTCCGAAGTTGAAATAAAGGCTTCTTGAACCGGCCCAATAATTCCGGAGGTTGGTGGCAGAAGAGAAAGAGATAACTGAACGGGGATTAAACCGCCATTCAAACGGAACTAAGGAATTGAGGGCTTTGTCGGTCATGACCGCCACGCCGGAAACACCGGAGATTCCCTCTCCACCCTTGACAAACCTGAACTCCCATTTCTCTTTCTGACCCGCGGAAAGATGGTCTCTAAAGGTGATGGTCTCGATCTTCATCTGAGTATTGGCTGAAGCAGGCTTAATAACTATCTGCTCAGAACTACCCTTCAGATTATGAATAGCATTCAGAGAAACGAAGATTCGTTCCCCATCCTCAGGAACCGGGACTCTCAACTCCGCCATCTTACCAGAAGGAGTTAGCCATTCCTTTGATATGACTTTCTTAGTGTCACTGATTATGCACAGTACTTTCTGACCCGGATAAGAAGAACCATAACGGACTGTTATTTCCTTGGCATTAGCAGGAGCGATAAGAGAGGTTACCGGCACCCATAACGTGGTCTCAACCGGTGGGACAAAATCGTCCTCACGCCAAAGAATAGCATTAGAGGTCGCCTTCGCCACATCCTCTTCATCAGGCATAGAGAACTTAAAGTGATAACTTCCGGAGGGAAGTTGGGTACCCGGCAGTTCCAATGTCGGTGATTCGAAAACACCTGACACAAGCGGAGTAGCGGCGGTATTATTGCCATCTGAATCTGCATTGAAGACCTCATACTTTACCTGCTTCTTGACCGGATAACCCAACATATCATTGACTTTCACATCAAGTTTCAGGGTCTCGCCCTTGACTTCGATCTTATTAGGGATTGAGGGAGAGATGATATAACCCTTGCCAACTACAAAGTCTCCATCAGTAGTCTGGGTTTCTCCAGCCTCTGATGTTACCGATACTTCAAAAGTGAAGGGCGCGTTGGCAAACCGGGTATCTTTAAAGTCTTCTGTATTCAGGATTACTTCAAAGCTGCCGTCAGCCGCTGTACGAGTCTTGGTTGCGAAAGTAGCCGGCATATATCCCCATCGCCAAGGATTCCAGGGACGGTATTGGATATTGAGGTTGACTTCCGCGTTACCCACCGCCATTCCCGAGTAAGTGCGTGCATAACCCTTTATCTTAATCTCGTCCGAATTAGTTCCCGCTTCCGGCAACTCCGCTTGGGCTGAAACTTGGAAGGTCGGGGTCTTGTATTCCTCTACACGAAGACGAGTGGACCATACGGGTTCGTAACGCCCTTTTCCTATTTTCCTTTGAACATCGAATATCCAATTCCCCAACATTCCCTTTTCGGGAAGACGATAGGTACCATGCACATTACCATGACTGTCAGTTTTGACTTTCAGAGTATCTACAAGGACGTAGGAAGCATTAGATATCTTGATCTCAAACTCACCGTCTGCCAAAGCCTGGAAGTCATTCCCCTGTTGAGTGCAAGCGATCAACTCATAGTTGACCTCCTGCCCGGGTTTTGCTATGGAGCGGTCCAACAACAAAGCAGCTTGCGTCCTTTGGGATTCCACAGACTTCATTGGATTGATAGTCTGATCTACCGTCAACAGATCCTTACCCTTAGAAAGCTTTATTTCCTCTATACGGTTAATGGTATTAGGGATTGAGACCTCACCGTTCTCATTGCTCACCTCTTTCAGGGCTAACCTTTTGTCATTACTTTGCTTCCGCTGGTTATAGGGGAGCCATTGGTAAACCTCAACATTCACACCTTGGAGAGGCCCACCCTCAGCACCGTCGACCACATATACTCCCATATCTGAATCCACAGTACGCTGGCTGATAAGTGAGAACTCAGAGACTACAAAATACTGCGCATCCTGCCTTTCAGTGTTCTTATTATAAGCACTTAAGGAGGAAGAGGAGGTAGGTATTACGGTATATAGACCGATTGGGAATTGTCCCAAAGTTACTTTCATTTCTTTCTCGAAGGGAGCGACCTCATCGATCTTTACGGGGATAGTAGCCACTTTGGAGCCTTTCGCCACAGCCGTCCCGACTGTAAAATCCTTATCCCGGTAAGAATCCGGCATCTTCAGCACTTGCAACCAGAACTCCGGCTGATTCGAGTCCGTTACCTTCACCTCCACATCCTTTTCCGGCAGATATTCCCTTTGAATAGAGACCTCTACACGTGGGCGTGTCAAACCGTTTAAAGCATTCTTCAGATTAGGTGTATAGAGACCCTTCGGAAAACGATTGATTGCCTCCCGGATCATCCCTCCGAACTCATTCTCTGTTACAGCATCGGATTCCAAGCTATTACTATTGCTGACTGAATACCAATTTGTAGCCCACAAGGTCAAGACCGCCTCTACAGACTCGCTGTCTTTATAGTAATCCGCCCATTCCTTCCAAAATCCCATGTTGTTCGACTGGGAGGTAGTGCGGTCATACTCTGAGCAGTGCTCCAAGACAAAATATACAATCTGGGCCGGTGTCTCCTTCTTCAAGGTTTTCAACCACTTGTTACGGAGTTCTTCCTTGAATGTCCATGTTGATGAAGTAGTTCCTTTTGAATTAAGGGTTTGCCCTTGAACTTTGAAAGGGATAAGGTTGCCGTCAGGTGCATCCGCAAAGGGGCTCAGACATTCCAAAGATTTCCAATATATGAAATCACTCAGGGTAAAAGGTTCCGAAAGAGAAGCTTTCCCATTTACTTGGATAATCCGCGGGTAATTAACTATGGACTCAGTACCGAACCCCAGACCCGCTTGAGCCTCTTTTACGAGATTGAGAACTGAATCGGCAAACATCCTCTTATCCCATAGTGAAATTGACTCCGGGAGCTGATCAGCCGGCAAATTACGCTGCTCATACGTCCAGCTATCCGACTGATATGCCTGGCGCAACACCGATGCCTGCATCAACCGAGCCAAGGCACTGTAAGGCTGAGGCATTGCTTTTGCGACATTATCAAAAATCATCACGCAAGAATCCGCAGCCTCGGAACTTACCGCCTGCTCAGAGACGCACATTTGCATCGCAGCCTGAAGAGCTTTCGCCCACTCCTTATTATTGACTGCCGAAGCATACTCCTTATCGGCATTCCGCATTACATCCCTCGGAAAAGCGAAATCCGGATTCTCAAAGGTATTCTTGCTCACTTGGGTATTGTTTTTAGTAGTTTTGGACGCGGCTTCCATCTCAATGGGACAACCGGCCATGAAAGCAAACAAAAAAATGGCCGTCGCCAGACGCGCCATTTTCCTGATATCCTTATTTAGTCCTATAGTCATAGCTTAGGTCGATTATACTAATGCTTTTTACCTTTTCCTCCCTTCTTGGCTCTCAGTTCCTGCATCTTCTCACGGAACTTCTCCTCCCCTTGCTGCAGCTTGTACATCTGTTTCGGGTTTAGGATTTTCTCCAACTTTGCCCGGTATTGAGAATCCAAAGCCTGTTCACGCTGCTTTACCGAGCTTTGCACCTTCTGATATGCCTCATAATCGGCATCCGAGGGTTTCGCCTTTGCATCCAGCTCCTTCTTGGCTTTATGCTGCTCCCGGAATAGCTTACACTGGGCCTCAAAATTATCCTCGAACACTTCAGCGAACTTAGCCTTGGTCGCATCGTCCAACTCCATCTCCTGAGAGAGGAATTTCAGCTTGTACTCGCGTAATTCGCGGCGCATTTCGGCATGGGACTTCCCATCATGGCTCTTATTCTGGGCCTGCAGATCAGCCATTCCAAAACAGGCGCAAATTATCAATATTATGGTAAAGATTTTCTTCATATGGTTTCCGCTCTCCTTAACTATCCCTTCTATAAGGAATAGTCAGAATGGTTTTTATTCTGTTTTTATCGAGTCTTATATAGATAACGTCAGAAAGACGCTTATATTCCAAGCGACTCTAAATCTTCACGAAGCTCAGCCGGCGAATCATAGGCGTCCACCACCTCCATCTCCAACTGGAAATCATCCTGCGGAGAGGTCGCGAACCCGATATCGTAAGCCGACGGGTTCTCCATCACCATTGCAATCTGATCCGAAGGCGTCTCAAACGTATTCGACAGATCGGCAGCCGAATGGAAAATCTTCATCATACACCAGATACCGCAGAACATAGCCGCCAGATAGACGTATGGACGGATCCTGTGCCAAGTCGAAAGACGTTCCGGTTTCGGGGCAGCCGGATAAGGGGGTAGTTTGGCCTCCACCTCAGCTATAAAAGACTCGAAATAGTTGTCGGGCACCCGGAAAGGGGTCTCCCGTCCAACTTTTTCCTCAATAAACTCTTCCCGCTTCATATCATCATATCGTAAAATTCATACTCATTATACCCCACAGACACCGCTCCCCCCCAAAGGTTTAATCCCCCATCACTATAAAAGGCCTGCCCGACGGGCATTCCGATCTCTGTCTTTTAAGATTACCCATACCCTATTTCTTAGACTCCCGTCTCATAAAATATACGTGACACTTAGGTCTAATTCAAAAAAAATCACTAACTTTACTCATCATTGAATTTTAGCACCCAATGCCAGATCTCTATATCATAGCCGGTTGTAATGGAGCGGGTAAGACCACCGCTTCCATGACCGTGCTTCCCGAAGTACTGAGATGTGAGGAGTTTGTAAATGCTGATGAGATCGCTAAAGGCCTCTCACCGTTCCACCCTGAAGAAATGGCCATCCCGGCCGGGAAACTTATGCTTCAGCGGATCGAGGAGTTATTAGACGCTCAAAAGTCATTCGCGATAGAGACTACGCTTGCTACCAGATCCTATAAAGGGTTGGTGGAGCGCGCCCAAAAATCCGGCTATAAGGTTACTCTCTTATTCTTTTGGCTTCCATCACCAGAATTTGCCGAAAAACGTGTTGAGCAACGCGTAGCCTCCGGGGGTCATAATATTCCCATAGAAGTGATCCACCGTCGATATTGGCTCGGCCTTAAAAACCTCTTCGACCTCTATGCACCTATAGTAGATGTTTGGTCACTATTCGACAACAGCAAGAAGATACAACCAGTAGTCAAGAATGGTGTTGTAGAGGATATAACTCAATTTAAATTAATCCAAGAACAATGTCAGAGAAACATGAAATAGATCTTTTCGATCGAATCGAGATGAGTATTGCGCAAGCACAGCGCGAGATGATTATCCGCAAAGCCAAACTTGGGGAAAAGGTGATTGTCGGCGATGCCGATGGCAACCCCATCGAACTAAGCGCCTCCGAAGCCCTCCCCCTCTATCCCGAACCCTAACAAACTCCTTCTGATTAAAATCCATTGTTTGCATTGCTCTTTATCCGGAAAAATTTAGTAATTTAGCAGACAGATTCCCACGCTGACGGGGCGCAGCAATTAGACAGCGCGACAGTAGGAGGGAGTCTGACGACATATTATTGAAAAGCGTATATTGACGCTTTGTCTTTGGCTGTTTCAGAACTTCGAACACTCTTAAACACCTCATGCCACATGACATAGCAGCAATAGACGCCACGGGTATGTACATACCTATCCGGACTCATTTCAAGCAACCGCTTGAGATGGGTTTGGGGTATCTGCATATAACAGCGTGGAGTCTGTTGCTCGTCCTTGGTATGAGTGGCAGTTCGAAGGCCTTGAAACAGTGGGACGAGCAACAATGACGGCTCCCCGCTTTTCTTTTACCCTTTCTTGTACTAAGCCATCCGGGAGTCAGTGGCTGACGAAGCGACCGACCCTCTGTGGAGCCTCAGCTGATCGACAATATCTCTAACACGCTACGTGATGACTTGATTAAAACCATCAAGTCAGGTAGCCATGTGTCGATAGCCGCAGCCAATTTCTCTATTTATGCTTTTCAGGAATTGAAGGAGCAACTCCAAGAAATCGAGGAGTTTCGCTTTATCTTCACTTCTCCTTCATTCATCACCGAAAAAACTGATAAAAAGGCCCGCGAATTTTTTATTCCTCGTCTCAACCGGGAACAAACACTTTTCGGAACAGAATTCGAGATCAAGTTACGAAATGAACTCTCACTGAAGGCCGTAGCCAAAGAATGTGCCGATTGGATCCGCCATAAAGCAACTTTCAAATCCAACCGCACCCAAGATAATATGATGGGCTTTATAAATGTAGATAAAGTCAATTATATGCCCATAACCGGGTTTACCACCGTCGATTTGGGTTGTGAACGCGGCAACAATGCCTACCAATTCATTCAGCGTACCGACTCTCCCCTATCCCACTTCTATCTGAATCTTTTTGAGCAAGTCTGGAATGATAACCAACGTCTCCAGAAAGTGACCGATCAAGTATTGGATCATATCACCAACGCATACAAGGAAAATTCGCCGGAGTTCATATACTTCGTAACGCTCTATAATATCTTCAACGAGTTTCTTGAAGATATTTCGGAGGACGTTCTGCCTAACGAAGCCACCGGTTTCAAGTCGAGCGTAATCTGGAATAAACTCTACAATTTCCAACGCGACGCGGCACTCGCAATCATCAACAAGCTTGAAAAGTATAACGGGTGCATCCTTGCCGACTCCGTGGGTCTCGGCAAGACGTTCACCGCGCTTTCCGTAA
>CAZKJP010000076.1:14112-14482 GCA_964553075.1 uncultured Sangeribacter sp. | reverse complement strand
ATATGCCAATGAAGCAGATGTGTTGAACGTGGCAATGTTCGGTATGACAGCGAAAGAGTGGCGTGATACAAATCCAACTTTGAAAGGCAATATCCGCGACTATGCTTCAGTCAACGAACTTATCTGCCTATCCAATATGGAAAGCCTCAATGCAGTGTTCATAGAGCAAGGATTGCCACAGTCAGAGAGACTTATCCAACTCAATCAAATAGCTATCCATCAGATGAGGGTGCTGGAAACGGACAATAGCGAACGAAAAATGCTCCAATAAGGAATTCTGACAAATTGTACCTTGTATAGTCGAATTTGGGGTTTTGTACCTTGGATGGTCGAAAATTGGGGATTGTTCCTTCGGTGGTCTAATTTGGGA
>CAZKJP010000076.1:0-14012 GCA_964553075.1 uncultured Sangeribacter sp. | reverse complement strand
AATTGTTCCTTCGATGGTCGAAAATGGGAAATTGTTCCTTCGATGGTCGAAAATGGGAAATTGTTCCTTCGATGGTCGAAAATGATTGCTTAATATAGTGAAGATAGAAAGTTATAAAAAGTGGAATGGCGCGTTAGAGGGGGAGACGGGGTTGGCAGGGAGCGTAGGAGCGGCGGTGGTAGGGGGTAAGGCCCAGGTTGGCTATGGCTTCAAGGTGAGCCCGGGTCGGGTATCCCATGTTCTTCTCCCAGCCGTAGCCGGGATATTCTTCAGCTAAGCGTAGCATCAGCTCATCACGGTGAGTCTTGGCCAGGACCGAAGCGGCAGCTATGGCGGCATATTTGCCGTCTCCTCCGACTACGGTGGTATATTCCACATCCCTCCAGGGCGTAAATCGGTTGCCATCAACTAATACATGCTCAGGAAGAACACCGAGCCCATCGAGAGCCTCCTGCATCCCGGTAATGGATGCACGGAGAATATTGAGCTTGTCGATCCGGTCAGCCGAAACCATCACAACCTTCCAAGCCAGAGCCTGCTCCTCAATGATAGGTCGTAGAAGATCCCGTTTCTTGGCTGTGAGCTTCTTGCTGTCATCAAGTCCGGGAAGTGAGAAATCCTGTGGGAGAATCACCGCTGCGCAGGCCACCGGCCCACACAGACATCCCCGTCCGGCCTCATCGCAGCCGGCCTCGATTATCCCGGCACGCATGTAAGGTAGAAGGGGCATAGCGGTTTAATTATTGCGGGATTTAACTATTGCGAGAAATGATGAACTCGAAGATATTGCGGAAAGAATCCTTCCATTCCGAATCCGGGAAGAGACAGATATACTGCTCAGCTATATTCTGCATCGAGCGCATAAGGTCAAAAGAATATTCTACACCCCCATTGTCGCGCGCGAAAGCCAACAGAACCTGGATCTCATCATCCGAAAGGTTGCCACGTTTCAGCAGCTCGCGCATCGGAGAGGCCTTCTCCTCCGGAGTATTGTTCAGGGCGTAAATCAAGGGGAGAGTCACCTTCTCCTCACGCAGGTCATTGCCCGTAGGTTTCCCTATCTCATCGGCAGAGAAATAATCGAAGATATCATCCTTTATCTGGAAACATAATCCGAGCAACTCGGCATATTTCTCCAAAGGCTCGATCTCACTCTCGGAAGCCCCGGCAGTCTGGGCTCCCATACGCACGCAATTCATAAACAGTGAGGCAGTCTTGCGCTTGATCATCGCCAGATAATCATCCTCCCGGAACTGATGTCCGCGCGCATTGGTAATCTGGTCGATCTCGCCCAAGGATAGCTCAGTGCCCAAATCCGAAAGAGCCTTTACGATCTCAATGCGGCCGGTGCGTATCCCGGCAGCCAAGGCGTTAGACACGAAGAAATCCCCCGTAAGGACCGCAATATGGTTCCCCCAGATTGCATTCAAGGTCGGGGTATTTCGACGCAGGGTGGTTTCGTCTACAATATCGTCATGTATCAGTGAGGCGTTATGCAGCATTTCCAGGGCAGCCGCCGCATGGAGGGTATGCTCATTGACCCCGCCATACATCTTGGCACTCAGCAGGACCAACAATGGCCTTATCTGCTTACCCTTGGTCAGGAGATAATGCTCCACTACCTCATTCATCAATGGGGTAGGGGTCTCCAGATAGTGCCTGATAAGGGAGTTCATCTGCTCCAGTTCAGGCTTCAGGCGCCTTTGTGTCTCCGTTAGAGTGTTCATTCTATTGCAAAATTACAAAATAAAATGTTATATTTACAACCGCGCCCCTAAAAACATAACCTATCCGGGGTCGCCAACTATCGCCATGGAAGAAAAAAGACTGTTTCTGCTCGATGCGTACGCGCTGATTTTCCGCGCCTATTACGCTCTGATAAAAGTGCCCCGAATCACCCAAAAAGGGTTCAATACCTCCGCTATCTTTGGCTTTGTCAACACGTTAGAAGAAGTATTGAGGCGGGAGAATCCTACACATATCGCAGTATGTTTCGACCCTCAGGGGCCGACATTCCGTTCCGAAGCCTTTGAAAACTATAAAGGAGAGCGCGATGCGACCCCGGAAGACATAAAATTGTCCATCCCATATATAAAGGCCATAATCGAGGCCTACCGGATCCCTATCCTGGAAGTTGAGGGATTCGAGGCCGACGATGTCATAGGCACTATGTCGCGCCTGGCCGAAAAAGATGGGTTCACCACTTATATGATGACCCCCGATAAGGATTTCGGACAGTTGGTATCTCCTACGATCTTGCAATATAAACCCAGTTACCGCGGTCAAGATTTCGAACTGAGGGGCGAAGAGGAGGTCTGCGCCCGTTATGGAATACAGAAAACTTCCCAGGTAATTGACCTGCTTGCCTTGATGGGGGATAAGATCGACAATATCCCGGGGTGTCCCGGAGTCGGGGAGAAGACAGCAGTGAAACTTATCCAGGAATATGGCGATGTAGAGAATTTGTTGGCGAGTACCGATACATTGAAGGGAGCGCTCCAAAAGAAGATCAGTGAGAATGCTGAGCAGATACGCTTCTCCAAATTCTTGGCCACTATCCGTACGGATGTACCTATTGAAGCCCGTCCGGAAGACCTGGAACGACACGAGCCGGACCGCGAGAAACTTTTCGGACTCTTCCGCGAACTGGAGTTCCGGCAGTTGGCAGACCGGGTAGCACGCCGGTTGGATGCCGACAAGCCTGAGCTGAGTCCATCCGAGCCAACAAGCGACAGTTTCGGTCAGGGCTCGCTCTTCTCTGACGCTGACTTTGACGATGAGACCACCGAGCCGCGCAAGTCAGCCTCATCCGCTGTACCAGGATACAGCTCAATTGAGCTGAATGAGATCAAGGTTGTAACGGATAGCGACGGAATTGACGAATTGAACCGGGCATTGGTCGAAGCCAAAGAATGTGGGTTGAGTATAGCATCGGTAGGGGAGAATGATATGGAAGCCCTATGGGTAGGGACATCTTTTACTCTCGAAGATGGGCGCGGTTGGTATGTGCCGTCAGATTACGAAGAAGGATTGGCAGCCGTGTTGGATATCTTGGCCCGTCCGGATATCCTTAAGGTAACCCAATCGGCAAAAAGGGACATGGTCTTGGCTGCCCGCCACCGTACTGACAATGCCACAGCCCTGCGCAACTTCTATGACGTAACATTGGCCCATTACCTACTTCAGCCTGATATGCGTCACGGGATGTCACAGCTTATCGAGACCTATTTAGGGGCTGCCGTATCCTATTCAGAGGCAGTGGATGAGCCTAAGGGTAAAAAGAAATTCGTAGCCCCGCCGGCTGAAGAGGCAGCCCGGCGAGGGTGTACCTTGGCTCTGGCCGTTCAAAAGCTAAGGCCTTTACTGACCGCAGAATTAATAGAGGAAGGACTGATGAATCTTCTCGAGGAGATTGAGTTCCCGTTGGTAGAAGTACTGGCAGATATGGAAAGGGCCGGAGTCCGGCTCGATGTGGAGGCCCTGCGCCAAGCCGATGTTGAGATGCAGGAGCGCATGTCGGAACTTGAAAAAGAGATATGGGAATTGGCCGGAGAGGAATTCAACGTCGGTTCCCCTTCCCAGGTGGGCGAGATACTATTTGGAAAGTTGGAGCTTGATCCAAAGGCCAAGAAGACCAAGACCGGGCAATATTCGACTTCTGAGGATATATTGGAGAAAGTAGCACACAAGAACCCGATTGTCGGGAAAATTCTCGAATACCGCCAGGTAAAGAAACTTATAAATACCTATCTTACAGTTCTTCCAGAATCGATCAATCCGGAGACAGGTCGTATCCATACCAACTATAACCAGACAATCACCGCTACGGGACGTATATCCTCCTCATCCCCGAACCTGCAGAATATACCTATCCGCGAGGAGATGGGACGCGGAATCCGTCGTGCTTTCATCGCATCGCCGGGTAATTTGTTCCTGAGCGCAGACTATAGCCAGATCGAACTGCGTTTAGTAGCTGATTTCGCAGGTGAGGAGGTGATGACCGAGGCTTTCAAGACCGGGAAGGATATCCATGCCATAACGGCAGCCAAGATCTATCATAAGCATCCCGATGAGGTAACGGCCGATGAACGCCGCAACGCCAAGACTGCCAATTTCGGAATATTATATGGTATATCCGCTTTCGGGTTGGCCTCCCGGTTAGGGATACCACGTCAGGAGGCCAAGGATTTGATTGATAACTATTTCAAGACCTTCCCGGCGATCCACCATTATATGAGTCAGAGCGTAGAGGAAGCGCGCGACCATCTCTACACCTTGACCAAAATGGGACGTAAACGTCGGCTTCCTGATATAAACAGTAAGAATCCCGTAGTACGGGGTGTGGCTGAGCGAAACGCAATCAACGCTCCCGTCCAGGGTTCAGCGGCCGATATAATGAAATTGGCTATGATAAGAATCGCCCGCGAGATGAAGGAAAAGGAACTGAAATCCAAGATGATCATGCAGATCCATGACGAACTTAACTTTGATGTAGTCCCGGAGGAATTGCCGGTGCTTCAGGAGATAGTAGAGCGTCAGATGGAGGGCGCCTGGCAGGGTAACGTAACCTTGACCGCTCAGGCCGGAGTCGGTACCAACTGGCTCGACGCCCATTAAATCAAGATCTGTTTCATAAAAACGAAGCATTAAAAATCGGAGCTCAGGGCCCCGATTTTTCTTTTTATTACCTCAGATAGGGTATTATTTCAGTTTTTATTGTAACTTTGTCATGTAGGGTGTAACCCCCTATGAAAACAGGTTTATTCACCTTCACTAATAGGACTAACCATAGCATGAGTAAAATGACCAAAAAAATTTTGTCTGCGGTCTTATCGGCAACCCTGCTGGCCCTTCCGGCAGTAGCGGATACGCAGCCTAAGAAAAAAACCTTCAGTGGCCCTCTGGCTTCAGCTTTGATAAAAGAGAAGAGCCTGCAAAAGAAGGACGTACTGAACAAGAGGGGCCTGCGTAAGAATGTGCCGGTGTCTCCGATAGCCGATGCCCCTGAGAATATGCCTATGATTTATGGGGTTATCGATTGGAATACCAAGATCGAACAGGGATCGGCATTACGTGGACTTTATGATATCCCTCTCAACGGCGATCAGGATCCGGGTTTGCTGATCGATCAGGAAATAGGTGCATCCGGAGGTGGAGTCTATAAGGACGGCCTTTTCTATTGCACTGACTTCGAAGTCTATTTCGGCGATATACTCATCCATCATTTCGTAGTGGATGTGGCATCCCGCGCCATAGTATCTGATTTCTGGGACGATGAGATCGAATCGATCGGTGTCGCCGGATATGCACTCGATCCTACCGACGGCCAAATATATGGTATCACCTACGATTGGCGCGGTGAGGACAAGCAGCTTACTAAAATAGATTTCACCACCTCGAGCGTCTCCTGTACGGAAGTGGCGGCCTTGGAAGGTTCTTGGAGCGCATGTTTCTTTGATGAGAATGGTCAGTTGTATGGCATCTCCACTGAGACAGTAGGTCAGGATGATACGGTTATCAGCAGCCGCCTCAACAAGATCGACAAACTCACCGGAGAAGTAACTCCGGTAGGGGGGCTGACCGGGGCGGTACCTGAATATATCTCAGGTATCGTATATGATCCCCAAAGCAGAAAATGCTATTGGAACGTATGTCCCTCGGACAATACCGGATGGATGTATGAGCTGGATATCACAACCGGTGAGGCTACTCCGCTTTATCAATTGAAATACAACGACCAGATCACCGGGCTCTTCATTCCGGAAGGGGCGAGCGGGGCTGTACCGGGGGTATGTACCGATATGGCGATCGACTTCAGCGGCGATTCTCTATCCGGCACTGTAAGCCTTATGGCTCCCATCAACAATGCTGACGGTCAGCCCGGTACAGGTATGCTGACAGTTACACTGATGATGAACGATCTGCAGGTTGGAGAGAAGACCATGGAGTATGGAGATGATGTAGCATTCAATGTGATAGCTCCGCAAGCCGGTAAATACGACTTCAAAGCTACCGCCTCTAATGCTGCCGGTCAGGGTGCCTCCATCTATGCCCGTGGAATCTGGATCGGCCCCGATGAGCCTGCCGCTCCTGCTGCTGCTCTCAAGTATGAGAACGGCAATATGATAGTAACTTGGGATGCGGTTCAGGGTTCAGTCAACAATGGATATATCGATCTGGATGCTCTCACCTACAAAGTTGTGCGCTATCAATCAGATAATGAGACTCCGGTTACGGTAGCTACCGGCTTGACCGGCCTCTCTTTCACCGAAGCCATAGCCATACCCGATAATCTTACAACCTACTCCTATGGTGTCTATGCATCTGCTGGCGGAGTTACCTCAGCAGAGGGCCGTACCAATTCAGTAGGTATCGGATATCTCAACGTGCCTTATGAACATGCCTTCAATAGCTACGAGTCTACGGCCGGATATACTATCATCAACGCGAACAATGATGATGAGACCTGGAAATTCATGCCCATCTTCGGAGGCCTCTCGATCAACTATAACGAGGACTTGGATATGGACGACTGGGTAGTTACACCCGGTGTAAGATTGACCGCCGGTGTCAACTACGATATCTCCATCGTAACTATGAATCAGAGTACTGTTTGGGGTGAGAAAATTGAAGTGAAAGCCGGTACGTCTCCTACAGCCCAGGCACTTACTACTACAGTTATCGCGCCTTCGGATGTTAAGACCGACAAAAAGCCGCTTACCCTGACAGGTGTATTCTCTCCCGAGGCTGATGGTATCTATTATTTCGGATTCCATGGTATAAGTCCCAAAGACAATCTCTATCTGCAATTGATGTCGTGGAGCATCCAATATGGTGTTGCTAACTCCGCACCCGGCGCTCCTACTGAAATGACTGTAACCCCGGGCGCTAATAAGGCCCTGACAGCTACCGTTACATTCAAAGCCCCGGCCCTCACATTGGTGGGAGACCCGTTACAGTCTCTTGATAAGGTAGAAATCTATAGGGGAGAAACCCTTGTGAAGACCTTTGATAATCCGGCTCCCGGAGCTGAATTGTCTTACGAAGATACGGTAGAGCGTCCCGGCAATTTTACCTACAAAGCTTTAGGCTACAATGCCGCCGGCAGAGGTCTTGAAACCGAGGCTACCGCTTATATCGGTGTTCAGCGTCCCGGAGAGGTCAACGAACCTCACATCAAATGTACGGATGTAGTCGGTGAGGTTACAGTTTCCTGGAATGCGGTTACAGTTGATGCTCTCGGTCAGTATCTGGCTCCGGAGCATGTTACTTACAGTGTGTACGAAGTAGACGGCGATGGCCTGGTGAAGAGAGCTGAAGGTCTGACTACACTTTCCTTTACCTATCAGGCAGTTGAGTCGGGAGAGCAGAGATTCGTGCAATGCGCGGTATATGCACGTACCGCCGCCGGTTACGGAGAGGAAGACTATACGGAGATGATTCCCGTAGGCACCCCGTTTGATGGAATGCATGAATCATTCGCAAATGGCAGACTGCAGTATCCCTTCGGTATGGAGTCTGTAAATGGTGGTTCGGTTAGAGTTATGACCGATTCCTCTATCTCAGGTCTGACAGCATCCGATGGAGACGGTGGTTATCTGGCAATCTCAGGAGCCATCCCGCAGAGCGGAGCCGGTCTCTATACCGGATTGGTATCCCTGGAAGGTATGAGCTCTCCCAGCTTTAAATTCTCAGTCTACAATGTAGTAAGTTCGGATGGCCAGAAGGATAACAATACTATTGGAGTTTCAGTACGCGTAGCCGGAGAAACACAATATACCGAAGTAATGGCTCCTACATCCGTATGGCAGCTTGTATCCGCGCCCAATGCATGGGGTCAGGTAACAGTTCCGCTGGATGCTTATTCAGGCAAGGTGGTACAGGTTATGATCACTGCCATTACCAATACATTCCTTTATACCGCTCTCGACAACTTCATTATAGGATCCGGCTCGGGAGTTGCCGGTATAACCGAAGGAGAAGCTACAGTTACAGTAGATGGTAGGGTGATAAAGGTTCTGGGTGCTGAAGGAATGGAAGTAAGCATCGCAGACATAAATGGTACGCTTCTATACGCTGGAGCCGGCAAGCCGGAAATCCGAGTACCGGCTTATCCCGGTGTCTTCGTAGTACGTACCGGTGCTACACTTAAGAAAATAATGGTTAAATAAACTATCTATGCCCGGTAATGTTACTGGGCATAGAACTTTTCAATCTTATTTGCGAAATGGGGCCAGGAAAGCCGTTTAGAAAAGGTTTTCCAGGCCTCATTTCCCATTTTTATCCGTAAGTCAGTGTCAGAAGCCAACTTTTCCAATGCTTCTGCCAATCCCTCTACATCACCGGGAGAAATCAACAATCCCTCCTGCCCGTCCTTTATATATTCGGGTTGGGCACCATTTGTCGTCGTGATCTGAGGTCGTCCCTGTGCCATGTATTCGATATTGGCCAGTCCGAATGCCTCGCTGGCCTCGGAGGGAAGTACCCCGAAAGCAGCTGAGGCTATCAGCGGCATCGGGTCCGCAGTGTGACGCGTCCAGTCTATACGCTCCATTACTCCGGCCAGAGTAGCTCGATTGCGCAATCCGTCAACATAATCAGGGTTGCCGGTACCAACAATGCGAAGCCGCATCTTGACCTTCTTATCGGCTATGATCCTCATAGCGTCGATTAGCGTCTCCAGTCCCTTTCCCGGGGCGAGACGTCCGTGATACATGGCAATGACCGGCCCCTTGTCCGGTATGGGTGCCGGTTCGTGGTCTTCCGGCAGTAGGATGGAGTTATGGATTACTTGCAGTGAGGAGGGGTCGAAAGGAGTCAGTCCCGGAGCCCAGGCCGTCAGGAAGCTCTCCCGTGCCTTTTGGGACACGAAGAGATGGGAGTCGAGGCGGTGATAAAGGCGCGAATATGGAAATGAGGTCCTTGCCGGAGCTACATAATGGCGGGTCATAACAAGGTTGACATCACGACGCCGCCGAGCAAGGCTGCGCGCTATGTCAACCAACACCGCATCCCGGTAACGGCCTACATGTATTATGACCTTCTCATCACGGGCAGCACGCCGTATGAATCTCCAGAGATGAAATAGGGTAGGAAGATCCATCCAGCCTCCGAACCGAGCGTGACGCAGTTTTACGCCCGGTAGCTTGAATAAAGAATCAACTGCGCGGGCATCGCGGGTGAAAATATGTATTCTCCACCCTTTTGATGAGAAATGGCGGGTAAGGTCGAGTACATACCTCTCTACTCCCGACCAACGGTTGGCCGGAACTATGTACACCAGACGCGGGGTCATGTGAGAATGAAACTGTTCGGGACTTGGTTACAATCAGTTATGACCGGCAAGCATAACGTGGATATCAACGCTATGCAGACCTAAGTAAGTTCCTACCAACTTATCTACGAGTTTGCCTCGGAATGTCACGATACCTTGCTGTACACCTTCTTGAGTGGCTATCATGCCTTCGAAACCGTGCATGATCGGAAGTTCCCCGAGGAAATGCACCAGGACATTTGACAGGGCCATGGCAACCGTGCGCGGTACTGATACCGAGGGCTGCGCCTCCCGTATGTCGAGCATATAGACTGACTCCTTCATCACTCCCAAGAGATTGCGGGGGAAATCAAAGGGGCGTGAGGTTGTGCCGAGCAGTATCACATCTGCAGTCTTTACCTTGTTGCAGAGTACCCTGGGATGGATAGCCAATGTAACTACATCGGGACCACATTCTGGTTGCATCTGGTAAAGGGAGGTTATGTCATTATTCATCACCGTTACCGAAGCTCCGGCGGCCTTTCCGGCCTTTGCTGCCGCTATGGCTGATACTCCCTCGCCTATTATCAGGATCTCACAGGGGTTGATACCCGCCACTCCGGCGAGCAAAACGCCCTTGCCACCCCCAAGGAACGACAGATGCTCCTGAGCATACATTATGGCTGCCCGCCCATCGATCTCGTCTATGATATTGGCAAAGATTGGTATTTCGTTATGGGAATACATGTTGTCGAGACATCCCATAGTGATATGGCGTTCCAACAATACTTTTACCGCCTCAACCTCCATTACAGCCGGAGACATGATACACAGCAGCGTCGCGCCCGGGGTAATCTTGCGCAGATCCGCTACCCGTAAAGGCTCGTATGAAAGGACCACTCCGGCTGCCAAGGCTTTCTCGCGGTCCGCGATCACTACTCCCTGCTCAGCGTAAGCCTCATCGCTGAAACTTATATCGATTCCGGCTCCGGCTTCCATGACAATGGTGAGCCCCGCGGAGGTTAGCACCCCGCAGGCTTCCGGAGTCAAGAAGAAACGTGTCTCTTCTGAATCGGCATAGTTGGCGAGCAGGCCGATATTATAATCATCGGCACGCATTTCTGTTTCGGCGGGAGCTGGCAGAGTCTCCAGATCGCAGTCGTTCCCGGTCGGTATTTGGTCTTCTTTCATTCTGTACTTAATCTATTGGGCGGGGCAGAAAAATCAGCTACCGCTGCCCATTGTTGGAAATTTATCGCTAATATAGGAAAAATCTCGCATATTTCCCTCCTTCGGCCATATAAAAAAGGACTACGGGGCCCGTAATCCTTTTTTAGAGTGTATGTAGTCCTGTTATGGAGGGTGATTCCCCGGGGGCTTAATCCCCTTCGGACTCCTGGCCGGAGAAGTTGTTTCCTTTTCCTGGCTTGCAGACTATTCCTTTGGTTTTGCGTCCATTGATGGCTATGGCGAGAGGCTCGGGGAACTCTACGACCCTCAGGGATGGAGTCTCAGCTACAGCGGGTTGCTTGGATAACCATTCGGTATCGAAGAAACCTTTTCCTGCCCCTTCGTCGATGGTGAAATAACCTACCCCGAAGCTGGTCAGGTTCTGGAAGAAATGTGTCCCTTGGGAGGGTTCGATACGGTAGCCGGGGAGTCCGGACTCTGCTATGAGCCGCGCGCCGGCTATCTGTGCCCATTTAACCGGTATCCCCAATGCCGGATCTGAAGAGCCCCAGCGTCCCGGCCCGATAAGTATATAAGGATGGCCCGCTTCAGTCATCTGACGGTTCATCTCCTCGACCTCCCGGGCTGTCTCCGGATTGCGTAAAGCATCGAATACTTCCGGCTTGACATATACAATATGCCTCACTCCGGTCATCAGGCCGTGTCCTAATGCTGAATCTGAGCGCAATATCAGATCTTCGTCCGGCACATCCAGGATAGAATCATCCAACATTTCCTTGCGGTCTACTATCGGTCGCATCTGGAGCCAATACATAGTGCCTTTATGATCGGAACCCATAGCGTTGGGGGCTACTTCTCCGGCGAACTCAATCTCAACAGGACGCCCCATTGCATAGGAACCTGTAGAGAGCATGAAGGAGATGAGGTCGGCCATGGGATAGACTTTATTCTTGAGAATGTTGGCGAAAGTTACTAACTTGCGTCCCCGTCCGGCCGCGGTATCGCGAACTATGCGGTCGTTGGCATCGTAAGTTGATATGATATAAGGGAGCGCGCCCGCTTTGACCGCATCCGCGATCGGTACGCGGACGATATTGAAACTGTCATCGGTCTTGAACTCCCCCTCCTGATGGGACGGTAGGGCATACAGATAGGATTGGGTATCGCGCAGGGTCAGGTCCAAGGTAGAGGTCTGCAGGGCCTTTCCGGGATGTTTAGGCGAGAAACGCAAGGCCATACCACCGTCTACAATATATTTGCCCAATCCGGCTGCTATCTCGGCTACCCCCTCTTCGGCCTTCTCATGTTTCAGGGGATAATAATTTATGGAACGTCCTACTCCGGAGAAATCCGGATAGAAGAGCCCATCGTGATCCTTGCCTACTACTTCCTGGAGTATCACTGCCATCTTCTCTTGGTCTATGACGTTGCTCGTGGCAGTCATATAGGCCTTAGAATCCGCGTAAAATACCGAGGCATATACTCCTTTTACCGCATCGGATAGAAGTCGAAGCATCTCATCCTTATCCTTGACCAAGGGCACCATATAAGTAGCATAAATACCGGCGAATGGCTGGTAGTGACTATCCTCCAATAGAGAGGAGGAGCGTACGGCCAAAGGACGGGATATGACATCGAAGAGAGCTAAGAAATCATCATTTACCGATTGCGGCAGCTCTGCTTTCAAGAAGGCATGGAGAATCTCTTCGTCAGAAGCATCCGAAAGAGCGATCGGGTAGAGGTCGTTCGAGTCCATGAACTCGTCGAAAATGTCGGTGCATAACACCACGGTGCGCGGAATCGAGAGCTGAACACCTTCAAAATCATCACACTCAGGGTGGCGCTTGATAATCTGATCAATGAAGGCCAATCCACGGGCCTTACCACCTAAGGAACCCTCGCCGATACGGGCGAAGTTGGAATAATAGTCGAACCGGTCGCGATGGAAGACGGCTACTACTCCCCGGTTTTTCATCCGTCGGTATTTGGCAATGCAGGTAGATATGACGCGGCGCACTGCCGGGAGTTCATCGCGCGATGAGAGGTTGTAAGACCTCAGCACCTCCGCGATCGGGAAGAGGGCGCGTGAATATAGCCAGCGGGAAATATCGTTTGACTGGCAATGGATATAGAGAGCATCGTCTGGTATCTGGTCGATCTTGCGCTGAAGATCCTTCAGGTCGTGCAGCCGCATTATCTCCTTGCCCGTAGAGGGATCCTTAACAGAAAAATCTCCGAAGCCGAAGAGGTAGCTGACGGCCTGGCGCAGGTCCTGGGGCAATGACTTCGAGTTCTTATCTATAAAAGTCAGACCCTCCTTGGTTGCCAGTTCACGGTTGTCGCTTTCCTGGGATTCGATTATGATGGGAATATGAGGGTCTCGCTCATGGACGTAACGGGCGAACTGCAGACCCGCGTGGGGATCCTTCTCACCATTACGCGGGAAGCGCATGTCCGATATGATACCCAGCATCTGGGAACCATATTTGTCGTAAAGTTTCACCGCCTCCTCGTAGTCGCGGGCGAGCAGTACCTTCGGACGGCCGCGCATACGCAGCATCTGCTCGTGCTCATTGAGCGCTTCGGTAGAGAACAGCATACTCTGCTTCAGCAGGAACTTGAATAGCAGGGGAAGTATCGAGGAGTAGAACCGTATGGAGTCCTCTACGAGCAGAATGCATTGGACACCTACATCGCAGATATCATGCTCGGCGTTCATCCGGTCTTCCATCAGCTTAACAATTGCTAAGATGAGGTCGACGTTACCTAACCAGGAGAAGACGTAGTCGACACCGCGCAGGTCTTCGGATGCGATCCGGCGGCGTGCTTCCTTGCTGAATGGGGTTAGGACTACGAATGGTATATCGGGATAGAGAGCATCGATATTCTTTGCCTCGCGGAAAGTCTCGCTGACATCGACACCGGGCATGGCGATAATAAGGTCGAACTTATTCTGGGCAAGCTGGATGAATGCCTCGCGATAGGTAGCTACCGTTACAAAGCGGGGTGGTGAGGAGAGGTTAAGGGCGACATATTCCAGGTACACCTGTTCCTCGACGCGTCCGTCCTCTTCGAGCATGAAAGCATCGTATGGTGTAGCTATAAGCAGAACATTGAAAACGCGGCGCTGCATCAGATCGCGGAAAGCGGTATCGCGCAGCATTATGCGTTTCATTATAGATTCAGAAAGGGTTTTCATACGGAGTGCAAACATAGTGAAAAGACGGCACACCTGCAAGAGGACACCCCAATATTTCTATACTAATTCCAGGATTTTCTCCCGTCATTACTTCCACATCCCTCTCTTATTTCTCGAATATGTTCCGCCTATCCTCACGGTTAATTATGGCTGTTTGATCGTTAATTAGTTAAGGATTAAAGAGGTAAGTGCAGTTGTCGGGAGAGAAAGAAAAATGCCAGGAAATTTTTTTTGAAAAAACTTATCTAAAAATTTGGCCATTCCAAGAAAAGGTAGTAATTTTGCAGACGCAAACGGGAAGAGAGATTGCCAACAGAATGACTCCGTAGCTCAGTTGGTAGAGCAAATGACTCTTAATCATTGGGTCGA
>CAZKJP010000075.1:0-14551 GCA_964553075.1 uncultured Sangeribacter sp. | reverse complement strand
GCGTATCATGGAGATCAGCCGTATGCCGCAGTTCTTGGGCAAGATCATCTTCCTGGAGGATTACAATATGATCGTTGCCAAGCGTCTGGTTAGCGGTGTCGATATATGGTTGAACACTCCGACTCGTCCTCTCGAGGCGTCCGGCACTTCCGGTGAGAAGGCTGAGATGAACGGTGTTCTGAACTTCTCCGTTCTTGATGGATGGTGGTATGAGGGATACCGTCTCGACAAGGAAGCTGGTTGGGCTTTGACCGACAAGCGTACCTTTACCGATCAGGCTCAGCAGGACCGTCTGGATGCTGCTACTATCTACTCTATGCTTGAGAATGAGATCGTTCCTCTCTATTTCAAGAAGAACTATATGGGTTACAGCCCGGAATGGATCCAGTACATCAAGCGCAGCATAGGCCACATTGCTCCTATCTTCACTATGAAGCGTCAGCTCGATGACTATATCGAACGTTTCTACAAGCCTGAGGAGAAGAGGGCTGCCAAGCTTATCGCTAATAACTTCGCTAAGGCCCGCGAGATCGTGGCTTGGAAGGAAGAGGTTGCTTCCAAATGGAATGACATCCGTGTCATTTCTGTCAACTATGGTGATACTCCCGGTAACGCGTTGCATACTGGCTCTACCATCGAGGTTTCCTGCGTTTTGGATACCTGTGGTCTGGGTGATTCAATCGGTGTCGAGCTCGTATATTATAAGGAGGAGGATGGTCAGTCCAAGTTTGACAAGATTGATCAGCTGAAGGTTGTCAAGACTGAGGGCAATGAAGTAACATACGCGTTGCGCACTGTTGCTAAGGAAGCCGGATCCTTCCGCTTCGCCCTCCGCATGTATCCGAAGTCAGCGGATCTCCCCCACCGCATGGACTTCGCCTACGTCCGCTGGATCTAATCCCCGAAATATTAGAAACAATTCAATAAAAAAGATTGCACCCGCCTGGATGCAATCTTTTTTATTGATCTTCCATCACCACTTATGCACAGTAAAGTGATAGTATAATTTTAGACTGCGGATACGGTTTCCGTATATTAGACGGTGAATTTGGAGGGGTATTTGGCCCAGGATTTTTTGGAGGAGTAGTAGGTTTTTATTTGGGCTAAGTCGGATTCTATAGCAGGGCCGGGAGTGAAGTAGGTGTCGAAAACTATCGTCTTAGTCGAATAATCTAAGCCGGCTAAGAGAATGGGAACGTTAGCTCCACGTGCTATGGCCAGGAATCCGGTCTTCCATTTCGAAGTCGCTGAACGGGTACCTTCCGGGGTTACGGCTAAATTCAAGTAATCGGATTGACGGAATTTCTCTACGACTTTCTCAACCAATGATGGTTTACGGCTATCATCTGCTTTATAGCCTTCCGGTCCCTGTTCTTTATGAGAAGTGGTCCGAGTGGCTTGCTTGCTTCTATCTACGGGAATACCGCCTAAGTACGTCAGGAGATATTTCAATGGGAAGAAGAACCAGAACTTCTTCATTAGGAAATTGGCTTTACGTCCCATTGACCTATAGGCGGTCAGTCCTAAAATAAAGTCGAAGTTAGATGTATGGGGCGCCACACATATCACACATTTATCCACAGGTTGCACTCGGCAATCTATCTTCCAACCAGTTAGTCTGAATAAAACCTTCCAAAAGCCCATAACAATACTTACATGATTACCTCCATCTCATATCTATAATGATGGAGTAAAGTCCTAAGAAAAAGGATACCGGAGTTATCAACCCGGTATCCCCGTATATTTTTATAAAAATGTTCTGATGAGAGTCTGTTACTCCCTATAGAAATCAGTTCTTACTTAGCTGCTTCCTTGTTGGCCTCTTTCTCGGATGCGGGAAGAGCAGCGTTGAAAACCTTGATAGCTGCCTTTACCTGCTCATTGAAATCATTCTCAATCTTATTGAAGAGTGATTTGAAGAACTCTTCCTTGGTCTTGCCATATTCCTTGGCATCGGCAAAACCTTTTCTACCGCGGTCAAAGAAACGGTTAGCGTTGCTCTTAGCGGCTCCAACTGCCCCTAATACCTGAGAGTAAGCTTTCTGAAGCTCTTCCTTATTGGCTTCGGGGACATTTTCGTATGCAGCTGCGATCTCACTGACTACAGATGCTCCGAGTGCATCCACATATTTCTTAAATTCTCTTTTATTTGCCATATTCTCTGTCTTTTTATAAGTTTAGTTTCACCCTTCTTTTATTAAAACAACTTCATCCCTCTATTGTTCCCAATAGCGGAGCCTCCAATTTTTATCTAATCCCGGAACTGGCTCTATAATCTATATTTGTTCATTCTTTTGTAGGCAAGAAGGCGAACACTACCGCCGCCAAGATACATCCGAAAGAAACAGCATATTTCCAATGGAATTTCTGACCCTGGAACATAAAGACCGCTATACCAGTAAACACAAGCAGCGAGATACATTCCTGAATTATCTTCAGTTGAAACAAAGTGAAGGGTCCTCCATTATCAACGAATCCTATCCGGTTAGCCGGTATCATGAAGCAATACTCTATCAATGCTACACCCCAGGAGGCCAGGATTACAAGGTATAAAGGCCAGTCAGAAGTAACGCCGGTTTGCTGTAATTTAAGATTGCCGTACCATGCGAAGGTCATGAAGACATTCGAGATGACTAAGAGGAGAATGGTAAAAAGCGCGAGTTTCATGGAATCATTATTTTTAAGGGAAGCCGTCTAATTTACTACCTCTACCTCCTGAGTACGCCATGGCGTGAAATGGATCATCAGGCCGGAGGTATTATAGAATCCACCCCAGTTGCTGATGCGGGTCAATTCCAGAGGCATCTGCAGGAGATCCGTTTTCGGAACTGTTATATTGAAATCCCCCTCATTCAACGCAAGAGCCGGAATAAACCAGTTCGCGGCATCATATCCTGTAGCGGCGTAGTTTGGATAGGACTTCAAGGGTCCTCGTCCATAGGTATCGGTGAAATCCGATATGAATGTTTTCCCGCTTTCACTTTCAGGATTGAAATAGAAACGGGAGGGTATGATCACATCGGTTTCGTAGAATTGTTCAGCCAGAGCATCAGCAAATGTTACCCAATTAGGCCTTCCTACTACAGTTATCGACCTCATTGGATTCTCATCTTTGATCTCCTTGATTTTTTCTATCAATTGGACCACATCCTCCTTTTCTGTGATATCGGCTACCAAAAGCACATCGGAACTGTCAGGGAGGGAGGAGGTAGTTAGATTCTCCATCGTTATCCTTGAAGTCTCACCTCCCGGGAAGTCAGAGGCGATAGTTTCAGCGAGCATGTCGGCTGACTGTCCTTTGGTAACCGTAACCAGCACCCGATTACGGTAATTAGAGGCAAGTCCCTTGGCTATACTCTCATTGAAATAACCTGACGGTGTAAGCAACTGGATAACCGGAGGCGCTGAAGAATATTGATCGCTCTTGGCATCAAATACATTTATAGCCTCAGCACCAGTACCAGCAGAGAAATCCAACAACCAATCCGCAATACCCTTGTCAGATAGACTGAATATAACTTGTGGGGAATATCCCTCAAGCTCTTTCTTAAGGTCATCCGCAGGTATATTGGCGGCCATCATCTTTACCCCGACTTGATAGCCTGGTTCTCCGAGTTGCTTCAAGGCCAATAGGAATCCCCTGGAAAATTCTATATCTCTCTTGGAATTCGGATCTTCAAGAATCACTCCGATTCTTACATCCTTGATAGTTTGTGTTACGTCTATATGATGTATGGAATCATAGATCTGCTGTCGGCCATGGACACTCTCTTCTCTGGGATCTGAGTAGGCTACTATCCTTTCGATCGTATCGGTCTCTAAAGAGGGAATCGCAAGTATCTCATTTTTCTTTAGTTTGGATACATCAGAATTAGCTTCCTTAAGATCGTTGATGTCCACTCCGGTCTTTCTTGAAATGGAGGACCATGTGTCGTCTTTACCTACTTTATAAGGTGTGAGTGTACCTACAGATTGTACCTCGACCATAGTCCGCTTAACTTTCGGAGTCGTATTCTGAGTCGGTATCTTCAGCAAAGAACCGGCTTTGAAATTAGTCTCTGAAACTCCGGGATTAGCTTTTAGAAGAGTCTCGACGCTTAAGCCATATTTCTTGGCGGTGGAATACAATGTGTCACCGGGCTTGACGGTAAGATAGAAAAAAGGTATTATGGCTGGATCTCCAAAACCTGTACCATTCTGGTTAATGGTAAGTGTCTCTCCAGCTTTTATTCCTTTCCTTGCGGATGGGTGCGATTCATATATTACCGAGATGGGTATATCATACATCTTGGCTATAGAATATACGGTCTCTCCCCTTTTTACAATGTGTACCAAAGGGGGCAGGTCCTCCGGAACGATCGGTCCGGTCTCTTCCTGAGGCTCGATCTCAACTTGAGTCACTTTACCGGTAGGATAATACAGGATCTCTCCTTTTTTGAGTCCATCAGATATGGTAGGATTCAACCTGATCAGCTCAGTCTCATCCCAGCCGAATTTATGTGCTATACCATATACCGAGTCTCCTTTCTTTACTTCGTACACATAATACTCCTGTCCCAAGATCTCCTTTACCGGAAGATTCTGGGAGAGTATCCCGAATGTAATTCCCATTACGGCAGAAACGGCTAAGGTGCGTTTACCTAAGATATTTTTTATGTTGCGATTGAAGTCTTTCATTTTTCTATCCGTATGATTGATGTTCCTGGTCGATCATTACTTGATCCGGAACCAATATCCTAATGCCAAGGAGAGTGTCATTGAGTTGGAGCCACTGAATATATCTGCTCGTTTGGCAGACATGATGTTACCCAATCCAAAGTAGAATCTTGCTTCAAGGCTTAGGGAATTTAGACGGTTAATATTGAACTCACCCCCCAATCCGGCGCAGATACCGTAATCGAACCTATTGGCGATTTTCATCGTCTGCTGATCGTTCATCCGGTTCTTTATCGGGAAGTCCGGGATCTCATCTATTTTTTCGGGATTGAAATTGGAAGAGGTCTTTTCCCCTAACATGTATCCCACGACCGGCCCGGCGTTGAAGAAAAATCTACCGCGGCGTCCGAAGTAGATGTGGGTCATGACCGGAAGCTCAAGATAGTTCAGTGTGCGGGAATAACTGAAAGGAAGTTCCTCGAAATTTTCTTTCCATCCTCTTTGAATGAAATTCAACTCAGCGATCACACCGAAATGGTTCTCTTCTATGTACCTGAAAGTGAAACCGGCCAATGCACCGGGTTTGAAACCCTGCCTGACCGAGGGATTGAACATCACCTGAGATAAGTCTGCTCCACCCTTGATGCCTATGGATACATTGCTGGAATAATGGGTCTGCGCAGAGAGACAAAATCCGCACATAATCATAGTTCCTAAGGCTACTTGCCTTAATGGCCTCACCAATGTCGATATATTCACTTTCTTCATCAATGGAGCAAAAAGAAATAAAAATATATGGCAGAGGCGGGCATTACCATCAGGAATGAGTCAATGCGGTCTAATATCCCACCATGTCCCGGAATCAGATGACCTGAATCTTTTATCTTCAGAGTACGCTTGATCATGGATTCAAACAGGTCTCCCCAGGTTGCGAAGAGAGTTACTACCACTGCCAGGCCAATCCAGAGGCCATAATTTCCGGGAAGTCCAAAAAAGGTTGGGCAATAGGCACAAAATAAAACAGAGGCGACAACATTGAAAATCAACCCGCCTACAGACCCTTCGATACTTTTCTTGGGAGAAAGGCGTTCGCATAATCTATGACGACCGAACTTTGACCCGACAAGATATGCACTCGTGTCATTAAGCCAAATAAGGATGAAGAGAGCTAATAGGGTCTTTTCATTGACATATTGAAAAGAGGGTAATTGAGCCATACCGGACATCAGCCAACAGGGCAATCCGATATAGAGTTGCATTCCAAGGGAGAGCCCGAGGCTACGTAAAGGATTCTCGTTTTTGGAATATAACTGCCATACCATCCTAAGCACGATAAAACATACCCAGACCACCCCCAATCTTACCGACGGGCCGTATGATAGGGTCATCAGCGCGCCGAGATCAAGTATCAAAGCCACATTACGTGAGCTTTGAAGCCCTACTGTGATCTTTGTTAGTTCTATGCCGGCAAGTATGGCGAAAAGCGTACTGAGCAGCATTACCCAATACTCTCCTCCTAATATACAGCCTACTATCAATGCTACATATATAGCACCGGATATTGCACGTGTTATAAGTGAATTTGCCATATTCCTAATTAAGCATGTCTAAGACCCCCTCTTATCAAAACCAAGAGGCTCCGGGGTCAGATTAGCCTACCTCTTCATTCAAACTACAAAAATATAAAAAACCGATGGAATACGGGCGGTATTCCATCGGTTTTTTAAAGGTATTCTAAACTTATCCTTTTATTTCATCGGCTCTGTTCAGTCCTCGAGAGGCAAGGCAACGAGTTTGTTGTCCCTGTCCTTGATGAATTGGAGTATGGCGTCTCTCTCTCGGCTTGGAGCCACATCCTCGTAAATACGGCGGACTGCGTTAAACAGGGAGATATCACTCTGATATATGTTACGGTAACATTTGGCTATATCATCGATTGTCTCATCGCTCTTATGCCCACGCTTAAGCAGATAAGCATTCACTCCGAAGTAGGATATGGGATTGTGTGCCATTATGACATACGGGGGTACATTACCGGTTACGCGGCTACCTCCTTTTACCATCGCCCATGCACCTATATGGCAATCTTCGTGAACGATCACTCCCGAAGAAAGGATCGAGCAATGGCTCATCCTTACATTGCCGGCTATCAGACATCCGTTGCCTACTACGCAATGGTTGGTCATTACAGTATCATGGCCTACATGACTCTGGGCCATCAGGTAATTTTCGTTACCTATCTTAGTATAGCCGCCTTCATAGATTGAACGGTTTATTATTACCTGCTCGTGGATTGCGTTTCCATCCCCTATCTCCACATAGGATTTCTCGCCTTTCCAACGGAAATCCTGTGGCGTGGCCGATATCACGCACCCTTCATAAAAGGTATTATTCTTGCCGATCCGTGCTCCGTCAAGAATACTGGAATGAGCTCTAATCTCGCAGTTGTCCCCTATCACTACATCCTTTTCGATCACCACAAAAGGTCCGACTGTTATATTGTCGCCTAATTTGGCTTCGGGATGGACACTCGCGAGAGGGCTTATATTATTTGCCATAACTTGAATTTTTCAGTTTGTATTTGGTATTAACGTCCTCCACCTACTGCCTGATAGAGGGTGATAAGAGCAGCGACTCTGGAGTGCCAGCAAGCAAGGGCCGACATCTGGGCTTGCAGCAATTGGCTGCGGGCTGTCAGTACCTCAAGGTATGTGGCTCCGGAATTAAGCTGGAACAGATCCTGAGTGTATTCTACCGATTTCTCCAGGTTGTCTACCTGCTGCTCTACATAGGCTCGCTTCTCTCCTACCTTATCGATCTCTACCATGGCGTTGCTGACATCCGAGGCAGCGGTAAGCACCGCATACTCGAAATTATTGAGAGCCTGTTGTTGGGCGGCTTTGGCTGCCTCAAGGGTAGCGATATTCTGGCCTCGTGAGAAAATCGGGGCGGTCAAGGTGCCGGCTAAATTCAGGAACCATTCGCCGGGAT
Organism: uncultured Sangeribacter sp.; assembly: GCA_964553075.1. GTDB lineage: Bacteria > Bacteroidota > Bacteroidia > Bacteroidales > Muribaculaceae > Lepagella. The sequence goes on along the minus strand of CAZKJP010000075.1, from coordinate 6,904 downwards.
TCTTTACCATTGTTCCAAGTAGGTTGGTAAAACCTCCGGAGGCAGAGATAGCCAATGATGGATAGAAGGCTGCCCGGGCGGAATTCGTCTGATAGTAGGCAGCTGCCAGACTGCGTTCAGCTGCCTTTACATCCGGACGGGTAGCCAGGTATGAGAAGGGTACCCCACTCTGGATCTCAACAGGTAGATCGAATGAAAGGTCAGATGAGACCTCCCAAGTCTGGGGATATGTATTTAGCAGGAGGGAAAAGGCGGCTTCTGTGATCTGGATCTGCTGCTCAAGATCCGGGATAGTTGCCATCACGCTAAAGTAATTAGCTCGGCTCTGAACTACAGCGGCTTCGTTAGTACGGGCGGCCTGCTTCATGAGTTCCATAGTTGCTACCTGATCTTTCCATATCTCCGAGGTGCGTTGAGTAAGCCCTAATTGCTGATGTAATAATACCAATGCATAATAGGTAGAAGCGACACCGCAGATTATCTGGGAGCGTGCGGCTTGCTCGTATGCCTCGGCCATCTCCAGACTTGCTTTTGCTCCTCTTTTTCTGTTCAGTATCTTACCGAACGCGTCTATCTCCCAATTGGCTGCCAATGGAATTGTATAGTTCCATTTATTGTTGCTCCAGGGTAGCTGATTACCTCCCAACCATGATGTGCCACCGGTTGGCGCCAGAGCTAATGAAGGAAAATAACTGAGCTTAGCACCTTTTAATTGGGCGCGGGCTTGGTCTACGTTTAGACGGGCATTATCCAGATTGACATTTTGGGCCAATGCCTTACGGATATACTGCTGAAGCAACGGATCCGTAAATACTTTTTCCCATCCTAAATAAGCCAGTCCGGTGGAGTCATTCTCCTCTACGGCTCGGCGATAATCCTGAATGGTCTCGCTCTCCTCACCGGATGGCAATTGGTATTTTTTGTAGATCTGACAACTGCTGAACGAAATCGAAACAACAGCCAAAGCCAGTATCGTTTTAATAGTTTTCATATTCTCTGTTTATCCCTGCCCTCCCTTTATTAAAATTAGGAAGGGCAAGGGGGGGTGTTTAGATTTCGATTTCGGGGTTTACACGGTCGGCGGATCCGCCGTATTGTTCTATCTCAGATCCTATCTTGGTATTGTCGGTATCGTTCCACTTCGGGGGTGAAAGTTTTTCCTGAAGTTTTTGGAATGCTACGAAGAGAGCGGGTACTACTAATACCTGGAATATCATACCTATAAGCATACCGCCTACCGCACCAGTTCCTAATGCCTGGTTACCATTGGCACCTGCTCCATGAGCGAACATCAATGGCAACAGACCAATAATCATAGCCATTGAAGTCATGAGAATAGGACGAAGACGGGCTATAGCACCTTGAAGGGCTGACTTACTGATACTCATGCCGGTCTTGCGGCGGTCGAGTGCGAACTCTACGATAAGGATCGCGTTCTTAGCCAACAGACCGATAAGCATGATAAGCGCAATCTGGAGATAGATATTGTTGGCGATATCGCGCATGTCAGCGAAGATGAAGGTACCCATCAGACCGAAAGGTACTGAAAGGATAACCGCCCACGGCAAGATGTAACTTTCATACTGAGCCGACAGGATGAGGTAAACGAATACAAGGATCAACACGAAGATATAAGCTGTAGAGCCTGAGCCTCCGCTTGCTTCCTCACGTGTCATACCGGAGTATTCGAATGTAAAGCCCGCAGGAAGTGTCTCGTCGGCTACGCGGTTGATGGCAGCAATTGCCTGACCGGAGGAATATCCGGGGTTCGGACTACCTGTTACGGAGATACTGGTGTACATGTTGAAACGGTTGATGATGTCCGGACCGTAAACCCTTCGCAGGGATACGAAGTTGTCGATCGGAGCCATCTCATTTCCGTTACGTACCTTGATCTGCTTCAGTGTCTCCGGGTTCACACGTGCATCCGGAGATGCCTGCATCATCACACGATACAACTTACCGTAGGAGTTGAAGTTTGAGATATACATACCTCCATAGTAACCTTGCAGGGCTGATAGGACGGCATTCTGGGTCAAACCGGCTTGTTTTACCTTTGCGACATCTATATCCACCATATATTGGGGGAAGGTCGGGTTAAAGGTAGAGTAAGCCATCATGATCTCAGGCTGGGCATTGAGCTGGGCGATGAAACGCTGATAGATTCCGAAGAAGTTATCGAGTGATCCGCCGGTCTTATCCTCAAGTTTGATCTCAAAGCCGTTAGTTGCTGAGTAACCTGATATCATAGGGGGCTGGAAGAACATGATGTTAGCTCCCTTGACCTGCTGACACATCATCATCAGCTGTCCTACGATAGCATCGGATTTCTGGGATTTCTCAGTTCGCATTTCCCAGGGCTGAAGCTTGATGATGAAAGAGCCATAGGTATTTCCTTGACCGCCGATAAAGCTGTAACCTGTGATAGCAGTACGTGATTTTACAGATGGTATTGATCCGATGATGCTATCTACACGGGACATAATTTCCTCTGTGCGCTCCTGAGAAGCACCTGGAGGCAGTGTCACGGCACCCATTATGGTACCGGTATCTTCATTCGGTACCAGTCCGGTCGGAGTGATGCTCATAAGCCAGGAAAGGATGCCTATGCTCACAGCTACCAATCCGAAAGAGATGACCTTATGGTTGATGAAGAATGAGGTTGCCTTGCGATATACTCCGAGGAGTTTGTCAAAACCGTCATTGAAGGCTTGGATAAAACGTTTCTGGAAAATACCGATCAAGGCCAGGATAGCTACCACGTATGCAATGATAGAGAGGGTAACATTCTCGAATGTGTACCAGCCTAATACAAGGAATACTATCGCCGCTACCAGGAGGAGGGTTGTAACCAGCGGCGGGAAATTGAAGGATGCGCGTTTTTTGTATGTCTCAGCGATTACTTCTCCAGCTGCGCTATAGGCTTCCTTCATACGCTCTTTAAGAGTGGTGTCCTCTTTGTGGGGTTTCAGGAACATGGCGCAGAGTGCCGGCGAAAGGGTCAATGCGTTGATTGCCGAAAGACCGATTGCCATTGCCATTGTCAGACCGAACTGACGGTAGAACACACCTGACGTACCACTCAGGAATGATACCGGTATAAACACGAGCATCATTACGAGGGTGATGGAGATAAGGGCTCCTGAGATCTCGCGCATGGCGTCGATAGAGGCTTTACGCGCCGAATGATACCCTTGGTCCAACTTGGCATGGACGGCCTCCACCACCACTATCGCATCATCGACCACAATCGCGATCGCCAATACAAGTGCCGACAGTGTAAGAAGGTTAATAGTGAACCCAAAGATGTACAAGAGGAAGAATGTACCGATAAGAGCTACCGGAATTGAGATCATCGGGATCAAGGTTGAGCGGAAGTCCTGAAGGAATACAAACACTACCAAGAACACCAGAATAAAGGCCTCGATAAGCGTCTTCACAACCTCATGAATTGAGGCGAACAGGAAGTCATTCACACTCATCGTCTCTTCAAGCAGAAGGCCCTTTGGCAATTCCTTTCTTGAGGAATCCAGAAGTTTCTCGATGTTGTCGATAACCTCTGTTGCATTGGAACCTGCGCTCTGGAACACTATTACCGATGAACCGAGGTGACCGTTGTTCAAGTTAGAGAATCCATAGGTCAGACGACCTAACTCTACTTGTGCTACATCTCCCAATCGGAGCAATTCCCCATCCTTAGTTGCGCGAATTATTATGTCCTCAAACTCCTTGGTGTCTGACAGACGTCCTTTATAGCGCATGATGTACTGGAAGGACTGGTCTCCCTGTTCACCGAACTGACCCGGGGCTGCCTCGATATTCTGTTCAGCCAAGGCTGCCGATATATCGGAAGGCATGAGACCGTACTGAGCCATTACTTCTGGCTTAAGCCAGATTCGCATGGAGTAGTCAGCACCGAAGGCCATTGCATCACCTACACCCGGCACACGTTTTACCTGCGGCAGGATGTTAATCGAAACGTAGTTGTCGATAAACTGGGTGGTATAAGTATCAGTCCCATCATAGAGAGAGAATACCATCAGCATTGAGCTCTGACGTTTCTGGGTGGTTACACCTACCTGATTTACCTCGGAAGGCAAGAATGGAGCTGCTTTTGCTACACGGTTCTGGACATCCACGGCAGCCATGTCTGGGTCCATTCCTTGTTTGAAATAAACCTGGATTTCTGCGGTACCGTTGTTACTGGCCGAAGATACCATGTAGTCCATGTTCTCAGCACCGTTGATCTGTTCCTCAAGAGGAGCGATAACGGAGTTCAATACCGCCTGGGCACTCGCTCCGGTGTAGGTAGTCGAAACTCTGATGGTAGGTGGTGCGATGTCAGGGTATTGCTCAATGGCAATACTTGACAGACCGAGCAGACCGAATATTACGATGAAGACCGAAATAACGGTAGAGAGCACCGGCCTGTTAATAAATCTATCTAAATTCATCTATTCCGTTTTTATTTTGATTCCTGCGCTCCTTTGGGAGAGATGACCATGCCGTCGCGTACGTTTACTCCGACTCCTTCTATGACAATCTGGTCTCCGGCATTCAGGCCTGAGGTCACGATATAATTCTTTCCGTCGTTGTTGGCATCGATTGTAATCGGAGTCTGATGTACCTTTGCGCTGTCACCCAATACATATACGAATTTCATATCCTGAATCTCAAAGGTAGCCGATTGAGGCACCAGTATTACACCGGACTGGAAATTCGGGACAAGTACCTTGCCGGTATTACCGCTTCTGAGCATTCCCTCGGGATTGGGGAAAGATGCTTTTACAAGCGCCGAGCCGGTAGCCTGATCTAAAACGCCGGAGATGGATATGATCTTACCGCTCTGGGGATACATGGATCCGTCAGCCAATTGAAGCTGTACTGCCGGGAGTGTCGGTATTGCCTGAGCTACCGAACGCTTCCCTCCTTCGGTAAGGTTCAGTATCTCCTTCTCAGTCATCGAGAAGTATGCTTCCATGCCTTCGTTATCGGAAAGGACAGTCAATAGTGTTGAAGGACTTACCAAGGAACCCTCCTTATTGTCGATTGTTCCTACGATTCCGGCGGCAGGGGCTTTTACAACGGAGTAAGAAAGGTTTTTCTGAGCTGAGGTCAGATTAGCCTGAGCTTGGTTAAGTTGAGCCTTAGCGGCGTTCAGGGCATCTACGCTGGTCTGATAAGCCGTGGGAGCGATGATATTCTTGTCCAATAGGATCTTGCTGTTAGAGGCATTTGTCTGTGCGGTATTTACATTGGCACGGGCTACCTCCACCGCTGCCTTGGCTGCGTCTACTGCAGCTTGCAATTGAACCTGATCGATAGTAAAGAGTACCTGCCCTGCAGAGACATGCTGACCTTCCGTTACATGAACCTTAGTTAGGAAACCGGAGATCTGAGGTCGAATCTCTACGTCATTTTTACCATGCAAAGTAGCGGGGTAGACGGTGTTCAGATCGGCGTCTGTCGTACCTACTGTCAGCACTGCCAGTTCAGGTGCTTGTTGTTGCATCTGCTGCTGTTCCTTCTTACATCCGGTCAGCAACACACCTCCCGCCGCAATGCAGAGCATCAGACGAGAGTAATTACAAATTTTCATAAAGAACATATTTTTGGTTTGATATATTATCTGGAATCATATTTACCCTAACATTCTGCTATCAAGTCAATTCCAACTTGGATTCGTAAGGGGATATTCTTTACAAAAATAACAAATTTTGGGTTTATTTCCACAGCTCTACCCTAACAATCATACCAAAATAATGAACAATTCGGAATTTTTGACCAAAAAACTCCGGCTTTCCACTACTGGAGGCCGGAGTCTTTTTTATTCTTGAATTATTTTTATTTATTGAAGGGAGGGGGCGTACCGGGATCGTCTGAATCCTGATCGGCTTCATCTTTTTTAGACTTTTCCTCCGTTTGCTTGCCATTCTCTTCAGCATCCCTTTTGGCAAGCAATTCAAGTGCTCTTTTTTCGTCTTCCTTTCGGTTGATTTCTATGATTTCATCCGTACGGGACTTCCAAGGGCGCTTACCGAGTATCTTCTCTACATCGTCATGGAAAATAACTTCCCTTTCCACGAGCATATCCCGTATCTGATTATGCTCCTTGGCATACTTCCGGAGTATCTCTTTTGCTCGCTCATATTGCTCATTGATAATGCGCGATACTTCCTCATCTATCAGCTTTGCGGTGTCTTCGGAATAGGGTTTGGTGAACCCGTATTCCTGTCCCGTAGAGTCATTATAGTTGATATTGGGAAGCTTCTCGCTCATACCGTACATTGCGACCAACGCCCTTGCCATCTTCGTTGTCTTCTCTAAGTCATCGCTGGCTCCTGTTCCAACCTGACCAAGGAAAACCTCTTCTGCCGCACGTCCTGCAAGCATTCCACACATAAGATCCAACAATGCCTGTTTCGGAATTATCTGTCTTCCTTCAGGGGCATACCATGCCGCTCCTAAGGCGCGACCACGTGGTACGATCGTCACTTTAACCAAGGGGTTACCATACTGAGTCAACCAAGAAATGGTGGCATGACCTGCCTCATGGGTGGCTATCGATTTCTTTTCTTCATCGGTAATGATCCTTGACCGCTTTTCGAGACCTCCTACTATCCTGTCAATGGCTGCCATAAAGTCATCCCAATCTACAGCTTTCTTGTTATTCCGGGCTGCTATTAGGGCTGCTTCATTGCAGACATTTGCGATATCTGCTCCGGAGAAACCCTGGGTCTGGCGTGCGAGTTGCTCTACATCAAGTTCGGAATTTACCTTGATGTTGCGCAGGTGTACGTTGAATATCTCAACGCGGTCTGTCAATTCCGGGAGATCCACGAATATCTGACGGTCAAAACCACCCGGTCGCATTAAGCCTTTGTCAAGCATGTCGGCGCGGTTT
>CAZKJP010000074.1:0-14596 GCA_964553075.1 uncultured Sangeribacter sp. | reverse complement strand
ACCTCTCAACAAAGAGCCATAGACAAGAGTTAAAGTCAAGGCCTTCCGAAATCCATCGGAAGGCCTTTTTTAGTTACTGGGATGAGGCGCGCCCTCGCGCCGGTTATTTTTTTAGGCGCTCAGTCAGGATCGGGAGGATCTTGTGAAGGTCTCCTACGATTCCTATGTCGGCTACGCTGAAAATCGGAGCATATTTGTCTTTGTTTATGGCGATGATCATTCCGCTCTCTTCCATGCCGGCAAGATGCTGGATGGCACCGGAGATACCCAAAGCAAAGTAAACGTCCGGACGGACTGTCTTACCGGTCTGGCCAACCTGACGTTCATGTCCGATCACACCGGCATCTACCATCGCACGGCTGGAGCTTACCTCGGCACCAAGAGTACCTGCCAAGTCCTCCAATTTGCCGAAACCATCGCGGCCTACGCCACGTCCACCGGATACCAGAACCTTTGCCTCACTGATATCAACCAAATTCTTACTCTCCTTAACAGTCTCGATAACTTTGACGCGGAAATTCTCAGGCTTGAACTCTACTATCTCCTCTATGATCTCTCCCTTGCGGTCCGGATCAGACTGAAGCTTGCGCATAACGCCCGGACGTACAGTTGACATCTGAGGACGATGCTCCTTACATACGATAGTAGCCATCAGGTTACCACCGAAGGCCGGACGAGTCATAAGCAAATCCCCATCCTCAGCTATTTCCAGACCGGTACAGTCTGCGGTCAGGCCGGTGCCGACCCGCGCAGAAAGCCTCGGAGCCAAGTCACGACCGATTGTAGTAGCTCCGAAGAGTACTACAGAAGGCTTATGCTTCTGAATCATAGCATCCACTGCCTGGGCATAAGCCTCGGTAGTGTAATCATGCAGATGCTGGGAGTCAATTACCAAAACCTCGTCAGCGCCATGAGCGATACATAGCGGGGCAAGTTCCTTCACTCCATCCCCCGGGAGGATAGCTACGACTTTCTCACCGGTAGATGCAGCCAGTTCGCGAGCTTTCCCAAGAAGTTCAAACGCGACATTCTGGATTTTACCATCGCGCTGTTCTATGAACACATATATGTCCTTATGTTGGGTCTTATCCATTTCTATTTCGGGGTTAGATTATATATTTTTCTTTCAGACGCTCAATGATCAGATCAGCAGCCTCAGAGGGTTCCAGTTCATAAAGCTGACCCGGAGCCTTCATACCCTTGGCAAAGGATTTGAACACACGCGTCGGAGAACCGTTGAGGCCGATCTTCTCAGCATCGACCTTGATGCTGTCAAAGTTCCAAACCTCGATCTCACGCTTATAGGCTTCTACAATTCCGCGTACGCTCATATAACGTGGTTTCTGACCGGAAGCGAGAGCGGTAACCAGACAAGGAGCCTCTACCTCTACTATCTGATATCCATCCTCCAAAGCACGCTTGATACGGAAAAGTCCATCTCCTTCGTACTTCATTTCCTCGGCGTATGAGACCTGAGGAAGTCCCAGATGCTCGGCAATCTGCGGTCCTACCTGAGCGGTATCGCCATCGATAGCCTGACGTCCGGTGATGATGATATCATAGGGGAGCAAAGAAAGTGCGGCAGCTATAGTGCGGGAGGTAGCCAAGGTATCAGCGCCACCGAACTTGCGGTCGCTAAGAAGGATAGCACGATCCACTCCCATCGCGAAAGCCTCGCGAAGGATTGTCTCAGCCTGTGGCGGTCCCATAGTGATAACCGTTACATGGGCATCATATTTATCTTTGAGCTGAAGAGCGAACTCAAGGCCCCCTTTGTCATCAGGGTTCATGATAGCCGGCACACCCTCACGGATCAGCGTTCCCTTTACGGGATCAATCTTGATCTCTGTAGTATCGGGTACCTGCTTGATACAAACTATAATGTTCATTTTTCGATTCTTGAAGGTGATTACTTAAGTAAATTAGCTGCGATCACCATACGCTGTACTTCCGAAGTACCTTCGTATATCTCAGTGATCTTGGCATCGCGCATCATGCGCTCTACCGGATATTCACGTGTATAGCCATAACCGCCATGGAACTGTACAGCCTTGGTAGTCATATCCATCGCAGTCTCGGCAGCAAATAGTTTTGCCATAGCAGCATCAGCCGAATATGGTTCCTTGCGGTCCTTCTTGAAGGCCGCGCGGCGCACCAACAGACGCGAAGCCTGAATCCTGGTCTCCAGGTCAGCCAACTGGAACTGAGTGTTCTGGAACTTACCGATAGGCTTGCCGAACTGCTTGCGCTCCATCACATACTTTACAGTCTCATCCATTGCGCCCTGAGCTATCCCGAGAGCCTGAGAGGCGATACCGATACGACCGCCGTCAAGGGTCTTCATCGCAATAGAGAAGCCCTTACCCTCAGCACCGAGCAGGTTCTCAGCCGGAACAATACAGTTCTCCATGATCAGCTCACAGGTAGCGGAGCCGCGGATACCGAGTTTCTTCTCCTTTTTACCGATAGAGAAACCGGGGAAATCCTTTTCTACGATGAAGGCGGATATTCCACGGGTACCCTTGCTCTTGTCGGTCATGGCCATGATGATGAACACATCGGCATAGCTAGCATTGGTAATAAAGATCTTGGTACCGTTAAGTACATAGTGGTCTCCCTCCTTTACAGCTGTAGTCTGCTGAGCGGAAGCATCCGTACCGGCATTGGGCTCGGTAAGACCGAAAGCACCGATCCATTCTCCGGTAGCCAGTTTGGGAAGATATTTCATTTTCTGTTCCTCAGTGCCATGCTCCAGAATCGGGGCGCAGCAGAGGGAAGTGTGGGCTGATACGATAACGCCTGTTGTAGCGCATACACGGGAGAGTTCCTCCACAGCCATAGTATATAGAATATTGTTGCCGCCGGCACCTCCGTATTCCACAGGCACCGGAATCCCCATCAGTCCGATCTTACCCATCTTGCGGACAGTCTCCATGGGGAAACGCTCAGTCTCATCGACCTCGGCTGCAAGGGGTTTCACCTCCTTATCGGCAAACTCGCGAATCATCAGAAGGAATAATTCGTCGGTCTTTGTCAGATTGAAATCCATGTTAAAAAGTATATTGGTTAAATTTCTATCAGCAACCTTTGAGGACGATTGCTGTACCCATACCGCCACCGATGCAGAGCGAAGCGAGTCCATACTCAGCCTTGCGACGCTTCATCTCATAAATCAAGGAAACGATGATACGGTTACCGGATGCACCTATAGGATGACCCAATGCGATAGCACCACCATTGAGGTTAGTATGCTCGGAGATCCATTCATCGGTTACACCATGTTCCTTTGTCAGGTCGCGGATTACACCGAGGCTCTGAGCAGCGAAAGCCTCGTTAAGCTCAATGACATCCATCTTCTCCAAGGGGAGGTCGGCATTTTTCAAGGCCATACGGATAGCCGGTACCGGACCGAGTCCCATAACCTGCGGATCAACGCCACCCTGACCGATTCCGATAATCTCACAAAGAGGGGTGAAGCCATATTTCTTCACAGCATCCTCAGAAGCTACCAAGAGGAAGGATGCTCCATCATTAATACCGGATGCATTACCGGCGGTAACGGTACCGTTAGCCTTGAAAGCGGGACGCAGACGCTCCAGTTTCTCAGCGGAGGTTGTACGGTTGGGGAACTCGTCAGTGTCGAATACCTTGACTTCTTTCTTCACCTTATATTCGACCGGTACGATTTCCTCCTTGAAACGACCCTCGTCGATAGCAGCGATAGCACGACGCTGGCTTTCGAGAGCGAATGTATCCTGTTCCTCGCGGGTGATACCGTACTGCTCGGCGATATTCTCAGCCGTGATACCCATGTGGTCACCTGAGAAAGCGTCGGTAAGGCCATCATGCACCATGTGGTCGATAGCTCCTAACTGACCCATACGATGGCCATCGCGAACCTGGCCCGGGATTACATATCCGGCAGTGGACATAGACTCTGTACCACCGGCGAGCACTACATTCTCGAAACCGGACTTGATACCGTTTACAGCATTCAAGACAGCCTTCATACCGGAACCGCAGATCATGTTGACACCATAGGCAGGTACTTCCACGGGCACACCACCCTTGATAGCGCACTGACGGCTGACACCCTGGCCTTGGCCGGCTGAGAGTACATTACCTACAATGACCTCATCGATTATAGCCGGATCGATCCCGGTCTCGGAGATGATGTTACGGATTACGGCTGCACCTAAATCGGTAGCAGAAAGATTGAGAGTACTACCAAGGAACTTGCCTATGGCTGTACGCTTGGCCGCTACTACATATACTTTCATGATATTATGTTATAAGGGTTTTCTATTCGATTTGATTAACACATAGGTTTCAGGTCCTCGGCTACTATCAGACGGCATCCGGTAGCGTCCTGAACCTGCTCCACGGTAAATTCCGGATTGATTTCCTTCAGCACCAATCCATCGGGAGTCACTTCCATCACACCCATCTCAGTGATGATAAGGTTCACTGCGTGGGCAGCTGTCAGGGGAAGAGTACATTCTTCCAGGATCTTATGGCTTCCCTTGGCTGTATGCTCCATAGCCAAGATTACGCGGCGCGCACCCGCCAGCAGGTCCATTGCTCCGCCCATACCGGTTGTTTTCTTGCCCGGGATGCTCCAGTTGGCGAGATTTCCTTTCTCATCGGTCTGAAGAGCACCGAGAATGGTAACGTCGACGTGGCCACCACGTACTAGTCCGAAAGAGGAAGCAGAATCGAAGGTGCTTGCTCCTTCCATAGTGGTAACGTAAGCACCGCCGGCATCTGTCAATTCCGGATCCTCCTCTCCGGGAGCCGCCTTAGGTCCGAGACCTAACAGGCCATTCTCGGAATGAAGTGTTACATTAACTCCTTCGGGGAGGTAATTCGGAATGAGCGTGGGAAGTCCGATTCCCAAATTTACTACATAACCGTCTTCGAGCTCTTTGGCTGCCCTGCGGGCAACGGTCTCTCTGATTTGATTCTTATCCATGGTATTAAGTCGTTATTTAAGTTCCTCTTAAGATTTACGAATTGCGGCGGTGGAACTCCTGAGCAACGTATGAGGCAACGTCATCAGCGTAAGTGTTGGCTCCGAAACCGGCGTCATAACCCAATTCCTTAGCCAATTCATAGGTGATACGCGGACCTCCGCATACAACGATAAGCTTGTCGCGAAGACCTTCCGCCTCCAGCATCTCGATCAGCTCCGTAAGGTTCTGGATATGTATATCTTTCTGGGTAACCGTCTGGGAAACCAGGATAGCGTCCGCTCCCAACTCCAGGGCTTTGGCAATAAACTCATCATTGGGAACCTGGCTGCCGAGATTATAGGTCTCGAACATATCGTAACGCTCCAAGCCATAATGGCCTGCGAACCCTTTCATGTTCATGATGGCATCGATACCTACAGTATGGGCATCAGTACCCGTGGAGGCTCCTACGACTACTAACTTTCGTCCTATATTCTGGCGTATGAAGTCATCACATTCGTGCATATCCCATTTATTCCCCTCCACTTTCGGCACCTTGATATCCGTATAATCTACGGTATGAGTACAATTGCCGTAGCAATTGAAGAAGGTAAAGCCTTCGGTCAGCTGATGTGAATAGACAACCTGCGGATTGTCGAAACCCATCTTGCGCATCAACTGCTTGGCAGCCTCGATAGCCTCCTCGCCTGCCGGTACCGGAAGGGTAAAACTGAGCTGGGTCTTCCCGTCGTTCATCGTATCACCGTACGGCTTCACGGCCTTAAGGTCGAGAGTACGGTCAAAATCATTCTTTTCGGTTGAATATAATCCTCCGCTCATTTCTTCAATCTGCTATTTGGTTTGCTACAATATCTAACTCTTTTACAACCGGAGATTCCTTGAGCATCAGTCCAATGAACGGATTGTAGTATGCCTCAGTCCGGGGAGCGACTCCTTCGAGTCCCTTACCACCGTTACGGGGACGCTTAACGTCAGCGAAAATACCTTTCTCAAGGGCAGTAAACAGGCCCTCATCACGCATGGTCTCCAAAAGTGATATAGCGTGATCCAGAACCTCCTGGGCGCGACGGCGTACGATTCCACCCTCCTTGAACTCTACCTCATCGCCGATAGAGCGCATGTTGTTGAAGATATACTTGGCATTCTCGATACTCAGGTAACGGTCGCTCATAAAGGGAGTGTGGATAGCCTCAGTCGGCATTCCGAGCAACTGGATTCCCTGATTGGTCCAAATACCTACCATGTTGAACAGTGCATCCTGCAGGTGTCCGCGGAAGATGTTTCCGGTCATGAACTTTGTAGGGGGCATATATTTCAGGGGAGCCTTCGGGAAAATCTCACGTATCATCTGAGCCTGCGCCAGTTCGTAAAGGAAACCATTCTCAAGCATGGGATCCATCTCGAAAGCATGGCCAAGTCCCATCTGTTCTTCAGGAAGACCGGCCATGAGGGCCAGCTGCTCGTTGATCAGATCGGATGCAAGAACAGTATGAGCCTCCTCTACCGCATCTGCCGTTGTAAGATAATTATCTTCACCGGTATTGATTATCACGCCGGCGAAACCATTGATTACACGGCTCATAAATTGGTCGACCAATGTACGCTGCATATTGATATCACGGAACAGAATACCGTAAAGGGCATCATTGAGCATGACATCCAAGCCTTCAAGCGCACCCATTGCGGCAATTTCCGGCATACAGAGGCCGGAGCAATAATTGCAAAGACGGATATAGCGTCCTACCTCCTCGCCAACTTCATCGAGGGCACGGCGCATGATGCGGAAATTCTCCTGAGTCGCGTATGTACCACCGAATCCTTCAGTGGTAGCCCCGTAGGGTACATAGTCAAGAAGGCTTTGGCCGGTAGTACGTATTACTGCTATGATATCAGCTCCCTGACGGGCAGCTGCCTGAGCCTGGATAACATCCTCATAAATGTTGCCGGTAGCCACAATCACATACAGATAAGGCTTGGGACCCTCACCTATTGTATCCAGATAGTGCTGTTTCTTGGCGCGGCGTTCGCGGATACGGCGCATTCCTTCTTCAACGAATGGCTGAAGGGCCTTTTTGATCTCTTCCGCGGTCGCCCCGCTATAGGAAGTGATGTTCAACTCTCCACGGCCAACTTTCTCTGCAATCTCCATCGGGGTCGAACCCGTAGCTATGATTGCGTTGCCAAGATAATGAAGCACACCGTCACCTAAGCATCCGGCGTTTCTTACCTCCTCGACAACTACGTTAGGTAGAGGTACGCCATCGGCATCGACGCCATCTATACCCAACAGGCGGCAGAGTGTACGCTCTACTGCCACCGTCGTATATTGCTCTACAAATTTCTGGACATCTACCGCGATCTCGCGAGCCACTTCCTTGGCATGCTTAACCTTCAACGGGTCGAGTCCCAACTTACTCTTTTGCATGTTTCTTTATATTTTCTGCAGACAATTTAATCAAACCATCATCTACCCCCAATAAAGCCGCAATACGCAGGGCTTCATGCGGAGTTTCCTGACCCCCATCTTCCACCAGAGAGTAATCCATCAATTCCCCTATCCTTTCCGAAGTGATCCCGGCCTGACATGCCGAAAGATCCAATCCCCGCACCCGGAGACGCCTGTATCCGGAGGTATTGAAGCTGTAATGAGTGGTCATTACAGCTATTGAATCCTTCGGGGCAAGGATTTGCGCTAAAGCCTCGGCTATGGCAGCTCCTTCCTCGGGATTAGTAGTCCGGGCCGGCTCATCTATCAAAGCCAAGCATCTTACCGTTCGCGTTTCCCGAAGTATGACATCTATCCGTTTCATCTCGGCCGCGAATGACGATAATCCTTCCAACTCCGACTGTCCATCCCCGAAAGAGGTCAGGACCATTCGGACTGGTACCAGCTGAGCTTCAGCTGCCGGGACACCGAATCCGAACTGCATCATGCTCCATATCAAACTCAGGCTCTTGAGCAGCACGCTCTTTCCACCCATATTGGCTCCTGTGATCAAAGTCAGGCCTTTACTGAGAGTCAAATCCACTTTTTGGAAGTCGCGTCCTTCTTTTTGTAGAGAAGCTGAGACTTCCGGATTCCATAGACCCTTCAAGTATGAGTCCCCCTCACTTATTTCCGGTATGGTAAAACCATGCTTGATATTGAGCTTGCATTTCGCAATCAACAGATCGAGACGACCTGCTGCATCTAACGCCTCTCTCAGATGAGAGGTGTATTCTTTTATTTTCAGGCAAAGTTCTCGCCTTACTTTCCCTTCCTCCTCCAAAGCCAAAGTCAAGATATCCTCGGCCTCAGGATCTCCCTTATCCACAAGGGTATTATACCGCTTGCGCAACGATTCCAATTCCGGGGAATAGCTGTCGTAAATATGAAATGAAGATGCACCCGTTGCGTCCGGGTCAAGAAGTTCCACTACTTCCCGGGTCGATGGGAAGGCTCTCCATTCAGGCAAAAGCGACGGCAACACTTTTCTTATCCTGTCGGAGGCCATAGCCAATCCTTTAACCTCGAACAACTCCACATCATCCAGGGACTCCCCATTGCCTAATCTTCTTAGGGTAAGACCAATATCACGGATCTGCATCAGTGATACCTCTATGACATTCCAGTCTGAACGGAGTGTCTTGTCTCCAAATCTTTCGGTAGCCTGGCCCAGTAAGAATAATTGCTCCGCTAACTTAACTCCATCACTTTCCCATTCCTGAGAATCGAGCATACGCCGCCCCGCCCTGGAGATCAACTCCAGTTCTCCGGATATATACCGTAACCCCGGTATCTGAAAAAGCATTTCGTTAAAAGTCGGCATCTTATATTGCGGGAGTCTTCCCTTAATGATAATCAAGGAACTCCTTGTCTATATTCAATTGTTGTTTACGTACATCAATAACCGGCACGTCCAGGTCATATCTTAACAGTATCTCCTCTACTCCCTGAATCAGAGCATCCGAATCGAGTCGATAACCTTCGGGACTGGTAGGATTGACGGTAACCGCCAAAAGCATTGGAGCTGCGGCGACCATCAGTTTTCCACCCGCCGATGAGAATCTCCTTAAAGATTGCATCGTAGCGAATATCCGGGTGAAATCCGGGACAACCAACACTGTCTGCTTTATCCTTTTGCCTGCGGCTAACCAATCAAGGATACGGTCTGTAAGAGCCCCGTTAAGGAAGAGATAACTGCCACGGCTGAAAACCTTGTCGGCATTAGCTGCTAATGCCAGGCCACTTTGGATACCCAAAGAAACTAATCTACCATCCTCTATAGCATACAAGCCCGAAGGTACCCCAAAAGGGGTTGTGGAGTCCGGGAAACCGGCAATGGGAAGAGTGAGCAGGTAAGCTATTCTACCTACGGTATCCACTACACCCTTTACCGTACGGCTAACAGCCGCTCCGGTAGCGAGAACCATTCCTTCAGTAACAGCCGGTGAGGCAAGGCTTTGACGGAAAAGAGCACCATCAACAAGCACTGTCTCCGCTCCCAGCCTCTGCATTTCGGATATGGTTTCTTTCAGTGAAGGTATATCCGAAGGTCCGGAGAGGACTACTTTACCAAAGGAAAGGGCATTGGCCATTACTATCCGACCGATAGGAGTCTGACGGGTGCCAACTCCCTCTACTTCACTCACCAAACTTCTATGACGGTAATCGCTCTCTGCGGTAGCGAACAGGGTCCCGGGATAAATTGATATCTCCGGTTTCGGCGTAGCTGTTACCCTATCTACGGTCTCTCCATCGGTTCCGATTGAAGTGACTCCGATCCGAACCCCTAAGGTGCGGAGTCCCTCGATTATGAAGTTGAGGGACTCCGTTTTCCCGGCGTTCTTGGACATACCACTGACTGCCACACTTCGGCAACGGGATATGGCCTTGATCAGGCTCCGGGCCGTCCGGTTCACTCGCAAGCCGGTTTAACCGGTTTGCCGGCGTTACGCTCGTGGCGAGCGAGAACCTTAGGCTCTATTGCCAGTTCTTGACCGCTAAGCAGCTGGGCTACACCCTCCTTGCGGGCATTCACCTTACGGCAATCCTCGCAATCGCACTGTTCCTTATAGTTTTCAGGCTCGGTATAGGTTGTGATTACACCCTCGTAGTTGCGCAATACGACACGTTTCGGGGACTGAGATATCACATAATTTGGCATCACCGGGGTCTTGCCGCCTCCACCGGGGGCGTCTACCACGAATGTCGGCACTGCATAACCCGATGTATGACCACGCAGGTTCTCGATGATCTCGATACCCTTGGAAACAGGGGTACGGAAATGCTCTATACCGGTAGAGAGGTCGCACTGATAGATGTAATAGGGGCGAACACGCATCTTTACAAGCTGCTGAACAAGACGCTTCATAATGTTCGGGCAGTCATTGATTCCGGCGAGCAATACCGACTGGTTACCCAAAGGTATGCCGGCATCTGCGAGGCGTGCGCAAGCCTGGATACTCTCTTCGGTAATCTCGTCAGGATGGTTAAAGTGGGTGTTCAGCCAGATAGGATGGTACTTGCGCAACATGTTGACCAGTTCCGGAGTAATACGCTGGGGACATACTACCGGCACACGGCTACCGATACGGATTACCTCAACATGAGGTATCTCTCGCAGACGTTTGATGATGTATTCAAGACGATCATCGCTTACCAAGAGAGCATCACCACCGGAGAGGAGTACATCGCGCACCTGAGGTGTGCGTGCTATATAATCAATGGCCGCATCGATGCGCTCGATAGGCGAGGAAGCATCGCGCTGGCCGGCGAAACGACGGCGGGTACAGTGACGGCAGTACATAGAGCACTGGTCGGTAATAAGCAGGAGCACACGGTCCGGATAACGATGAGTCAGTCCCGGTACCGGGCTATCGCTGTCTTCATGCAGAGGATCATCGAGGTCAGCAGCCGAGCGGTGAAGCTCCAAAGCGGAAGGTACGGATTGCTTTCTGATCGGATCATTCGGCTTCTCGGGGTCGATCAGCGACAGGTAATAGGGAGTGATAGCCATGCGCAGGGTCTTGAGACACTGACGGATACCTTCTTCCTCTTCTTCAGTAAGATCTATATGTTTTTTGAGTTGGTCTACCGTCTCGATTCGGTTACGGACCTGCCATTTCCAGTCATTCCATTCCTCGTCTGTAACGTTAGGGAAGAACCGTTTGCGGCGTGAAGTGTTCATAGTTGTCAGATGTAAGATTTATGTTTTCCCGGTATCCGACTTGGAAACTCCTCCGGATACCGGTGAAAATGTCTATTAGGTATTGACGCCCTTAGGCGTAAAGTTCGATAAAGAGATCGCGCAGCTCCTTGCTCTCACGGAGATCCTGGAGAGTCAGCTCTGCATGACCCTTTGTATAACCGTTTCCTACCATCATGGTAACGTCGGAACCGACTCCCTCAGCTCCTAAAGCAGCCTTAGTGAAGCTGGTAGCCATGGAGAAGAAATATACAATACCGGTACGCTTAGTACAAAGTATGGAGGTCATCTCGGTGTCCGGGATGTTGACGTTATTGATAGTGATATCGGCCATCTCACCGTTAGTAAGCTCGGCAACTTTTTCCATTACCGGCACCGGCTTGGTTGCATCAGCGGTAAATACATGGTCGCAGAAGCCAAGTTTGCGCAGACGCTCAGCGTTCTGCTCGCTGTAATCGATACCGATTACATTTCCGGTTATACCGGCTCTCTTCTTGGCCTCATAACAGCAAAGCACACCGGACTTTCCTCCGGCTCCCACGATTACAACTGTGTCTCCCGGCTTAACCAGTTTAGCCACCTGAGCAGGTGCTCCGGCTACATCTAAGGCTGACAACACCAAGTTTTCCGGCAGATCCTCGGGTATCTTGGCATAAATGCCGCTCTCGAAAAGAATAGCCTTGCCATCTATATCTACCTGATCTATTTCAGGACGTATATCCTTGATCTTATCTATGCGTAGAGGGGTCAAAGAGAGGGATACCAAAGTTGCGATCTTATCCCCTTCCTTCAAATTGATTTTTCCTTTCAAGGCATCGCCGATTTTCTCGACTGTACCCAGCAACATTCCGCCTGAACCGGTAACGGGGTTACGGTGCTTGCCCTGCTTCTCAACGATATCCATCATTATGCGGGCTATCTCCTCCTTATCACCGTTTGCCTGCTTTTCGATCTGAGTGAAGCTGGCGGAGTCTATATTGAGGGTCTGGACATCTACCAGGATTTCATTGTCGTAGATCTCGTCCATATTATTGTCGACCTTGTCAGCCGGCTGCGGGAGCACCCCGACCGGGGAAATTACCCTGTGGGTGCCGTAGGGGTTACCTTTTTTCTGCATCTCTATGTAAAGGTTAGTCTAAGTTTAAGTTCTATTTTATTTTGCCAATGGCTTCAGGCCCAGTATGCGGCGAGCCTCCTCCGGAGTGGCGATCTCACGTCCGAGCTCGCGGGCTATGCGGGCTACTTTCTCTACCAATTCTCCGTTGCTCTTAGCCGGTTGGCCTTTGCTGAGATTGAGATTATCCTCGAAGCCTACGCGTACATTTCCGCCCATAGCGATAGCGGCTGCTGCCAAGGTGAAGGCATTGCGGCCTATTCCGGTAGCGGTCCAGGTTGAGCCCGCGGGAATCATATTTACAAGCCAGCAAAGATTCTGGACTGTGGCCGGAGTGCATCCCGGAACCCCCAACACGAAGTTAAATTGCATCGGAGCTCCCGGCACCTGCCCTTTGGCAGCCATTTTCAGAGCTGTATCGATGTGTCCGGCTTCGAAACATTCGTATTCCGGTTTGATACCGCGCTCGGCCATACGTTTTCCGAAATCGCGCATCATCGGCATTGTATTCTCGAACACCTCATCTCCGAAATTGCAGGTCCCGCAATCCAGAGTAGCCATCTCCGGGTTGAGTTCCGTAGGCTGAAGGCGTTCCTCGGCGCTCATACCTACAGCCCCGCCGGTAGAAGGCAGCAATATTACATCCGGACATTCCTTCCGGATAGCCTCCATGACTTCGCGGAAGCGTTCGCGATCCTGAGTAGGAGTACCGTCATCATGACGTACATGAACATGGATTACGGCAGCCCCGGCATCGGCAGCACTCTTAGCTTCCCTTACCATTTCTTCTACGGTATAGGGTACAGCCGGATTCTGCTCCTTTGTTACCTCAGCGCCACAAATGGCAGCGGTTATGATCAGTTTTTCCATAATCGTTTATTTGCGCTGATCCTCTTTCTTCACTACGCATGTGCCGGAAGCACGGCATACCAAGATCGGCTCCTCAAGCACATCGGCAGCCGAGGGTGAGATATCAGGACGAGCAGCTACAACCTTACGCGCCTCAAACACCATCTTGCGGGAAGTATTCCCCACCTTTACGATCTCTCCGGTAGCCTCGATATAGTCCCCGGCATATACAGGAGCCAAGAACTCCACATTATCGTATGCCACGAAGAGACCCTCATCTCCATCGTGCATGATCAGAAGTTCAGTAGCCACATCTCCGAAGAGGTGCACCATGTGAGCCCCATCCACCAAATTGCCGCCATAATGGGCATCCTTTGCGCTCATGCGCAGACGTATCATTGTCTTTTCCATGACTGTATGTTTTATTCTTCTACCAGATAATCAACTAAGATACTCGGGGTATGGATAGTCTCGGGCTTAAGCTCGCCGCGTTTCACGAACTCCTTCGGCTCGGCGATCACCAGGTTGCCGGCAGTAGCCATTACAGGATTGAAGTTCATGGAAGTCCCGCGGTAAATCAGGTTACCATCCTCATCGGCTACAGAAGCTCCGATGATAGCTACGTCCGCCTTCAGGGGAAGTTCCAGGAGATACTCCTTACCATCTATAGTCATGGTCTGTTTACCTTTGGCGATCTCAGTGCCGACACCGGTCGGTGTCAGGAAACCACCCATTCCGTAGCCACCGTTGCGGATACGCTCTGCGAGAGTGCCCTGGGGCACGAACTCTACCTCCAGCTCACCCTTATTCATCAGCTCGACAGCCTGAGGGGTAGCCCCAACGTATGAAACGATAAATTTCTTGACCTGGCCGTTGCTCAGAAGCTTGCCGACACCTTTATCAGGGTAAGCGGTGTCATTGGCGATTATGGTGAGGTCTTTCACTCCCCTCTCAACGAGGGCATCGATCACTTTCTCGGCTGTACCGTTAGCCAAAAATCCTCCGATCATCAGAGTCATTCCGTCTTCTACTTTAGCGGCAGCCTCCGCGGCGGTTATTTTCTTGGTCATGATTATGGTATTGTTAGATTTTAAGGTATTTTTCTGTTTTTCAACTCCCGGGTCTCTTACCGAGGAGTTTAAATAAGATTATTACCCTCTGAATATCAATAGATTACCTATGAAATTCAGAGTGTATATTCTTGTTTTTTAAGTTTCAGTCCTACGTTTATCGAGAAAACGAAAAGGTCTGATACCGCAATTCGAGTATAAAGATAGACATTTTATAGCAGATAATCAAAAAAAAATCGGCTCCTTACCCAATTTTTTGGGTCTGGAGCCGAGTTTTTCGTTATGTTTCCGCTTTAACAGACTTTAGAGCCTGTATCTGCCTAATCTAAGAATTCGGAAGTGATTTCTTAGTCGATTTCCTCGTCTGCCTCGTAACCGCCCATCTCACGAATAGCGTTCTTC
>CAZKJP010000073.1:0-14927 GCA_964553075.1 uncultured Sangeribacter sp. | reverse complement strand
GGGAATCGGGTAAGGGACTTATACGATTAATTCTGTCTTAAATGAAAGAGCCGTGATTCCAATCTCATAAAAAAGAAAAAATCCGCGCCCCAGACTGCCCAAAACGAGTTACTACCTTAGGAAGTCGTCTAAACTTATTTACGAATTAGAAAATCTCTATTGAAGGGTTAAACCAAATTCTCTTTTTCAATCTTTCATCATCTTTCGGGCTTCTTTTTCCCCTCTCATCAGTCGTTATGCCCGCATAACTCCTTCTTCGAGTGAAAAAACAATCTCCGAAATCTGACGAAATCTTAAAAAAGAAATAAGTTTAGACGACTTCTAAAAATTTTCCTTGGAGCTGTTTCACAACAGCAAAAGCGGGCAGCCCGGGACGTGGAAGACAGCATGTATTTATTTTTCACTAACCAATAGTCCGATTCTATTCATCACAGAAATTACCAAAATAGAGATTTTCAATGGTAAATAAATTTATTTCCATCACGGAAGTAGATGGTACCGGGTTGCGGGTTGGATACCTTTCGTCCCATCAAGTCGTAGAGATCTCCGTTATTAGAATTATCATCTATTACTGTAAATTGGATTCCGGCGGTCGGGAACTGGGAAGTCTCAATGATATTGATGAAGTTTGTCCAACCTACAGCCTGACGGTACTCTTCGGCGCAACCCACCGGAACCCATAAAGTAACTTTCCCCATATCGACTGCCCCGAAAGTATTGTCATGGCATACCGGAGGGATGATGGCAGAGCAATAGACATCCACTATGCTTTCCCATTTTTGGCATGCCTGTTGACCGATTTCTTTTAATGTCGAGGGGAAGCTCACTGTCTCAAGTTTATCCGCCAACTGAAAGGCGCGGTCGCCGATCACCTCAAGGCCTTCATTTAAATTCAGAGAGGTTGCCTGCAGCATTGAGAAAGCCATCTTGCCGATCTTCCTGACCGAGGAGGGTAGTTCAAGAGATTCCAAGGGTGATAAGTCTGCGAAATAATCCGGGATCTCAACTAACTGACAGTTGATTTTCAGAGACTCAATTTTGGGGCATTGATTGAATGCAGAATCCCCTACATACCGGCATGTGGAGGGTATTGTGATTTCTTTTAGCAATTCACAATCGAAAAATGCCAGATCACCGATATAATCAAGACCTTCGGGCAGGTTGATTTCGGTAAGGTTGGAACCCAAGAACGCCTGATCGTAGATATACTTCACAGTATTGGGCAAAACAATCTCTCCTGAGACCCAGAAATAGTCGAACGCATTATTGTATATCGTTTCCAGGCCTTCGGGCAGGACAAACGGTGCTTCCTGCTCGATACTTGCCATCTGAAAAGCGTATGGCCCAATGTAATTGAGGGTCTCGGGCATAATGATATTATTGAACTTGCAATGCGCGAAAGCCTCGGTCTGTATTGCCACCAAATTCAAAGGCAAGACAATTTCCCTCAATTGAGAATGAGAGTTAGCATCTCCCCAGAAGTGAGAGAAGGCAGACTCCGGGATTGCTCCGTTTTCAGGAGCGGTCTCCCTGAGATCGATCTTAGACAGACGTCCATAGGTAGCCGCCCAGTCCATAATTGCGAAGTCTGCATAGTTAAGAGGGCCAGACACCACCAGTTCCGTTACTTTGCGCAGATCCGATCCTATAAGATCGAAAAGCTCTCCACCTTCTGAGGTTTGTATTGTCAATGTGAGGCTCTCATCTTCTCCTGTCTCCTGCTCCAGCAGATAATCGGCAGGAGGCAACTGGATGCCGTTGATAAACAATGGCTCAGATGATTCAGAATACCGAAGTTGATTATTGGTACCCGAACCATGAAAGACTGCTAATAGACAAAATCCTAAATTTAGAAAACGTAGATAGTGTTTCATGATTATTTAGTTTTAAGATTATGGTTACTGATTCCTTACTATTACTCTCAATATGATGTTAATTTCGATATTAATAGGAAGGAATCAGTAACCAGTTGGAGGGTGTTATTCGGTGACCATGAACTTTTTGCCGTCGCGTACGTATATCTCACCCTTTTGAGGAGTTTGTATTTTTCGGCCATTCAGGTCGTAAGTAGCATCGGTATTTTCTTTTCTCTTTGCAGGTAGTTCCTCGACATGGTCTGTGCCAAAGTAGTCATCGTAGGAAAAGATGCATACTCCGCCATCAAACACTTTGTATAGGTACGATTGATTTATATAACCGTTAGTGGGGAAGAGAGTAAGATAATAACCATTTGGGCTACCAATCCCCTCTATCCATATACCACCGTATTCTACGCCCTCATCGTCGACATCCAAATCAACCAATTCTATAACTTTACGTACCATTCCTTCTATATGTTCAATTCTCACATCCTTAACCTTGGCCCAAGCATAAACGGTATCAAAGATACCATTTTGATACCGCGGTAGCAGTTGGCCTTTCGTGACATTGAAATTCATTAGGGGGCTTGGCGTACCATTGAATGATACATTATAAACAGTTCCGTCATCTTCATAGTAATACGCCTCAGTGTTTTGCCCGGTCTGAGGATCGATATACTGTCGGACGGTCAAGGCTCTTCCAAGATGGAAAGTATGATCCAAGCCTACAAAAGTATGAGCACTATAGAAAGGCTCGATCCCAAGAAAATCATTCCAGTTTTTATAGACGAAAGTCTTTCCGATTGTGAGATATCCCGAATTATAGAGTTCCTGAGAACTCATGCTTTGTAAAGAAAGCACAAGCATGAGTATCATTAGAATTTTCTTCATCTTAATTCAATTATTAGTTTGGTTTATATTGATCTGACTAATTTAGGAGCGATGTTGATGTTCGCAGTGGTATCTGGCTTAAAGACTTTGGAGGAGTCGATAGCACCACCGATACCGGATTTAACACTTACGTCCCCAACTGTAACGCGTCCATTCTGGTTCACAGAGATCTGGGCGGAAGCCGAGATCGAGAGGAGCACCAAGGCACCTAAAAACAAATTTTTTTTCATTTAATAAAGAATATTATAATATGAATGACTATGAATGATGACTCTTATTGGTTAAGGCCATCGTTATAAAGATTTGAGAAAACTTCTCCCTTCCCCCTAAGTTTACAGTGCTACCCCTGCTTCGGCTCCCCAATCAGGTCCTTCGATCTGGATGATTACCCAGTCTTCCAGTGGTTGGGGTACTACGAAGGTACAATTGACTACCGATGAATAGCCAATCTGATTGTCTGAGGAATCGAACATGAAGACCTCGCCAGTGAGATTGTCTCCTACTTCTACCTCTATAAGGCGGGTGTCCTCGTCGTAACTGATAGAGATATCCATTTGGGCTGGAACACGTTTGAAACCGGTTGTATTCCCCAACTTATATTTTCTATAAGCAGATACTGGAACGGGGGTCTTGGCAGCCATCCCGTACCCCGCAAAGAGGGTGAGGGCGGCCAAAAATGTTAGGAATTTCTTCTGAATTTTCATGATTAAAAATTTTAAAATTTAATGCAAAAGTAGCGTGCCGGATTTTCTCTTGCAAATTAAAAAGTTTCACCCCGATTCTGTAAATTATTGAATATAAATAAGTTAATTTTTAACATTTGGCGTAAAGTTGCAGACCCTCTAAAAATCTTGGCAAATTGGGATTAAGAGGGGAATTTATAGTCAATAGAGCATAAGACGAGGGGGGCGGACAAAGAATCGGGATGATCATAAAACAAAGATCCCCATGGAGACCAACCACAGGGAACTGTTATAGCTGAATTCTTAGAGAATCGGAAGGATTATTTGTAGGGATGAGAGTTTTTAATTGTCCAAATCCCGCAAGGAACGCAAATAAGTCGGGAGGTAGCTCTTACCTTCTGGCAGGCCTAATTTCTTACGGATCTCAGCACTGAGATGGTGGTAGCGGCCTATGGACAAATATTCCCCGATTTCCTTTGATCGCAATCCTAAGGTCCACAGGCAACAGTATTCGATCTCCTGATCTGTCAATCCGTGATCCACAAGAGAGCCGATAAAGTTGGGGTAAAGAGCTTGAAAAAGTCTTTTATTCTCAGCTACAAACCGTTTCTTGTCGTCAGTCATGGACTTAAGCACCTTTTTCTGCTCAGCGGAGGGTATAGTCTCTGTCGAGATGACAGAAACAAGAGACTTATTGAGGATATCGAGCCTTTTTACTATCAATTTCCGTAACTCTACCGGTATATGGGTCGAATCGAGCAAGCCTTTCAACTCGTCGCGTTCTTCCTCCAGTTGTCCGATTTTCAGATTTAGGTTTTCCAGCAGAAGCAGTTGCTGCTCATTCTTCATCCTCAACAGTTCGTTCTTCTGCTCTTCCTCCTTGCGCTTCTGTTCCTCCTGCTGGCGCTTCTCCTCCTCCTTTTTCAATTTACATTTCTTGTCCCAGTGTCGCCAGATAAATTTTTCTGCTATGGCGATGGCAAGGACCCCTACAAGAGCCAGTATCCAGATCAACTGGTTTTGGGATTTGCGTTCAGACTGATGGCTTTTTTCTATCTGGAACTTATCTGACGAGAAAATCACGTTCTGGGTTATCAGATGCCGGTACTTCTCATCCTCATATTGCATCTGTTCCTTATAAGCTTCCAAGGCAGCTTTATAATCCCCGTTCATCTCAAAGACATAAGGCCTTATATTCCTGTAATCTTGGGATTTCACCACCTTCGATTCCGGGTCAATGGAGTCGAAATAAAGTTTCCCAAGCGCAGGCTTCCCGTTATCGCACAAAATCTGAGCAACATCGAGCTTTAATTCATCCGTCAGACTATCAAGAGGGGGTAGGTTATGAATTGCTTGTTCTCTTTCCTTTTCCGTGCCAAAAAAGAATGGAAACCTTATTATATAAGGTAAGACCATAGCTTGAAGGTCCGGATCATCGGGGGTAACAGTCTGGATAATCTTCAGGATAGTGTCTCCCTGTTCTTTATTTTCCAGCATATAAGCCCCGTCCAAGGCATTAGTCAGGCATCGGAGCTGATCCTCGATATATGATAGCTGACTATAGAGGTTGTAAGCCTCCATATTGGCATTTATGGCCTCTTCAATCTCAAAAGTCTCGTAATATAAGGTCGCCTGATTTTGAAGGACCATGGCATTTATCAGAGTATCTTTGGATAAGGGTATCAGTTCCCGGGCTTTAAGGAGCGAGAACATGGCTGTGTCCTCTTCCTGGCGATTCTCATATATTCTTGCTTGATAATAGAGGGTCTTAACTTTCTGCTCGGGAGTACCTTTGCGGAGGTAGTAGTCGATGGCGGGTTTAAGTATCGAGAAATCAGTAACATCTATATAATTACGGTCTACGGCCTGGGTCTTCAGCAGGGCGTACCAGGCCTTACTGGCTTCGGTTTTTAAAGAGGCCGTGTCGATCTTATCGATTTCCTTCAGGGCTGAATCGGGATGGGTATTCATCAGCTTTTCTGCTGTAACTAAGTGTATTACCTCCTGAGTTTGCGACTCCGGTTTACATGCGAAAAGCATATAGCAGAAAAGACCCACAATTAGCAGGGGTAAGAATGGAGGGATATGTAAAACGGGTCTTTTCATCATATACGCTTGTTTAGTCTACAAATATAACTATATTTTTTGGATTAGCAACAGTGAAGATTACGTATCGGATCTTAAGAAGGTGGAGAGTCATGGTTTTGTGGGATTTTTTGAGTAATTTTGTCGGGTCATGAATATTCGCCTGTTTATATCAGCTTTACTTGCCACCGTGGCCGGGACGGCTTTCTCTCAGGAGGCTGTCAAGGATACGGTCCCCGATCTATCATTTGAGCTGGATGAGTTTACTTTAGTCCAAAAGCAGGATTCAAGGCGAAACCTGCGCAATTCGGCGTTAAACACAGAGCTGATCACTCAGGCGGAGATAAAACGCGCGGCTTGCTGTAATTTAGGGGAGAGTTTCACCACCAACCCTTCGGTAGATGTCAACTATTCCGATGCCGCTACGGGTGCGCGCCAGATCCGGCTCCTCGGACTTCCGGGCACTTACGTCCAAATGCTGACTGAGAACATCCCAAACCTCCGCGGGGCTGCAGCACAATATGGACTCGGATATATTCCGGGGCCTTGGATGCAGTCTATCCAGGTTTCCAAAGGTGCAAGTTCGGTCAAGAACGGGTATGAATCCGTTACGGGGCAGATCAATGTTGAGTTCCTCAAACCTCAGACTGACCAATCATTGAATCTCAATATGTATGCCGATCATCTCGGGAAGGTCGAGGCCAATGCGTCCGGCAACATACATCTCTCCGATAAGCTCAGCACCGGCCTCTTGATACATGGCGAAAACGGCCTCACAGGGCATGACAGCAATGGCGACGGTTTCCTGGACTCACCCCGTATCAAGCAGATCTCGGCGATGAACCGCTGGGGATGGTTCACTGACGATTATATCCTTCAGGCTGGTGGTCGCTATTTAGGGGAAAAGAGGGAAAGCGGTCAGATGGCTCATCATCACCATTATCACGAGGAGCCTTATATTGTCGGCATCACTACCAACAGAGGGGAACTATGGTTGAAAAACGCCTACATGTTTGACCATGAGCACGGGGCAAATATCGCCCTGATATTGTCTGGCTCGCTGCATGACCAAAAAGGGAAATATGGCCACAGGGAATACGATGTTATCCAAGGGAATTTATACGCATCCCTTCTTTTCGAGCGGGATTTCGATGAACGGAATTCAATCTCCGCCGGACTGAGTTTCAATCATGATGACTACCGCCAGCATTTCAGGTTAATCTCTGATCTCACCCTCCCTTTGGATTACCTCAGAGAAAGGGAATCTACCTCAGGAGGCTACGCGCAATACACCTACAACTTAGACAAAAAACTTATCCTGATGGCCGGGCTGCGATATGACTATAGTTCGTTATACGGCAATATGCTGACTCCGCGCCTCCACGCTCGCTGGACTCCCTCTGCGGCTTTTTCCTTGAATCTCTCGGCGGGCAAGGGATACCGCTCCCCGGTAGCATTGGCAGACAACAGCTACCTGCTTGCCTCAGCACGTGAGATAATAGTGGAAGAGGGGCTTCATCAGGAATCTGCCTGGAATATGGGCGCCGGCATATCGGGTAAGTTCATTTTAGGGAGCCAGTCTTTCGATTGGGGTGCTGAGTATTACTTTACCGATTTCAGGAATCAGACGGTGGTGGACCTGGACCGCTCCCCGATGGCTGCTTATATCATCAATGCCCGCGGAAAATCCTTCTCACATGCTGCCCAAGTGGAGCTGACCTGGAAACCGATTGAGGAACTATCCATATTGGCTGCCTACCGATATACTGATGTCCGGCTCGATTATGGCCGAGGATTAGTTTCCAAGCCCCTCACCTCTAAATCAAAATGTCTTTTCAGCGTCAATTACGAGCCTATGATGGGATTATGGCAATTTGACGCGACATTGGCCGTTACCGGTAAAGGACGCCTGCCGAATCCGGCTGTCAATGCAGACGGTCTCAGCTGGCAACCGGAATATAAGGCGTTCCCCACCCTCAACGTCCAGGTAACACGCAATTTCAAGCATTGGAGTATCTATGTCGGGGGAGAGAACCTGACCGGTTACCGGCAAAAGCAACCTATCATCGGAGCTGCCGATCCCTGGGGAAGCACTTTCGATGCCACGATGATCTACGCACCGGTGCATGGCGCGATGGCCTATATCGGCTTCCGGTACACTTTCACGAAATATTGATTCACCAAACATTAAATTCACTTTATAACCGATAAACTTATGAGAAAACTGATTCTTGCCCTTTTAGTGGCAGTTATTTCGTTTGGCACACAGGCTGCTGAGCCCGTAGAGGCCATTTTCAGCGTTAACCCGAAGATGAGCTGCAACAACTGCGAAAAGAAAATAA
Source organism: uncultured Sangeribacter sp. (assembly GCA_964553075.1). GTDB lineage: Bacteria > Bacteroidota > Bacteroidia > Bacteroidales > Muribaculaceae > Lepagella. Next base: position 7,067 of record CAZKJP010000073.1, on the reverse strand, counting down.
AGGGGAACCTGCGTTTCGAGAAGGGAGTAAAGAATGTAGAAACCTCCCTTGAAAACCAGACCGTAACAGTCAAATATGACCCAGACAAGACCAACGAGGCGAACCTTGCCAAGGCTTTCTCCAAGATAGGCTACGAAGCCTCGACTGAGAAGAAAGACTGCGCCGGCAAACAGACTTGCACCGGCTCTTCTTGCAAATCGGAATCAAAGACTCGTTGCCAGAAAGAAGCTAAGAGTAGCTGTCAGAAGGAGGAATCAAAGTCTTGCTGTAAGAAAGAATAATTTGGAGATTCTTCACATTATTGCTATATTTGTGGTATGATGGAAAACTTTGGAGCTTCCGCAAATCCGATTACGCTGTCGGCGCTCACTACAATGGTAGGGAACGCCGTCAGAACCCAACCGCATCTTCAGAGCGTTTGGGTTGTCGCTGAACTGATGGATGTACGTCAGTCCGGCGGCCATTTCTATATGGAGCTAATCGAGAAGGATGGGCGCGGAGCTACGGTAGCCAAAATCCGGGCTAACATGTGGGCCGGAGTGGCTATCCGACTGCGTTCCAAATTCTATCAGACCACAGGACGCGATATCTCTACCGGCATAAAGGTTATGCTAAACGGATCGGTCACTCATCATAACCTTTATGGCCTGAGCTTCAATATCCAGGATATAGATCCATCATACACATTGGGAGATCTGGAACGCCTGCGACGGGAAATATTAGCCACTCTCCAACGGGAGGGAATCCTTGAGGCTAACCGAAGTCTCCCCTTCCCGGAGGCCCCGCAAAAGATAGCGGTAATATCCGCTGCCGGAGCCGCAGGATACGGGGATTTTACCGATCAGCTTGCCTCCACTCCCGAAGGACTCGTCTTCTATCCATTGCTGTTCCCGGCAGTCATGCAGGGGGAACGGACAGCTGACTCAGTAATTGCCGCGCTCGACACAATTGAGATGAGTCTCGACTTCTGGGATGCAGTGGTCATCATACGTGGAGGAGGCTCTACCAGCGATCTCAATGGTTTTGACAATTTGGAGTTGGCACGCCGTGTCGCTACCTTCCCGATCCCTATTATCGTCGGCATCGGACATGAACGCGACCGGACAGTGCTCGATGATATAGCCTGCATCCGTTGCAAGACCCCTACGGCCGTAGCCGCGTTCCTGATTGACACGTTGCGAAATACCCTGGATCATGCTCAGGAACTGGCACGTCAGGCGGCCACCTACACGTCGGAGCGTCTCGAGGGGGATAAACGCCAATTAGAGACCTTCCTGAGCCTGTTGCCGACTTTGACATCAAGGATAGTTACGGCCGCCACATTACGACTCCAGAAAGCTGGAGCCGGACTCCCGTCGGCGGTAAACCAACAGACCTCCACCCGCCTCTCCCGCCTGGCCTCACTCTCCTCAGCCTTAGAGCTGAGTACGAAAGGGATGTTAAGCAATGCCTCCCGGAAGTTGGAGGAGACAGCCCAAACACTTATCACCTCAGCCGATACTCCATTGCAATTACAGCGCACGCGTCTGGAGCATCTCAATGAAGTCATACAAATTCTTTCTCCTCAAAACACTCTTAAACGGGGATATTCCGTTACAAGATTGAATGGCCGGGCTGTAACATCCCCATCGGAAATTCCGCCCGGCTCAACTCTTGAGACTACACTGTTAGGAGGTACGATCACTTCCAAAACTTGACAGTGGCCATAAACGTTATTCAAGAGCAATATTTTGACACGTCAGATTCTAAGCAATTAATGAAAATATTCAGTTCAAAGGATCTTGCAGATATAGGGTTCAAGACCTGCGAGAGCCAGGAAATAAACAGTCTGGACCTTATGGAGCGGGCAGCCTCGGCAGTGGCTACAGAGATTATCTCGCGCTTCCGTCTGAGCCAACGTATTGTCGTCATAGCCGGTCCGGGCAACAATGGCGGAGACGCGCTGGCAGTAGCCCGTATCCTGTTGGAGCAAGGATACCGCAAGGTCGAGATTTTCCTGTTGAACGTCCACGATAAGTTGAGCCATGACTGCGACGAGGAGCGTAAGCGTCTGATCGCCATGGATGCCGATTTCACTCAGATCACACGCGAGTTCAATCCCCCCTACCTTGGTCCGGAGGATGTAGTGGTAGACGGACTCTTCGGAACCGGCCTCAGCCAACCTCTTCAGGGTGGATTCGTAGCCCTTACACGCCTGATAAACGAAAGCGGGGCTTACGTAATTTCGATCGATACTCCGAGCGGCCTTTTCGGGGAATGGAACTCCACAGCTTCAAGGCGGGATATGATCCATGCGAATCTGACTTTGGCTTATCAGACTCCACGCCTTTCCTTCTTCTTTCCGGAAAATGCCGAAGTCGTAGGGGAATGGAAACTGCTCGATATCGAACTTGACCAATCGCGGATGCGTAGCCGTCCGACTGATTTCATGATGGTCGAGGAACGCAGTGTACGTCCTCTGCTGCGCAAACGCCAGCCTTTCACAGCAAAGAGGGATTATGGCTCGGCGCTCCTGTTCTGCGGGAGCATGGGAATGATGGGAGCAGCTGTATTGTGCGCACGCGCCGTAATGAAAACCGGAGCCGGCTTAGCTACAGTACACTCAGCGCGTTCCGGTTTGGTAACGCTGCAGACGGCTGTCCCGGAGGCCATTTTTGAACCCGACCGCAATGACCGGTTCATCTCGGATATGACCGTTCACCATACCCATCGCGCTATAGCAGCCGGACCGGGTATAGGGACTCAGGATATTACTATCAACGCTCTCGAAGGGTTGCTGACCAATAGCAAACAGCCGTTAGTACTTGACGCTGATGCGCTTAATTGCATCTCCCAACGTCCCGGCCTGATGACCAAAATCCCGCCTCAGAGTGTGTTGACCCCCCATATCGGTGAGTTCGACCGTCTCTTCGGCCAACATAAGAATAGCGAGGAACGCCTCAAGAAGGCGATCGAAATGGCAAAGTACTACAATGTGGTGATAGTGCTGAAAGGTCATCATACAGTAACGGTACGTCCTACCGGCAAGATCTATATCAATTCTACCGGCAACCCGGGAATGGCTACGGCAGGCTCGGGTGATGTGCTGACCGGGGTCATTACCTCCTTGATGGCACAAGGCTATCAGCCTGAACATGCTGCTACAATCGGTGTCTTTATCCATGGCTTTGCCGGCGACATTGCCGCTGAGGAATTAGGAGAGTTCAGTGTAACCGCTTCCGATATAGCCGACCGGATCGGACGCGCTATACGGGAAATCATCAACAGTTAAGTTACGAAATTATGAAAGATATTAGCCGTATATTGACTTTAGCTATCTTGGTCTCAGCGGGTGCTATCCCTGTATCGGCTCAACAGACCAAGGTTCTGACCGCCGATAAGAGCAATGAATACGGATTAGTCTACTCGTTGCCCCTGACAGCCGTGCATGTAGATCTCACAGCCAAACGTGAGGTAGCCCGGCGCGGCCCTTTCTATCAGTATGCCAAAAAGTATTTAGGGGATGCGACGCCGGTAACGGAAGACAGCGAAAGATGGACCCTGACTTCCGTGGACATATTCACATACGGGGTTGCCGATCCGGAGTCTCAGTTCCTTATGCAGCTTAAACCCGGATCGGTCACCTCAATATGCGTGGCCGAGGATGGGATGCTATTGGGTATCAACGCTGAGGCGGAGGCACCTGAGACACCGGAGACAGGAGACAATCCTCAGCCTGAGATTCCTCAACATATTGACCCGGCTAAAGAATACCTCAAATATGTCGGTGAGGATTTCATTGCAAGTCAATCAACAGCCAAGCAGGCCCAGATGCTTGCCGAAAGTCTCATGGAGGTAAGGGATGCCCGTATCTCCCTTACTCGCGGCACCGCCGACACTATGCCGGCCGACGGTCGCCAACTGGAACTGATGCTTGCCTCGCTGAAGGAACAGGAGGAGGCTTTTACGGCTGCTTTTACAGGAGTGAGATGGACTGAGACTTACAATAAGGGGATTGACGCTGTACCTGAAGGGGATGGCTCTACAATCGTTTGCCGTCTTTCTGACTTAGAGGGATTTGTGGATGCTGATGATTTAAGCGGCTCTCCTATAACGTTGACCATTCAGGAAGTGACGGAGGGTGCTTTGCCCGTAGATGCCAAAGGGGAGCCTAAGAAACTGCCCAAAGACGCAGTTATATACAACATTCCGGGGTCGGCTACTGTAATTCTCTCTGCAAAGGGGCGTCAGATGTTTTCCCGCGAAATGGATTTCGCACAGTTCGGCATACAGTTCGGACTCGCCCCCACTCTCTTCTCTGACCGCCGGGAGCCTTATAGTGCAATCTTTAATCCTGCAACCGGCGCGGTGGTAAAGGTATCCGCGATTTCAGCTGAGAAATGACCCCACAAAACGATACTCTCCGGGCAGCCTATTTCACCTTAGGATGCAAGTTGAATTTCTCCGAGACTTCCGAGATAGCCCGGATGTTGGCCGAACGCAATATCCTAAGGGCCTCGGGAATGGAGAAACCTGATCTGTGCATCATCAACACCTGCTCGGTTACCGAGATGGCGGACAAGAAGGGGAGGCAGCTGATCAGAAGCCTGCATCGGCGTTGGCCTCATGCTGCCATTATAGCTACCGGATGCTATGCACAGCTGAAGTCCAAGGAGGTAGCAGAGTTGCCTGGGATCGCCTTAGTTGTCGGAAACGGCAACAAGATGGATCTCCCGCGGTTGTTAGATGAGATTCTGGAAAAGAGGAACGCGGAATCTGAAAACATGTCCCGGATAGAACTCTCTTCGGATCTCAGAAAGGTTCCATTTCAAGGAGCCTGCGAACGAGGAGACCGCACACGATGGTGGCTCAAAGTCCAGGATGGCTGCGACTATTTCTGCACCTATTGCACAATTCCCTTCGCCCGTGGAGCCTCGCGCTCCGGAAAGATTGCCGATTTGACCGAACGGGCTCGGGAAGTGGCCTTGGCAGGAGGTAAAGAGATAGTTCTGACCGGCGTAAACGTCGGATGTTTTGGCAAAGATACCGGTGAGTCCTTCCTGGATTTGCTTAAGGCCTTGGATGCCATTGAGGGTATAAAGCGCTATCGCATTTCATCCATAGAGCCAAATCTGATAACCGAGGAGATTATAGATTGGATAGCTGATGAATCAAGGGCATTTATGCCTCATTTCCATATCCCCTTACAGTCGGGTAGCGATAAGGTTTTGCGTCTGATGAACCGCCGTTACGACACTTCTCTATTCAGTCGCAAACTGGAATATATACGACGCAGAATCCCGGATGCATTTATCGGGGTTGATGTGATAACCGGAGCACGGGGTGAATCGGAAGAGGAATGGCGCAAATCCGTGGAGTTGATAGAATCAGTACCCTTTACCCGGCTGCATATCTTCCCATATTCGGAACGGCCCGGTACCAAGGCCCTTCTCTTGGAAGGTGAAGTAGACAAACATACACGCCATATTCGCGTGGAGGAACTACAGAAAATTTCAGACCGGCGGCTCAGGGAATATATGGTCAGTTACTCCGGAAAAATACGCCCGGTTTTATGGGAGCATCCTTCTGAGGAGAATCCGGGCATAATGCATGGGCATACGGATAATTATATACGCGTTACCGCCCCGGCTGAACCGGAGCTCTTCAATACCGTAACCCCGGCATTACTTGGAGAATGGGATATATCTGAGCCGGAGACCCTGAAGGCCACCCCAATACGAGATACCCGAAAGTGATAATACTTGAAACAAAAAGTGATAATAAATGACTCCTTCCGCAACCGATAAGTCCGGGCATCATCCCCTTTTGAGTGTCATCATATTGAACTGGAACGGTCTGGAACTGCTTAAACAATTCCTGCCTACGGCCATCCGCTTTACCAATGGCCCTGAAGTGGAATTGATTGTAGCGGATAATGGTTCTACCGATGATTCAGTCAGATGGATAAGGGAGACATATCCCGACCTGCGGGTCATGGAGTTCGGGGAGAACTTAGGGTTCGCCGCGGGTTATAACCGCGCATTGAGGGAAGCTGGAACGGAGTTCTCCATCCTGCTCAATTCGGATGTAGAGGTAACTCAGGATTGGTGGAAACCGCTGTTGGATTTTCTTCAGGATAATCCGGAGGCCGGAGCCTGCCAGCCTAAGATCCTGAGTTTCCGGGAGCGCTCAAAATTTGAATACGCCGGAGCGGCCGGAGGACTGATAGATAACTTAGGGTATCCATATTGCCGCGGACGCCTTATGGATATCGTTGAGGAAGACAAGGGACAATATGATGATGGACCGGAAAGAATAGCGTGGGCCAGTGGAGCAGCCTTGGCAGTACGTGTCTCCGTCTACTTCGAGGCCGGAGGATTGGATGAGGACTTTTTCGCCCACATGGAGGAGATAGACCTTTGTTGCCGTATGCAAGGATTAGGGTACAGCGTTTGGGTCGTACCTTCATCCTCGGTATTCCATGTCGGGGGAGCTACTCTTGAACAAGGGAACCCGAAGAAGACTTACCTGAATTTCCGTAATAATCTGCTGCTCATATACAAGAATACTCCGGAATCGAAAGTGGGCAAACGCCTTTTCATTCGCCGTCTGGTAGATTCATTAGCCTGGGGGATGTATATGATCAAAGGAGATTTCAAGAATGCACGGGCCATCCTGAAAGCCCACGGTGACTACAGAAAGATGAAGGGTAAGTATAAGGTTCATCCTGAGAGGGATTATCTGAAAAACCTGCCGGGAGCGGACCGTTCGGTGCTGATTGCAAGGTATCTTCCTTTTCTGGACCGCAAGAAAAGAAACCTGCGGTAAGAGGCCTTTCTCATAAAAACCATTCTCGGGCTCTGAAAATTTAAGAGGTATCGGAACGGGAGGTTCTTTTTAACAGAAATTCTGAAACATTTACCGCGCCCTGCGGTTATGTAAATAGAAACATATAACTTTTTAAAGACAACTCAATTTTTTATTGACAAAATATGGTAGATTACAAAAAACTCGGACTTGTAAACACCGCTGAGATGTTTGCAAAGGCCGTTCATGGCGGTTATGCCATCCCGACTTTCAACTTCAAC
>CAZKJP010000072.1:0-15131 GCA_964553075.1 uncultured Sangeribacter sp. | reverse complement strand
ATTGAAACTCATATGGATTACAAAGATTTTAGCACCCATTTTGAGCTATACGCCAGATTTTCTTACTCCGTTTAAGAAAACCGCCTCTTTTCTCATTTTAACTTTAGCTAATCCGGTAATTTTAGCTATCTTTGCAGCCGTAACGGTTACCGCGGTTGCGTTCGATGCCCTAAACATGGCATTCACCGTCGGCCTCACTGCCCTCTCGGCTATGGCCGTCAGCGACCGTTACAGTTCTAACAATCACAAGAAAGGAGGTTACAATGAAACAGTATGAGGTCAATACATGACCATCGACGGCATGTTGACTGAATGCCGGATCGGCCAGAACTCAAAGGGATTTCTCCAATTGTCGGCTAAGGATCACTCAGGAAAGGCCGGCAGTATCAATTTCTCTTCTCCGGATGAAGCTATCATTTTTCTTCGTTTTATTACGGATCCGGCGTGCAAACTAAATGCGATCCTGAAGATCTATGATGAGATACAGCAGTTTGAAGATATCTATCCGGAGGATACTTTCCGCTTCGAGGTGAGCAACGAGAAGGCAACTATAGTCCTCGAGGCGTTCCGTCCGGAGTTAAAGGATTCGGAGTTAAAGTCCGGTGAGTTCGCTATCTCAATCGAATGGGACTACGACTTAGAGGATCACGGTTATATCACTTTCGACGATGTCCGCGACTGCTCTTATTTCCTTTTCAGCGCCTGGAACCAGAAAAGGGAACTGATCCACTTCCTTAAGAAGTTCGAGGAAGCACCGGCCCAGGCAGCCGAAGAAGATCCCGAATACGGTAACCATCCGGTGGAAGATAAGTAAGCTTGTTTCAAACCATATATCCGGGGAAGGGGAAACTTTTATCAGTTCACTCAATCTGATATTGTGTTTCATATTTAAGGACTTTCTTGTTAGTAACTTATTTACCGTTGAATTTCTAATGGTTAAAAATGTTAGGATGACGAACACATAAGATTAGTTGTTTCATTTGGCCGTGAGGCCGGAAGAAATATCTTTGATTCATTTGTATGAAAGTTTAGTTAACTTTTAGATCAGGTCTGTCGGGAGACAGGCCTTTTCTTTTGCCTTTTTACGTCCTTTGCAGGCCTTTGCCAATCATTTTATTTCGCGCTGTAATAATTCAATACAATCCATAATGGCTAATTATAATACTACCGCTTCTGTTACGGTTACGATGAACGGGAGGCAGGCCGAACAGGTGTTGAACGCCCTCGAAAAGAAGGCCAATGACCTGCGCAAGGCTATCGATAAGGAATCGAACAGCGCCAACCCGAACGCCAATAAGATAAAGCAGCTTCAGAAGGAGCTGACCCGCACGGAGAAGACCATGAAAGACATGACTTCTACGGCGGCATCAATGGAGCAGACGTTCCGGAATCTCGATAAGGCTACCCCTAAGGAGCTGCGTAAGGCGCTGCGCGAGATGGAACGCCAGCTGAACAACACAGAGCGCGGTTCAAAGGCCTGGAACCTCCAAGTAGAGAAGATCCGGGCCGTACGCGCCCAATTGGCTCAGGTGAACAGCCAGATGCGAGAGCAGGAAACTTCGGCTGAAAGATGCCTCAATTGGTTCAATAAATGGCAGACGGCAATATTAGGAATAACTGCGGCTATTACCGGGGCTGTAATGGCTGCAAGATCTGCGGTCAATAAATATGCTGAAATGGAGGAAGCTATGGCCGAGACTCAGAAGTTTACACCTCTCAGTGCCGATGGAGTCCGAGACCTCAATGAGGAGTTCAAGAAGATGGATACGCGTAAGTCGCGCGAGGAACTGAACGCCTACGCGGTCGAAGCGGGTAAACTTGGTAAGCAGGCTAAGGAGGATATCTTGGGGTATGTGAAGGTCGCGGAAATCACCAACGTGGCTCTTTCTGACCTCGGTGAAGGGGCTACCCAATCCATCGCGAAGCTGAGTAACATTTTCAAGATCGAGGATCAGTACGGAACCTATAATTCTATGATGAAAATAGGTTCCACTATCAATGTGCTTTCTCAAAACTGTACGGCCTCGAAACCTTATCTGGTGGAGTTCACTAACCGCATGGCCTCAGTGGGCAACTTGGCACATGTGGCAATCAGCGATATCATCGGCATGGGCGCGGTGCTGGACTCGAACGCCCAGAAGGTGGAAGCGTCCGCCACTGCAATCAGTCAGGTGCTGACCCGCATGTATCGCGATCCGGCTAAATATGCAAAGGTTGCGGGTTTGGACGTGCAGAAGTTCACAAAGCTGATCAAGGAGGATGCCAATGAAGCTATGCTTCAGTTCCTGGAGGCTCTGAACAAGGCCGGAGGTATGGAAAACTTGGCTCCTATGTTCAAGGATTTAGGCGAGAACGGAGCCAGGGCCATTTCCGCGTTAGCTACTATGGCTAACAAGATCGATGATGTAAGACGCCAGCAGCAGAACGCGTCTCAGGCTTTCGAGCAAGGCACCTCGATGTTACGCGAGTACAACATTTTCAACAACACCGTTCAAGCCGGTATCGATAAGGCCAAAAATAAGGTTACGGAGCTGTCGATTGAGTTAGGGGAAAAGCTGTCTCCGATCATGAAGCATGTATATACTTCAGGTTCCCTGATGCTAAGATTGCTATTGGTTCTGGTCAACGCGGTTACTGCGAATGCCAAGACCATCGCCTATCTTTCTTTAGCGATCGCGGGCTATACGTTGGTTCTGAAGAAAAATTTGATTATGGAGACCGCTCACTCTCTTTTGATGAAGGGGAAGGCAGCGTGGGTGAAGGCGGTTACGGTTGCTCAGACACTCTATAATGTAGCGATGGGGAACACGAACACGGCCACACTTCGGGCCGTAGCATCTTCCCAAGCCCTCAGGGCTGTGGTTACGGCCACTCCCTGGGGACTTGTGGCCGCTGCTGTAGCAGCTCTGGCCGGTTGGCTCGTAAACTTGGCAATGAAGCAGCGCGAGGCCAAGAAAGCAGCTGAAGAACACCGCAAGGAACTGGAGGCTAAAAAGAAGTCCTATTCAGATATCTCAAAAGCGGTAGGAGATGCTACTGTTAATGAGATGACCCAGCTAAATAAGCTTTACAGAGTGGCCAAGTCTGAGAATCAGACCAGGGAACTGCGCCTGAAGGCGATGCAAAAGCTTATGTCCCTATATCCGGAGATATTCAAGAATATGACTGCGGAGCAGTGGTTAGCCAAGGGCATCTCTAATGAATATCTTAAGATAAGGGACTCTATCAGGGAAGCAGCCAAGGCAAGGGCTGCTTTTGACCTGATAACTCAAAATGAACAGGAGATGCATAATCTTCAGCTTAAAAAAGAAGAATTATACGAGGTGCATAATAATCTGCGTCTGCAGATTGCCGATATAGATGAGCAATTGTCTAAGGAGGTGAACCCGGAGGATAAGAAGAATATGACTTCTCAGAAAAAGATGCAGATCAGGGATAAGAATAAAAAATTAAGGGAGAAGCGCCAGCAGCTTTGGCAACAGCTAAAGGAAAACACTACTGAATTAAATGAGACTATCTCTCTATATAATTCCGCTTTCCACTCTAATGAGAAGATGGCAGATAAAGCATCAAAGTATATAAACGAAACAATTGTCTCAGAGGAAATAGAAACTCCGGATTATACGCCTACGGATACCGGGACGGATAACGTTGTAGAGACCCTGAAAAAGCAATTTTCAGATAGATTATCTGCAATTCAGGAGGAACGCCAGAAAAAGGAAATTGATATTGAAATTAAGTTCCTGACCGGGGCGATTGATTATGTCGAGCGTCAACGAAAGATAGATCAGGCTCAAGCTGATTACATCGATACGGTAAGCGAACTATACGAGACCCATTTCAATGCGGCCAATCCGGGAAAGTCATATCTTGAAGAGAGGGAATACAGACAGCTAAGGTTAGAGGTAATTCAGAGTGTTGATAAGGAAAGAACACGAATAGTTACTAATTCCAAAACTAAGCTCGATAATCAGAAGTCGGATGATCTGGCCGAGTTGGAATTCGATTACAAGCGCGGCCAGCAATCGCTGAGCGATGAAATCGCCTACCTCACTAAGAAGCTTGGGATTGAGCGAGACTATTTCGAGAAGCTCAAGAACCTTTACCCGGCTGGTTCGGAACTCCGCGAACAGGCTGAAAGGGACTGGGAGAAGAAAAAGACCGATTCAGAGCGCGAAATCCGCGCTAAGTTCCTTGATGCTGCTAAGTCTATCCGCGAGCAACAGGAGAAGTCTTGGCTAAAGCAGCTCGAAGAAGCGCGTCAGGTCATAGATCTTCTTTTAGAGGCTAAGCAGATCACCAAGGAGGAAGCGGACCGGGCGCGCAAGTCTGCCGAACGGGAGGCGCGCCAGAAGTCCGGGGCAGTTCCTGAGCGGAATAAGAAGGAGCAGCGCGCCGAACAGGAAGCGGAGAAACAACGCCTCTTGGCCGATGCCAAGGCTGCTCTTGATGCCGGCCTTATTTCTTTGGATGAGTATAACCGCCGGGTTGCTGAGATACAGCGCAATGCGGCTAAGTCTATGAAGGATGTATTCTCCGGTGTTTCTGATGATTGGGTGCAACAGTTCATGTCGATGTACGATGGCTGGAAAGAACTTATTGATGCTATCAAGAATGGGTCTGACGATATTGTATCTAAGACGGGGGCTGCTCTCCAGTCTACGGCTGCCGTGTTCGCCACTGCCGTAGGCTACATCCAGCAGATGCAGGAGGCCCAGACGGAAATCCGGGTTAAGAAGACGGAGGAGTATTACACCCGCGAAATCGAGTTGGCCGAAGGTAACTATTTCCGGACGCGCCAGCTCGAGAAGCAGCGCGACTCGGATCTTTCAGCTATCAAGCGCGCTCAGGCTAAGAAGACCATGAATCTTCAGGTTGCCCAGGCACTGGCTCAGACTGCGGCCAATGCTATTTCGGCATACGGAGCCGGGTTGCAAGTAGGTGGTCTGGCCGGCCTTATCTTAGCCCCTATTGCCGCCGGAATAGCGGTTGCAGCGGGCATGGCTCAGGTTGCAAATATCAAGAAGCAACAGGAGGTACAGGAGGCCACGGGCTACGAGGTCGGCGGTTACACAGCTCCCGGCCCGAAGAAGAAGGTTGCGGGCGTGGTTCATGCCGGGGAGTGGGTGGCGCCCGCGGATATGGTCGCGGATCCGGTTACGGGTTCTATGATCAGTTATCTGGAGGGGATACGCAAGGGGAACCGTGTAGCGACAATTCGCCCGGCGGATGTGGATTACCGTCTGACGGCCGCCATGAGGAGCAACGCGGCACAGTCTGCGATTGCCCCGGCTGCTACAATCGTGGCCAACCCGGCTGCTTCCGGAGATGACCGCCAGCTTTCCCGGACGCTTTCCCGATTGGCCGACCGGCTCGATGAGCCTTTTGTTACTTACAATACGGTTACGGGGCCTAACGGTATGCGGAACGCTCTTGACAGGTATGACCGGCTTATTGCCAACAAATCACCGAAACCGGGAAAGTTGGCATAAGGATATCGATGTTTGATTTTTAGATTACAGGGTATGTTTCATTTATATGTGGATGGGGAAAGGATTTACCCGGACGCGGGGCAATCTTTTGATTTCATTTCTGAGAACCGGCTTTTTACCGACGCCGATTCTTTCTCTACTGAAATTTCTTTCCGGCTGTCTGCCGGCCCGGATCCGGAGGCCAAGGCTAACCGGAATCTGTTCGGGTTCCCGGATCATCTGATAGCCGTCTCCTCTAATTGGGAGAGACAGGCAAAAATGATGATCGATGGCCAGATTATCAATGGCCGGTTAGTGGCAACTGAGGTTTCAAGAAATATGATCAAGTGCCAGTTTTTGGGTGGTCGTTCGGCTGAGAACTATAAATATTATTTGGCCGACAGGTATATCAATGAACTGTATATAGGTTTGTCGAAGGTGTTTGTAAATTCAACCGAGGCGCACGATCCGCGCCAGAAGTATTCGGATCCTCGCTATTGCTGGAATCCGGAGCCTCTGGAGCAGGAGGGTTCCAAGTTGGTTAAGACTACTAAGCCGTGGGTTGCCCTCCAGTGGATCAACGAATCTTCCGGAATAAAACAGAACAGCTTCGAGACCAAGACGGTTAACGGTGGTTCGCTCCCGGCTTGGGCGTCCGGCACTGACTACGTTTCTCTTCAATATTACCTGATCGATGTCGCTAAGGCTATATGCGATGAAACGGGAATTGCATACGATTTTCAGGAGTGGGAGGAATCACCGGCCAAATGGCTGCTGATCTGCAATTCTATTCCGGTTGCTTGGGATATAGGTTACTATGGCCGCGCTCTTCCTCATTGGACGGTAGCGGAGTTCTTCCGAAATATCGAGCCTATACTAAAAGGGGAGTTCGATACCATGGAGAACGGTACTCTCCGGTTCCGTTCCCTGGAGAAGATCGTAAGGGAGGCTGAGCCGGTGGTAATCGCCAATATCGATGACAGCCACACCCAATCTATCGATATGGAGGAACAAAGCGCCGGATACCGGGGCGCTCAGCTCATAAAGTATCCGGAGGCTGACCATGTTTTGAATTCCTTCTATTCATGCCGATGGGCGATGGAGCTTTGGAAAGGGCAGTATGTTAACAATTTCAGTTCTTTGGCGGACATGCTATCATGGTGCCAAGATCTGCGCCCGAATGCGTTCACTTCCCCTTCTGAAGGACAGCCGATTTTTGTAGATGATCCGGAATTAGGGTTTCAAGGGTGGTTTGTGGCCGAGAAATATTCTTACCGCACGCCTACCAAGTTCGAGAACGGCCAGCCGGTGGAATGGGAGGAGCATTTCCGGGCGCGCCCGCTGCGCATTAATGCTTTCGGCCCGTCAGTGCCGGACGCGCTGCGGGATAAGGAGGATGACGATCTGGACACCTTCAGCATCCAATGCTCACCGGTTTGCATAGAGCCAACTTCAAGGATCATGTCCCTGAAGCCGGGTTCTTTCAATGAGCCGGACTACACCAATAGCGCCGGATCTTCCGGGTATCTATCATATTGGGCGTATTCGATTATCAAGAAGGGGGAGCAGGAGAAGAACCCGCAATATTACGATCGTCTATGGTTGGCGTTCTGGCCGCCGGAGGGCATCAACGGATGGCAGACACTCGGAACCCAGCCTTATACGGACGGCCTGAGAGTCGGAACTAATTTTACTTTCGATTACAGGCCTGAATATTCTATGGAGATCAACAAGGGGCCGTTCATGGGGATTCCGGGATTAGCTACGATCGACCCGACAAGGAAATATACTCTGAAGTTCGCTTCTGAGGTTTTGCCGGATGTCAGGGGGCGTTTCTACATTTATGGGCAGGAGTATGCTTGCGCGAAACTCACTGCCCATATCGATACCGGTAAAGGTATGGAGCGTATTCTTACCGGCGAATTTTACAAGGTTACAAACCCGACACGCGAAGATCCTTAATCTTCACCGAGGTCTGCTATATATTTCTTGGCTGCTTCCGGAGCATGTAGCCGGTCGCGGCCAAGATATATATTGGTGGTCGATACATCGGAATGACGCGCCTGGTCTCGCGCTATAACAACCCCGGCTGTATTCCCAAGGTGATTAAGTCCGGTATCCTTCAGGCTGTAGAACTGCCAGCAGGAGGGCCATTTTTTCTTGCTACGGTGCTTGCACCACCGTTTGCCGAAAATATCAGAGTTCGCTTGATCTGGGCCGGGTCTCATGTTTTTTGAAAAGAGGAACCAGGAGGAAGGATAGTTCAGGAATCCGCTTTCGAGCAATGCTATTCCTAATTGCTTGTTAATCCCTACTACTCCATCCTTGCCGTTCTTGGAGTACTTATGACTGACGAATATTTCCTGCTTGGCAAGAGATATGTCACCTACTTTTAATCCTATCATTTCTGAGGGACGGATAAAGCAGAAATAGAGTATCAACGCGGCCAGGTAAAGTTCCGGATCTTGCTCCCTTAGATATTTACATACTTTCGGAAATTCAGAATCCGGTATCTGCTGGCGGAACTTGTCAGGTTTCGGGAACTTATGGATCTTAGAGGCGGGGTTTTCTTTCAGCATGTCCCGTTCTATCATGAACGAGCCGAAAGCGGAACACCATCCAAGGTAATTATTAAGGGTACGAGGTTGATTCTTTTTGGTAAACTGCTGGTAGTCCAGGAAGCGGCGGATTAACCCGGTGGTGAAATCGCTTGCATAAAGGGTTTTAGATCCTTCCGATTTCAGAAATTCCCGGAAGTTCTTCAGGCGGCTACGGTAATTGATACGCGATTTTTTCTTCTCGAAGGCCTCTATAGCGCGGCCATACAGAGCCAAGGCTTGCTCCAGTGTAGAGCCGGAACGCTTGTAAGACTCGCCTTCCTCAGGGCGCCACCCCTGGCCGAGACGTTGGGTTAGGTCCGCTATGATCTGGCCGGCCAATGCACGGCGATCACGCTTTGACTTCATCGGGGGAACGTTGAATTTCTTACGTTTTTTCTCCTGGGTCTCTTCATCAGTGAGGTAATAGAAATCGATGTACCACACCGAGTTTTCATGTAGTTTGGGGATAGTGTAGCCCGACACATATAAGGTTCCGCGGAAGGAGCCGGAGGCATATTTTTTTTTCATCCTTAGATTTTTTCTAAGGATGTATCAAAGCTTGTTTTTAATAATTATTAACCTTTCCAAGACTTCAGACGATTCTCGATTGCGTCTAAAATGCGTCTTAATTGCGTCCCATGTGCGTCTCGGACGCTTTTTAAAATTAACGCCTAACTCGTTCATTGTGAATCAATTAGGCGCGATTTCGCGGAAAGACAGGGACTCGAACTGGAGAACATGTAAAATCAAGAGATGAAGGGGTTAATAAAACACTACCGGCTCTTGGCTAATGGGCTCATTTTTATTAATTTTGTAGATAGCGCAATAGACAAGCAAATAAAATGGCAGAAGAACTGAAACAATTGGAAGAGAGACTCTGGGAGGCAGCTGATAAGCTGCGTTCTGATAGCGGCCTGAAATCTACTCAATACTCAACTCCTCTGTTGGGGTTGATATTCCTACGTTTCGCCTCCAATAAATACGATAAATACAAAGATGAGATTGAGGCTGAGTTTAAGGCTTCTCAAAATACCCGCAATCCGAAAACCCGCGAAGAACTCGCTTTGAGTAAATGCGGGTTTTATCTGCCGGAAAAATCTCATTTTGATTATCTTCTTAGCCTCAGCGAGCAAGAAGATCTACCTCTGGCCATTAAGAAAGCGATGGAGGGGATAGAACAACATAAGCCAGAACTGGTCGGCTCCCTGCCTAAAGATGAATATTTCAACCTCGAGCCCAAAGAAGATGAAGATCGAGGGCGCGACTATTCACTTACCGCTTCCTTGCTGAAAATCATCAACTCCATACCACGCAATTTGACAGGGGATGTATTTGGGAAAGTCTATGAATACTTCCTTGGCAAATTCGCAAGCAGCGAGGGCAAAGGTGGAGGTGAATATTATACACCGACATCCGTAGTCCGCCTGATGGTGGAGATGATTGAGCCATTTAAAGGACGCATTCTTGATCCTGCTTGTGGATCCGGAGGTATGTTTGTTCAAAGTGCCGACTTCATACAGCGTACCAAAGAAGATGCCGACGGAATCCGGGTTTACGGTATAGAAAAAGAGAAAGAAACCGTAAAGCTGGCTCGCATGAATATGTTTCTTCACGGTCTGAACGGCAATATTGTCCAAGCCAACAGCTACTATAGCGATCCGCATAATTCCTACGGGACTTTCGATTTTGTAATGGCAAATCCACCGTTCAATGTCGATGATGTCAGCTATGACAAAGTCAAGGATGACAGACGTTTCAATGCTTACGGTATACCCAAAAACAAGACTAAGAGCAAAAGTAAGGAGGGGGAGACAGTTCCGAACGCCAATTATCTATGGATTAACCAGTTTGCCACGGCCCTGAACGCCACAGGTCGCGCAGCCATGGTCATGGCCTCGATTGCTACCGATGCCGGGAAATCGGAAGCGGAAATCCGCGCTCGATTGGTTGAGGATGGTATTGTCAGCGCAATGCTATCGTTACCGAGCAATATGTTTTTCTCCGTAACTCTGCCGGCTACCCTTTGGTTTTTCGATAAGGCCCGCAGTGAGGACAAGCGGGTACTGTTCATCAATGCCCGTAATTTCTATCAGCAAGTGGACCGCGCCCACCGGGAATTTACCGATGAGCATATAGCCAACCTGGCCTGCATCCGCCACCTGTATCAAGGTAATGAGATTCATTGGGAATTGCTACGCACTCATTATAATAGCCGCATCCATGACCTTACGGAAAAATATGAAGAGTGTGTTGATGAAAAGAATTCAATCTTATTAGAAGCGAAGGCATATTTGGCTGAAAATCCCGAAAAGAAACTCAAAATGGAGATCAAGCGTCGGCTTGATAAGGCAGACGCGGATCTGGACATAGTAGAGAAGGAGTTGACACATATAACCTCAATGCGCCAATGGCTTCTGGATAATTTTCCGGACGGAAAATATCGTGACGTGATAGGACTCTGCAAAGCGGCCACCATCGAGGAGATCCGGGAGCAAGATTACTCGCTGAATCCCGGCCGTTACGTAGGGGTCAGCTTTGATGTAGAGGATCTCAACGATTTCAAGGACTCAATGGGCAGATTAACAGACGAGCTTAAAAGACTTAACGGACAGAGTCAAGATTTAATGGAAAGTATTATGTCCAACCTTAAGAGACTTGAGTTATGAAATTTACGGACACCACGCTTGGAGAGGTTGCTTCTGCGATTCAAACTGGACCCTTTGGCTCTCAATTGCATTCATCCGACTACTCTGAGGAAGGAATTCCCGTTATTATGCCCCAAGATATTAAAGATTGGAACATCTCAGAGGAAAAGATCGCAAGAGTTACAAGTGAGCATGTGAGACGATTGTGCCGTTACAAAACCAAATTGGGAGATATTATCTATCCGCGAAGAGGTGATTTGGCTAAATGTGCATATATTTCTGAACGAGAGGAAAATTGGTTATGTGGCACCGGATGTCTTAAGGTTTCCATTAATTCTGAAAAGGCTCATCCAAAATATGTATTCTTTCATCTACAACTGCCTTATTCTATCTCATGTATTGAAAAGGCAACCGTAGGTTCTACAATGCCGAACCTCAATACAAGCATTTTGGCTAAAGTTAAATTGAGGTTACCGGATTTGGCTGTTCAGAATAAGGTCGTATCCCTTTTATCTGATTATGACGAATTGATTGAGGTTAATCGTCGTAGGATAGCGATTTTGGAGGAAATGGCAATGCGGATTTATCAGGAGTGGTTCGTTTTCTTCCGTTTTCCCGGTCATGAATCCACCGAGTTCGTTAACGGCCTGCCCAAAGGTTGGGAATATTGCTCTGTCACAGAGTTATTGGATGTTAGGTATGGAAAGGACCACAAAGATATTGAAGATGGTGAAATTCCCATTTACGGCTCGGGAGGGATAATGAGAAAAGGTAAACAACATCTCTATTGTGGAAAATCTGTTTTAATTCCTCGCAAAGGCACCCTTAATAATATTATGTTAGTCGAGGGGCAATTTTGGTGCATTGATACTATGTTCTATACTATTCCACTAATAGATCATATCGCTAATCTTGTATATTTCCAATTGCGAGAATATGATATGGAGAGCTATAATTCAGGCACAGCTTTACCAAGTATGACAACAAAAATATTATCTGGAATAAAGGTTTTGGTACCTGCCAATGAGCAACGAAGAGAGTTTGATAACTTTATTGATCCATTAAATATTCAAATATCATTCTTAAAGGAATTTAATTCCCAGCTACAGCAAATGCGGGATCGGCTGTTGCCGCAGCTTATGAGCGGTCAACTGGAAGTGAAACCTTAAAACAAACGTTATGAGGTACTTTATTAAGGAAGATGATATTGAAAGAGAACTGATTGAAGTCTGTCTTAAGGAATTACACTATGACAATCATTTCAATTGCTTTACCACGGATTACCTCGGTCGCGGTTCTGAACATGAGGTACTTAACCTGAAAGTGCTGCGCCGAGAGATTAAGCGAATAAATTCAGATCTGACTGACCGCCCGGAAGGTTTAGCCGAAGGAGATATGGATAAAGCAGTAAGCGCGATCCGAGATTTGGATCTATTTACCGATCCGACTGCTCTGAATGCCAAAATCCTCTCGTTAATCATCAACGGCTTCCGGATGGATGTCCTTCAAGCCAATGGTAAGCGCGAATCCAGGATCGTTCATTACATAGATTGGACTGAGAATAAGGCAGCCACCAACCAATTTGATGTTGTAAACCAACTTTGGATTCAAGGGCAGGTCTATCGGCTACGTCCGGATGTGATAATCTACATCAATGGAATTCCTCTAATCACTATTGAACTAAAGGATAGCAATATACCTGTCAAGCAAGCTTATTCTGACAACCTCTCTCGCTATAAGACTGCCATTCCTCAATTGATGGCCTACAATGCCGTACTTGTTGCGAGCAATGGCCTCCACACCCGTGTCGGCGCAACTTACGCTGACTGGACCTTTTTTGCCCCCTGGTTCAGAGCTTCTGAGGAAGAAAAAATCAACAAGGAGAAAATTGAAAATGAGAAGATAAGCCTTGACGTAATGGCGAGGTCTTTGTTGAAAAAGGAAAATTTGCTGAATTATATCCGCAATTACATACTCTTCTACAATGGCACGAAAAAGATATGCGCCAAGAACCATCAATTTCTCGGTGTAAACCGAGCTGTTGAGAGATACAGATATCTATGTGGCTCTCCCCGAGAAGAAGACCGGGGAAAGATGGGCGTTTTCTGGCACACTCAGGGGAGCGGCAAGAGTTTTTCCATGGTGTTTCTTGCCCGATTGCTCAAAAACCGATTTCCGGGTAACTTCACCTTCCTGATTATCACCGACCGGGAAGATCTCGATGATCAGATATACCGGAATTTCCTCCATAGCGGTTTTATGAGTGCATCAGAAGATTGCCGCCCTCAATCGAGCGACAGACTCAGGACAATGCTGGGTGAGGATCATCGCATATTATTCACTCTGATTCAGAAATTCCGCTACGATAAGAGAAAGAAATATCCAATCCTCTCAGAACGCGATGACATTATTGTATTCATAGATGAGGCTCACCGTACTCAATATAAGTCTTTGGCTGAAAATCTGCGGGCAGGACTGCCGAACGCCAAATACATGGCATTTACCGGCACCCCTCTTTTCGGGAGCAAGAAGCTGACAAATAAATGGTTTGGTAAGACTGTCAGTGAGTACAACTTCAGTCAGGCTGTGGAAGATGAATCCACAGTTCGTCTCACATACCGTAACCACCTCCCGGAAGTACAGAACGAGAATCCTACTTTCAGTGCCGATTTTATTAGGATCCTGGAGGATGAGGAACTCGATGATAACAGTCGGCAACATCTGGAACGTGAATATGCGAAAGAGCTTGAGATACTGCGCCGCCCGGCGCGCCTTAACAAAATCGCTGATGATATTGTAAACCATATCATCAATCGTGGTTATTTGGGAAAGGCTATGGTCGTAAGCGTGGACCGATTTACTGCTGTCAGGATGTACGACCTTGTACAGGCCAAGTGGCAGCAGAAAATCTCTCAGCTAAATCATGAGCTGAGTTATCTCAATCCATCCTCCAACGAATATTTGACAAAACTTAAAATTCGCGATTGGATGCGTTCTTCGGATATGGCAGTGGTGATAAGCGAAAGTCCAGGCGATGATGAACGTTTCGCTGCTGAAGGGCTTAACCTACGCCCCCATCGTGAGCGTATGAACGATGTCAATGAAGAAGGACAGGAGCTCCAAGATCTGTTTCGCGAGGAATCGAATCCTTTACGCATAGTGTTTGTCTGTTCAATGTGGCTTACAGGTTTTGACTCGCCTATGGTCTCGACTCTTTATATGGACAAGCCCCTTGCAGGGCAGAACCTGATGCAAACTATAGCCCGTGCAAATCGCCGATGCTCAACTCTTGATGTACTGGGGAGAGAAAAATTTTGCGGTCAGATCATTTCATACTGTAATATTTTCGGAAGCCTTAAAAAGGCCTATGCTACTTATGGCGATGGTGGATCAGACAATGATGGTACCCAAGAACCCGGAGATGAAACACCGGCCGCCCTGACGCTTGAAGAACTCTATAGCCTGCTTCGCGAGGCCATCGAAAAATGTGTGAAATGGTGTCGGGCTCTTGACATAGATTTGCAGAAAATCATAGATCATAATAAAACCTTCAATCAGATTTCCCTCTTCGACCAATATGCCAACATTCTCATAAACCCCATTGAGCGCAAGTCTCAATTTATTGCGTTCGACAATACAATCACTCAGCTATATGATGAATGTCTGCCTGATATTATCAGTGTCAAGGAGAAGTTTGTCATGGCCGAAGTTATACACTATCTGCGTAAGGTTATAGATAACGCCGTAGACCGCGGGAACCTTGACTCAGCTCGACATCGAATTAAAGAACTGCTAAATCAAAGTATCGTTCCGAAAGGGGAGGGTCCGGCTGAGATCCGTGAATACACCATAAAAGAGTTTGGGGAGATTGATCTTAGCCGTCTTGATATCGAAAAAATACGTGAGCAATATGGAGAGTCTAAATCCAAAGCTCTTGAAATTGTAGACCTTGAAGAATTCATCTCTCACAAACTCGAGGTCATGCTCAATCAAAATAGCGAACGCCGTCCATTTGCTGAGGAATTTCAGCGTATCATTGACCGATACAATGCCGGCAGTACGGAATCTGAAGAGGCCTTTCGTGAACTGGTAGCCTTGCTTAGCCGCATGACCACCGAGCAACGCCGGGCAGCCGAGGAAGGTCTGACAGAGGAAGAACTCGAAGTATTTGATATTCTCCGAAAAGAGAATCTGTCCAAAGATGATGTGGTCAAAGTCAAGGCTGCTGCTCGCGACCTGCTCATCAAGCTGAAAGCAAAACAAAATTCGCTGATGACTCCGGACTGGTATAAGGACAGCTCTAAAAAAAGTACCTTCATATTGTTTGTCAGGGACACACTTAACGAGACGTTACCGGACAGCTACGACTTGAAGTCATTCAAAGAAAAATATGAACTACTATGTAATCAATTCAT
>CAZKJP010000071.1:5581-15319 GCA_964553075.1 uncultured Sangeribacter sp. | reverse complement strand
GCGTATACACGCTTTCCAGGCGTGCCTCTTCAGCCACTCGAGCACCACTCCTTGTTTATGTCTCCTCCCTTCCTTAATTTTTTCCTTAGAGGAAAGGGTGAACCCCTAATTAGAAGCCATCGACCCTTTCGTACTGCGAAGTTAATGCTTTATTTTCATTCCGCAAGCGTTTTGGGGCTCTTTTTTTCGTTTTTTTTCGTAATTTTGCCAATAAGACCCGATGAAATCCCTTTATTTCTTTGTGGTCCCGCTGTAAACTATCTGATTATGTTCAAGAAACGCTCAATCTTTCCTCTATCAGTCCTCGGACTCCTTTTTTCATCGGCTTGCTCCCATTCCGGAGCCGAGGCAGTTCTGCCCGACGGTTTTGCCGATATGGCTGACGTTGTCCAGGTAAAATATATTATGGATAAGGCCAATCCTGACTCGACGGCCCGTTTCATCTGCCTCGCAGCTTTAGGGAAAGTGCCCGGCGCAAGAATCGACACTCTCCCAATCGCTACCCTATATGCCTATGAGCATTACCGCGATTCAGCACTTACCATCTTCTCCGATGAGTACGACCGCTTTTCTTCATCGCTCCCTTTGCCGGATAAGATGCGACTGTTAGCTATGGCAGGGACTGTCGACCCTCAAGGGTTGGGTTATGACTTAGGGTTGCATTATGTAGACCAGATCAGGGAAAAACAGATGACGCCGGCTCAGGTCGAGGCGGAGTTGAAGGAGTTCGAGAAATGTTGCGCCGACGATCCCGAAACCTATACCCGTTTCATGAAAGGTTTCCAGGTCGTTTTGAAGCTCGATCAGGGGAAGGACCTCGATCCGGAAATCTATAAGCGTTTCGCAGATAAACAGGAATAATATCTATCCAACACCCTCTGGGAGCCTCTTAAACATAGACGAGGTGAGCCAAGGGGAAAACAAACAGAAATAAAATGAAAAGAATATCTGAATATTCATCTATAATAGAGGAGGGAGTTCGTGCCCTCGAATTCAAGGGAGGCGAACTCGACACTCTCTACGTACCTATTAAATATGGACTCGAAGCCGGCGGCAAGCGTCTGCGTCCGGTGATGATGCTGATGGCTGCCGAAGCATTCGGTGGCGAAGCGGCTCCCGAAGCGGCTATCCGTCCCGCTATCGGTTATGAGATGTTCCATAACTTCACTCTCCTCCATGATGACGTGATGGACAATTCCGAATTGCGCCGCGGTCGTCCCTCGGTTATGGCCAAATGGGATGCCAATACGGCTATCCTTTCCGGCGACACAATGCTGACCTTGGCCACCAAGATGGTATCGGAGGTTCCCGATCCACTGTTGAGAAAGGTACTCGATACTTTCAACAATATGGCCTTGGAGGTTTATGAAGGACAGCGTCTTGACATGGACTTCGAGGCAATGGAGGAGGTTTCGGCCGAGCAATATACTGAGATGATCGCTAAGAAGACCGGAGCTCTGATGGGAGCGGCTCTCAAGACCGGTGCCTTGATCGGCGGAGCATCTGAGAAGGATGCAGACCTTATGTATGATTTCGGTATGATGTTAGGATTGGCATTCCAGATGGAGGATGACTGGCTTGATACATTCGGAGATCCGGACACTTTCGGTAAACCGATCGGCGGTGATATCCGCAACCGCAAGAAAACCTTCCTTGTAATCAAAGCCCTCCAGCAATCCGAGCAGGATCGTGAGGCGTTCCGCGCCGGATTCGCATTGGAGAACCCGGAGCTGAGAGTGAAGACCGTAACCCGCATCTGGCAGCATATCGGACTCCCCGCTATTGTAAGGGCCGATATCGCAGCTTGCACCTCCAAGGCAATGGGGGCCCTGAAGGCCACCACACTCGGAGAGCCTCAGAAGGATGCGTTCCGCAAATTAGTTGAAAAATTGGCTTCACGCAAGAAATAACAATGACCGATACCCACACCCATCTCTATATGCCCGAGCATTATGCCGAGGATGCCCATGATGTCGTAACCGATGCCATAAAGACCGGTGTTACGCGCATGGTCTTCCCGGCGGTAGACCTTCAGACTTTCGGTCCCCTTCTGGAATTGGCTGATGCCTTCCCTGACAATCTCTTTATCGCGTTCGGACTCCATCCTACCGACCTTACGGACAATTGGAAAGAGGATCTGAAAAAGATGAGGGAGATGCTGGGAGACCGCCGTCCGGTCGCCGTCGGGGAAATAGGGATAGACCTGCATTGGGATCGCCAACACAAAAGGAGGCAAATGTCGGCATTCGCATATCAGTTGAAGTTAGCTTTGGAGCTGGACCTTCCTGTAATAATCCATAGCCGGGATGCCCTGGAAGAAACATTGAATGTAATCTCGGATGTACGACAGAAAAGCAACGGACGACTTCCGGAACTGATTTTCCATAGTTTCACCGGCACTCCAGAGGATGTAGCCCGTATCCGTCAGGTCTGCGATCCATGGTTCGGCATCAACGGGGTGGTTACATTCAAAAATGCGCGCCCTTTGCGTCAGGCAATCGATTGCATAGGATTAGACCGCATATTGATCGAGACAGACTCCCCCTACTTAGCTCCTACACCATGGCGCGGACGTCGTAATGAATCGGCATACCTTCCGGCAATACGGGATAAGATCTCGGCTCAGCTCGAGGTCAGTTCCAAGGTGGTCGAAGCTACGACTGACCTCAACGCGGCCCGGGTATTCAGGTTCTAGGCCTCCTAAACCCTCCCCCTCCATCTACCTAACTAAGCTCCGGCTCATAAATTTCAAAAAAGACCGGAGCTAAATACTGATTGAGTTTTGAACTTACCCCTTACCCAACCTGTAGCCATATTCGCGCTCGTCCTGGCGCTGATCCTGTTGGCCCCCGTTGTCTCGCGCAAGCTGAAGATACCCGATATCGTCGGTCTGATCCTTGCCGGGGTAGCTGTAGGTCCTTCGGGATTCAACCTCCTTGCGCGCGATGCCAGTTTCCAGATTTTCGGACAGGTGGGTATCCTATACCTTATGTTCTTGGCGGCCGTAGAAATCAACATGGCGGATCTCCAAAAGAACCTTGGGAAAGGTATAGGGTTCGGATTATTGTCATTCGCCCTGCCGATGGTGGCCGGAATTTTCGGGACGATGTGGGCTTTCGGGGCAAGTATAGAGACAGCGGTCCTCATCTCCTCGATGTATGCCTCCCATACCTTGGTATCCTACCCCTTGGTTTCCAAGTTCAACCTTCAGGACAACCGGGGAGCGGTCATAGCCGTCTGCGGCACCATTGTAGCCGTACTCCTTGCGCTGTTCGCTCTGGCCGAGGTTGTCTCGATGCGGACTACAGGGCAATTCGACGGTGCGCGCCTGCTGATGATGCTTGGCATGATGACTATCTATGCCATCGGACTCGCTTACCTGTTTCCATGGCTTGCCCGCCAATTTTTCCGCAAAATACCGGATGCGGTCCCGCAATATATCTTCGTCTTGGCTCTGGTATTGGCCGCGGCTCTCTTAGCTCAGCTGATAGGACTCGAAGGAATTTTGGGAGCCTTCTATGCCGGTCTGGTCCTAAACCGCCTGATTCCCTCAACATCCGCGTTGGCCCGGAACATCAAGTTTGTAGGCAACGCTATCTTCATCCCCTATTTCCTTATCGGGGTGGGGATGCTGATCAATCCCCACGTTATATTCCGCAGTTGGAATGTAGGATGGATAGCCCTTAACATGGTGCTGGTAGCGTTAAGTTCTAAATGGATCGCGGCCTGGCTTGCCCAGCGGATCTGGCATTTGGAGACCATTGACCGGCGGCTTATCTTCGGATTGACCTCCGGCAAAGCGGCAGCGACTATCGCCGCAGCCATGATCGGTTTCCAATATGGGTTGCTGAATGAGGATATGATGAACGGTGCCGTCGTTATGATATTGGTATGCTGCCTGACCGCGTCTGTAGTCACCGAGCAATCCGCCAAGAAGCTGAGGATCCAGCGTACCGCCGAGGAGATGGAAAGAGACGGAGTCGAATCCCCAATCTTGGCACGTCAGGTGGTAGCACTCTCCAATCCGCTCACTGCCGACGGACTGACCCGTATGGCCATATATATGCGTAGCCCGCGCAATAATTACCCTATCTCGCTTGTCTTCGTGCGGGATTCCGATGATGGACGTACAAGACAGATGGGGCGCAACGCACTCCAGACCGGACTCCAGGCAGCAGCCTCCATGGATATAAAGGCAGACCCTATCGAGAGGTTCGACCTCAACATCGCGGCTGGAATGGCAAACACGGCTCGTGGCAAGAACGCTACCGATATTCTGATTGGCTTCCATGTGAAATCCAACATCGTAGACTCCTTCCACGGCCAGATTGCCGAGACCTTGCTCAACATGACCTCAAAGATGGTGATCATGTCCCGCTGCTTTATCCCTGTGGATACCATCCGTCGGCTGGTGGTAGTGGTATGGCGTAACGCGCAATATGAGTCAGGATTCCATGCATGGGTAGCTCGTGCAGGAAATTTGGCTGCGGCATTAGGGTGTAAGATAACTTTCTTTGCCGATCCCCATACTTCACACTTCATCGAAGACGTTATTCTACAAGACGGATATGGAGTCAGACGCGAGTATTGCCCTCTCGAGACCTGGGATGACTTCATACTTCTCTCAGCACAGATCGATGAGGAAGACCTGACAATGCTGATCGGCGCGCGCAAGGGCTCCATCTCCTGCTGTCAGGAACAGGAGACTACCATCTCCTATATGGCCAAACATTTCTCACGCCATAATCTGCTGCTGGTCTACCCCGGCCAGTACGGCCAAGTTTAACCTCATATAAACCCCATATATCTCCATATATACTGCCCGACACTTATGCTCATACTCGAACCCCAGAACACCGATTCGGACATCACGACCATCCAGGAGGTAGAGAACTCCGTCTTTACGGAAGTGAACCCGGATGACCCGGCATCCCATTCCTCGGACGAAGACCACACCAACGGCCTGATTGCTGACCTGGCGTGGATCTTGCTATTAGGGGCTATCGCTACCCTTCTTTTCAAAAAGCTGAAACAGCCTGTAGTCTTAGGCTACATCTTAGCCGGCTTCTTAGCATCCCCGAAATTCGTTTACCTCCCCTCCATATCCAATCTAACCAACATTGAATTCTGGGCAGACTTGGGAATAGTAGTCCTGATGTTCACCCTCGGCTTAGAGTTCAGTTTCAAGAAGTTGCTCAACTCCGGCTCATCGGCTATCGTCACAGCACTTGTCATCATAACAGGAATGACACTGTCGGGTTTCGGGGTAGGTTGCCTATTGCATCTCAATACCATCAATTGCATATTCCTCGGAGGCATGATCTCTATGTCTTCGACTACGATCATCCTCAAAGCCTTTACCGACATGGGGTTGAAACAGAAGAAATTCGCCTCCCTTGTATTGGCCGTACTGATTATCGAGGACCTGTTCGCTGTCTTGATGTTGGTATTGCTATCCTCAATAGCTGTGGGAGATGTAAAGGGCTCGGAACTCCTCTTCTCCTTAGGGAAGCTGGCCTTCTTCCTTATTATATGGTTTGTAGTTGGTGTATACATTCTTCCCTCCTTCCTCAACAAGATACGGGACTATCTTAACGATGAGACAATGTTGGTAGTCGCAATGGGACTATGTTTCTCTATGGCTATCTTTTCGGTTATGTGCGGGTTCTCCCTGGAATTAGGTGCATTTGTTATGGGTTCCATCTTAGCAGGTACCTTGGTAGCGGAACGTATGGAGAAGGTTGTCCAACCTATCAAGGACCTGTTCGGATCCGTATTCTTCATATCTGTAGGAATGATGGTAGACCCCAACGTCCTGGCGACCTACTGGGGAGAGATTCTGATATTGGCCGCCGTGGTAATCGTAGGCATGATTATCTTTGGATCCTTGGGTATGCTGCTTACCGGTCAGACCCTTAAAGTAGCCATCGAGAGCGGATTCTCACTGACTCAAATCGGTGAGTTCTCGTTTATCATTGCCTCGTTGGGTATGGGATTAGGAGTCCTCGAGGCATCGCTCTATCCTATTATAGTAGCGGTATCGGTGATAACGATCTTCACCACTCCCTATTTCATAAAACTTTCCGTACCATTCTATAATTTCGTGGAACCGCGGTTACCCAAGGGTCTGCAATTCCTTATTAACCGTTATTCAAAGCAGACTGTAGATGCCTCCGATATCAAGTCCCTCTGGAGAGACATACTGAAAAGGTATCTCTGGAGAGTGATACTCTACTCGGTAATACTGATCGCCATAATACTAATCTGCCGTATCTATGTATTCCCTCTCTCGGAAAGGGTGTCCCATACATGGGGTCGGCTGATCGCAACGCTGATTACTTTGGCTGCTATGTCTCCTTTCTTAGTAGCTCTCTCATTCTCTTCTACCAAGCCGGACGAGCGGATGAAACTTCATTCTACCTCTTCTTTCTACGATGTGCCGTTAGTAGCGATGCGCGTAATCAGGTATCTTATATCGCTGATGATGATCGTTTACTTGGTATCGAGCGCATACGGCCCGGCAATCGGATGGATGGCGGGAGTGGCTATGTTTGCTTTCATCATCATATTCGCTTCTTCTCGACTTATGAAGCGATATAACAGAATGGAAGAAAAGTTCCTCAACAACCTCAACATCCGCGAGAACATGCGCAGCGGGGCAGCCAATAAGATGGTAGATGACCTCCACCAGGCCTTCATTGAAGTAGGACCCGGATGCAGTTTCGCCGGTGACCGTCTGAGAGATTCGGGTATTCGCCATGACTACGGTGTCTCGGTCTCCTCAATCAGGCGCGGACTGCAGTTTATGCCGCTCCCTGGTAGCGACACCCGCATTTTCCCCGGGGATATTTTGGGTGTTATCGGAACTGACGATCAGATAAAACGCCTTAACGACGATATATCTGCCGCGGAATCTATTTTCGCCTCCTTGCCTGTCTCTCAGCCGGAAGTTGACCTGAAGAGCATCCAGCTTACAGCCGATTCCCCTATAATCGGTGTGCCTTTGGCTGATACTGACATACTGAAGGATTTCTATTCCATGATCCTGAAAGTCCAGAGGGGCGAGGAATACTTTACCCCAACGCCTCAGACAGTCCTGCAACCTCAGGATGTTATATGGGTAGTAGGAGACCCGACACAATTCAAACGCATGAAATAATGGCTGCATACAGACGTCCCTTCACATTTGACCGAACGGTCCGCATTATATTCTCGATTTTCGGACTCCTTGCGGTATTATGGCTGCTCAATATCCTGAAAGGGGTACTGCTACCATTCCTCGTGGCCTGCCTTATAGCATATATGCTGGAACCATGGGTGCAATTCAACCAGCGTCTGCTCCACCTTAGACGGCGTGTCATACCAGTTATAGTGACTCTGATTGAGGCCTTGGCCATAACCGCACTCGCCGGCTATTTCTTCATTCCTTACATTATAGAGGAGTGTATGCAGATGGCTGACATGATACGCAGTTACGCTACCCATCAAATCCAGATCCCTTATATCTCGGAGCAGATCCACACTTTCATCCGGGAGAACGTGGACTTTGACCGTATCGCATCCATGCTCTCCTCCGAGCAATGGATAGAGCTGATCAAAAAGAGCCTGACCAAGACATGGTCTTTCATTGGGTCATCGCTCTCCTTTATAGTCGGGGTAGTAAGCTGGCTGATTGTAGTGTTATATGTCATCTTCATTATGATCGACTACGAACGCCTGATGCTCTCTTTCCGCCAATTGGTGCCCATACATCAGCGCCGTCAGGTCTTCTCGATCTTCTCGGATGTGAAGAACGCCATGAACCGATATTTCCGCGGTCAGGCTCTGATTGCATCCTTGGTGGGTATAATGTTCGCCATCGGGTTCTATATCATTGGGTTACCGATGGGAATCATACTCGGACTCTTTATAGGGGTTTTGAACATGGTGCCTTACCTACAGCTGATCTCCCTACCAATTACGGCTATACTTTGTCTTATGGCCACCATTAATGGCACGGCCGATTTCTGGACCATCTTCTGGGAAGCTATGGCAGTCTATGTTGTAGTTCAATGTATTCAGGATCTCATACTGACCCCGAAGATAATGGGGAATGCCATGGGTCTGAATCCGGCTATCATCTTGCTGAGCCTTTCCATCTGGGGATGCCTGTTAGGGTTCATGGGTCTGATAATCGCCCTTCCCTTGACCACACTCCTCCTCTCCTATTACGATATATACGTCATACAGCGCTCCGAACGCCTTGACAAGGCCGAGAAAGAAAATGATCCTATTGCCGAGGAGCTTGATAATTTGAATTAATCCATGTTAACGATATTCCGCAACCTTCTCCCTCTCCTGATACTTCTTACCGGATTTTTATCCGGGCAAGCATCTGTATTCCTGGATCGTCTCTTGGCGACCCGAGCTATTGATCCGCAGCGTTCTGCCATTCTGGTTACAGACTTGGCTACCGGAGAGATACTGGACGCACTAAATCCGGATCTTTCTCTGATCCCGGCCTCTATAATGAAGACCGCTACGATCGCAGCCCTGCTCCCCGAGACAGGTTGTGAGTTCCGTTACGAAACTAAGGTTTATGCCGATGGCAAGATCGAGGATGGAGTACTGAAAGGAAACCTACTTATCGAAGGATCAGGTGACCCTTCGATCAATGCGGGGTGCGAACCTGCGGGGCCTTGCTTCCTTACAGAGATAGCAGACGCACTTAAAGCCCATGGAGTCCAAACCATCGAGGGATGCATTATTGTGAACTCGGATATCTTCCCGGGGCCGGCTGTTCCACCCAGTTGGGCTGCTGCGGATCTGAAACAGAAATATGGCACAGGATGCCATGGCTTCAATTTCCGACATAACGCTTCGGGATCTTCATCGGTGAGTGACCCGGCGGCCGTGTTCCGGGGCGCGCTATCCAATAAGCTACAGCAGTCTGGAATCCGGTTGGGTGGAGCCAAAATAGGATCCGCAAAGAACCCCAAATTGATTTTCACTCACCAGTCAGCCTCAATTGACGAGATAATGCGGTCCTGCATGATGCGGTCAGATAATCTCTTCGCCGAGGCTCTCCTCAGGACTATTCCGGTTGCAAAGGGAAAGCCGGGTGAAACTTCACTGGCTACCGCCTTAGCAGCCGACCATTGGAAAAAATCCGGCATTGATATGACGGGTGTGAAACTTATAGATGGCTCTGGTCTCTCGCGGGAAAATCGGGTTACTGCCAATTTTATCGGTGAGGTGATGAGACAAATGTCATCTGACCCGGACTATGCCTCCTTTCTTCCTTTAGCCGGTCAGGAAGGTACTTTGAAAAATTTCCTGAAAGATACAGACTTAGACAGCTATATCGCGCTGAAGACCGGATCTATGAATGGTATTCAATGTTATGCCGGTTACAAATTGGATGATGACTATGTGCCCACCCATTCCATAGTGATAATCCTCAACGCCTTGCCGAAAGGACGTCAGACAGCCCGCTCGGCGCTGGAGACCTACCTCTTAGGCCTTTTCAGTCCGGAATAACCGGTTTACCGGAAGATCTTTAAGTAAGGACACCAATAGAATCCAAAATTGATAGAACGATGATATTAGATAAAGTTTACGAATTGGAAGGATTGCTAAAGTTACGTCAGGACCGTACGGACCTACCCTCCGATTTCGATCAGATAATAGTCGCCAAGGCACGCGCCATCTTAGAAGCAGCCCAGCACCTGAGTCCTCAGAGTTCTCAGAGTCCTCAGA
>CAZKJP010000071.1:0-5481 GCA_964553075.1 uncultured Sangeribacter sp. | reverse complement strand
GCCATCTTAGAAGCAGCCCAGCACCTGAGTCCTCAGAGTTCTCAGAGTCCTCAGAATACCCCTCCCACTCAAAGTTCCCAGCGTAACCTCCGCTTCCCCATCAATGAACGCATCCGCTTCGCCCGCGAACTCTTTAATGGCAATCAGCAGGAATTCGACTCCACCTTACGATTTATCGAACCCCTAAATGACTGGGAAGATGTGGAGGATTATTTCTACGGAGAACTTGGCTGGGATCCGGTTAAAAATGAAGTTGGCGAGTTCATGTCCCTACTCCGTCACCTCTATACCCGTAAATTATGAGCGGCCGTCTGTATATCGTACCTACCCCCGTCGGGAACTTGGAGGACATGACCTTCCGCGCGGTCAATGTCCTCAAAGAGGTTGACCTTATTTTAGCTGAGGATACACGTACCTCCTCCAAGCTTCTTAAACATTACGGTATCGAGACCCCGATGCAGAGCCATCATAAGTTCAATGAGCATACCCAGGCTCCCCGGATTGCCGAACGAATCCAAGGTGGAGAGAAAATTGCCCTTATATCCGATGCCGGTACCCCCGGGATATCCGACCCCGGATTCATGCTGTCGAGGGAATGTAGGCGACTCGGACTGGATGTCGAGACACTCCCCGGAGCGACTGCCTTCGTACCGGCCTTGGTTTCATCGGGTCTACCTTGCGACCGATTCGTTTTCGAGGGATTTCTTCCCCATAAAAAAGGTCGTGCGACCCGTTTGGAGCAATTGGCCAAGGATCCGCGTACTGTAATCATCTATGAATCTCCTGTCAGGCTTCCCCGCACCTTGCGCCAATTGTCGGAAGTATTCGGTTCAGACAGGCGGGCCGCCGTATGCCGGGAGATCTCCAAACTCCACGAGACAATCCACCGTGGCACTCTCGGAGAACTGGCAGAATATTTCGACATAAACCAACCCAAAGGGGAAATTGTTATAGTCATTGAGGGGAATTCGGAGAAACCAGATAAACCCTCTCACAATAAACTATCTAAGGAATTTAAAAATACAAGTATATGAAGATGAAGAAATCACTCATTTTTGCAGGTGTGGCTGCAGTGTTGCTCTCCTCCTGCGCGGGTAATTCCAAAAAGGAATCCGATTCAATCGCTATCCTTTCGGAACAATATTCCGAAGCGACTAATTTCAATGACTCGTTGATGCTCCTTATGGGAGATATATATACCGGTCTGGACTCTATCAATCAGCAGGAAGGCCTGCTATATAGCCTCGGCAGCGGCAACGAGCGCAGCGACCGCCGCGAGGAAATCCGTCAGAACCTTGCTAACATCAAGGCCCGTCTGAACGCCAACCGGGAATTGCTGGACAAGATGGAGGCTCGTCTCAAAGCTTCTGAAGGTCAGAACGCTGTTCTGGTCAAGACTATCGCCCAATTGAAAGAGCGTATCAGCCAGCAGGAAGAGAAAATCGCACAGCTGCAGGATGATCTCAACTCAGCTCGCAATACAATCGACACACTGAATGTACAGGTAGCAGAAGGACGCGAGCAGATCAAGGCTGAGACCGAAGCTAAGGAAGAGGCTCAGGCCCAGGCTGTGGCTGCCGAAAATGAGGCTAACCGCGTGTACTATGCTATAGGAACTAACGGTGAGCTAAAGAAGAACGGACTCCTGGAAAAGAAGTTCCTCGGTGCAACTAAAGTCCTGAAAGGTGATTTCAATGCCAATTACTTCACAACCGCCGATAAGCGTAACCTCACTCTTATCCCGACCAACTCCAAGAAGGTTAAGATCTGGAGCAATATGCCGGCTGGCAGCTATGAGATCGAGGAAGCAGCTAACGGTACCAAAGCTATCCGTATCACTAACCCGACCCAGTTCTGGAGTCTTTCTCCTTATCTGATCATTCAGATAGACTAATAACGTCGTCAAAACAAAATTATCAAGGCCGGCAGAGGCGATTCCTCTTCCGGCCTTTTTTAAAGCACTTTCTCAAAAATAAGAGAACAGGGCAACCCACCCATCTAATCCAACCAATCCAATCATGCGCTTGACTTTTCTTACATTTTCAGCTTTAGCGGCTCTTCCGATAATGGCCGCAAATATGAGTGTCGACCGTCTCGATCCCCCTCATTGGTGGATAGGTATGAAAGACCAAACCCTCCAGATCCAGGTCCACGGCCAAGATATCCGCCCCTCAGAGGTGTCTGTCAACTATCCCGGAGTTACCTTAGACAGCGTAGTCCGACTGGACGGCTCCCCAAACTGGCAATACCTTTATCTTACAATCAGCCCGGATGCCAAACCGGGAGACATGACCATAACCTGGAAGGAGGGAAAGAAAAAAATCACACGCAAATACCCCTTGCTTAAACGGACTCCTAACAAGGGAGCTCAGGGTTTCACCTCAGCGGATGTTCTCTACCTGCTGATGCCTGACCGGTTTGCCGATGGCGATCAGTCTAACAATTCCGGAAAGAGACTTCGCAACCAATGGGGTGCTGACCGCTCCAATCCCAACCTGCGTCACGGTGGAGACTTCGCCGGAATCGCGAAGAATCTTGACTACATAGACTCTTTAGGGGTTACGGCGGTATGGTTCACACCAGTCCTGGAGAACGATATGCCATACGGGTCATACCATGGCTATGCTACTACCGACTATTATCAGACCGACCCGCGCTTCGGTTCTAACGCCGAATATGCCGCCCTTATTGACTCGCTTCATAACCGAGGTATCAAGACGGTTATGGATATGATATTCAACCATTCGGGTTCTGAAC
This sequence comes from uncultured Sangeribacter sp., assembly GCA_964553075.1. Lineage (GTDB taxonomy): Bacteria > Bacteroidota > Bacteroidia > Bacteroidales > Muribaculaceae > Lepagella. The sequence goes on along the minus strand of CAZKJP010000071.1, from coordinate 2,724 downwards.
ACCCTTGGCGTCTCGATCCACCGGCCTCTGACTGGTTTAACCTGCAGGATGATTTCAAGCAGACTAATTACCGGCTTAGCACCATCACTGACCCCTACGCTACTGATTACGACCGTGATCTGACCCAGAAAGGATGGTTCGTGAAGGAGATGCCGGACTTGAATCAGACCAATCCTCATCTGATGAAGTATCTGGTCCAAAATTCGATATGGTGGGTTGAGGAAGCCGCTATCGATGGAATACGCATGGATACCTATCCATACGCCGATGTCGAGGCTATGGGGGATTGGATAGATGCGGTAAAGGCTGAGTATCCGGATTTTGAGATCGTAGGGGAATGTTGGTTCGGATCAGTGGCCGGCGAGCAATTCTGGCAGTCAGGTGCTCCTGCTGCCACAGCGCTTGGCAAAGATACCAGACTCGATGTGGTTATGGACTTTCCTCTGATGTTGGCAGTCAGGGAACTTGCTCCTTTTACAGCTCAGACTGATCCTTGGAACGGCCTGAATACACTCTACGACCATTTGGCTTTAGATTATGTTTACAAAGATCCGAAGAAGGTATTGCGCTTCTTGGATAACCATGACACGGAGCGCGTAATCCAGCAACCCATTGATTCACTTTCAAGCTGGAAGCAGGCCTTGGCTTTCCTGCTTACCGTACCGGGCATCCCGCAGATGTATTACGGTACTGAGTTGCTGATGGCCGGTACTCGCGAGGGGGGTGACGGCAATATTCGACGCGATATGCCGGGTGGGTTTCCCGGAGATGATCGCTCTGTGTTCACTGCCGAGGGACGCTCAGACTTAGAGAACGAAGCCTTTGATTTTATATCCAGAATCAATAAATGGAGAAAAGGAAGCAAAGCCATTGCTGAAGGAGACATGAAGCACTTTATGCCGACCAATGGTCTATACCTATATCGTCGCAAGGCCGGCCCTGAGGAGGTGGTAGTCATAATGAATGGCGTTGACGAGCAAAACGAAGCCGACATGTCCCGTTATGCGGAAGTAATCAATCCCGGAGACAGGTACCGGGACATCCTGAGCGGGAATGTGATCGTTCCTCTCTCTACAGACGGAACCCCAACGTATACCTTCTCACCACGCGAGATATTGATCTTAGAGAAACTCTAATAAGATATGAGAAAAAAAAATCTTTTGACCCTATTGATAGGCATTGTAGGATTAAGTAGTCTGATAAGCTGTAAACCTACTGAGGCCAACTATCAGGCCGCATACGACGCGGCCTTGGCGAAGCGGAACCAGACAGACCCTGATGCCGACATACTTTTCGGCAACCATAAACTGGCCTCCCCCTTAGGGGCAACAACGGAGATAGTCGGGAATGACACCATCCTCTCTCTCTATTCCCCCGCAACGCTTCTGCATGAGTCACCGGAGGCAGCCGGCAACCGATTCCGGACCGTGGTAGCATACTACCGTATGGAGCAGAATGCCATTGACCATGCTACACGCCTTGCCGCCGAGGGAGCCAAAGGGACGGCAGTGGCCAAAATCGGCCCTGAAAAGTACCTGGTGATCGCCAACTCCTCTCCGACACATGATGAAGGGGCAGCCTTCACAGCCCGCTACCGCCGAGAGCATCCCTCCGGGCCGTGGATCGGCCTGACACCACCGGAACCATTCCTGCTGATCACCCCAAAATAAGCAGCCTCTCTTTAGGCTTCCTGCAAGGCACTCCCCAAAATTTCACCCCCTTTCCAACCCTTCCCGTAAATTTTTTTCACAAAAAAAATCGCGGGGAGGGTTGGTTATTTTAAAATATTATATAAATTTGCGGTTAAGAAAGTTTTGTTTTCAGATTTTAACAGAGCCTTCCAACCGGAGCCATTTGGCTCCACAAACGCTAAGTCTGTGTAAGACAGCCATTTATAACCTTGAAAAACACAATTGTTAACCTAAAAGACCTACCGAGACTGAAAAATTCCGGCCGCTGAAGGATTGCAAGCGGACGCCGGTGGTTATTTCATATAGCCCCGAAGCCCCAAATCCCGAGGAGGTCCGAAACGAGGACACATAATACTAATTTCTATAATATTCTAAAGATGAGAAAACTGTTTTTAATCTTGATGACGCTGATCGCCTGCACCTGGTCGCTCCAGGCACAGACGAAGACCATCAGCGGCTCCGTAGTCGACGCGGCTAACGGTGAGCCTCTAATTGGCGCCACCATCATGCCGATAGGTGGCGGACAAGGTGCTGCCGCAGACATCGACGGCCATTTCTCCATCACTGTACCTACCAGCGTGAAGAAAGCTAAATTCTCCTATGTAGGCTACACTGACCAGGAACTTCCGTTGACCAACGGAATGGTTGTAAAACTTAGCTCCAGCTCTACAGCCCTCGATGACCTCGTGGTTGTAGCGTATGGTACCGCTACCAAGGAATCTCTTACCGGTTCCGTAGCCGTAGTAGGCGCCAAGGAAATCGAGGAACGCCCCGTAACTTCTGTTACCGCCGCCCTCGAAGGTAACGCACCCGGTGTGCAGGTAAACAACTCTACCGGTACTCCCGGTTCTTCCCCTGCAATCCGTATCCGCGGTTTCAACTCCTTCACCTCTTCAGCACAGTCCCCTCTTTATGTAGTTGACGGTGTTGTATATGACGGTTCAATCGCCGACATCAACCCTGCCGACATCGAATCAATGTCTGTATTGAAGGACGCAGCATCCTGCGCACTTTACGGTAACCGCGGTGCCAA
>CAZKJP010000070.1:0-15382 GCA_964553075.1 uncultured Sangeribacter sp. | reverse complement strand
TCTTATACCCGGTTTCATGCGCGAATATAAGTTTAGACCCTGTCTCATAAAATTTAAGAGACGGGGTCTACATCCATTAAAAGTAGAGAGCTAACTCAGACTTTTCCTGTATTCTTTAGGAGTCATCCCCGTAACTCGACGGAAGTATTTGGTGAATGTCGGAGCATCTGGGAAATTAAGCTCAGCCGCTATATCTTTGATACTCCTATGAACCTCCATCAGCAGTGTCTTCGCTTCACCGGCAACTATCAGTTCAATCCATTCCGAGGGAGTCTTGCCCGAAAGCTGCCTGACTATTGTAGAAAAATATTTTAAGCTTACAGAGGAACGGGACGCGTAGAAATTCACATTCCTCTGCTCACGGCAATTCGCATACATATCCAACATGAACTGTTGAAAGATTATATCACGATGAGTATACCCGTTCACTTCCATCGGCAGATTAGTGAAATAAACTTTCAGAACCTGCGCTACTATCAGTCTGGTATAATTGAAGACGATTTCTTCTTGAATATGGCGGCGGGTATTGTCTAACCTACACTGATGAATTTCGGCCACCTCTTTGAGATACCCTTCGATGGAGACATTTAGATATTGGTATTGAGATTCCGAAATAGCGACCATCGGCTGCTGTTGGATAGCCACCAGATTGCTACTGTTAACACTTCTGCTGATCAGCCCCAACACATCCACAAGCAATACACCTCCCATCAATATACGGCTTGGCTTGCGGATCTGCAAGACCTCCACATTAACAAAGGGCATACATGCGAAAATAGAATGTCCCTTAATATTATAGACTTCATTCAGGATCCTGATATCGAAATCCCCATCAGTGCATATAGCAAACGCACACCGGCCTGTCATATCAAAGACACGGCCGGAATCGGTCTCAGGCAAAAGGGTTGCTATTGATATATTCAGAGGATTAGCCATAATCTACCTCTCTTTATAAAATTAAAGAATAGTTTCGGAACAAAATAAACAATTTTTGAGGTAAATTCCAATCCAAAACCCTTAAAATCGTACCATCTGACAATTTTTTTCATAAATCAGCCCTTTTTGGAGGATATGATATAGAGTAATTTTGCGAAAGATTTTTAAGCTTCTCCATAATATGAATTACCGTTTGACATTCAGGATACTTCTCCTGGCTATTCTAATTCCGGCTTTCGCTTCCTGCGGAACCAAGTCATCAGAAAAAGAGACTTCACACCCTCCGGTTAGGGTTAAGAGCATTACTGTCTCCAACAATGGTATCCGCGAAACAAACTCCTATTCCGGAACTGTGGAAGAGGAAACTGGTACAGCTGTAAGTTTCTCTACAGCCGGTACTATCAAAACCTTGAATATCACCGAAGGACAAAAAGTCCAAAAGGGTCAGCTGATTGGAACATTGGACGATGGATCCCTACGTAGTGCCTATCAGATCGCGAAAGCTACCTTAGACCAGGCTAAGGATGCGTATAACCGCATGAAGATACTTCACGATGCCAATTCTTTGCCTGAAATAAAATGGGTCGATGTCCAAAGTAAACTGAGCCAGGCTGAAAACGCTGCTGAAATAGCCCGCATAGCCTTGAACGATGCCAAGTTATATTCCCCTGTATCCGGCATTGTCGCAGAAAAGATGGCCTCTCCGGGTCAGAATACAGCTCCGGGGGTACCGGTAGTAAAAATAGTGGATATCAATTCAGTCAAGGTCGTAATCTCGATTCCCGAAAATGATATTTCCAAATTCTCGAAAGGTACCTCTGCCCTGATATCTACTAAAGCTGCTCCCGGGGAATCATTCTCAGGCGCATTGGTCGAGAAAGGAGTCTCAGCGAATCCGCTGTCTCGCTCTTATGCAGTAAAATATCGGGTTACAAATCATGGTGGTCGGCTGCTTCCTGGTATGATCTGTGATGTCGTTACAGAGAGTTCCGCGGATTCCACCGGCATTATACTTCCTACCTCGTCAGTCCTTTTAGCCGCTGACAATAATCTATTTGTCTGGCTTGATTCGGTAGGGACTGCCCGGAAGAGAATCGTAAAAGCCGGGATGATGCTGCCTGAAGGAATAATGATAGAATCGGGACTGAAAGACGGGGACAAAGTGATTGTAGCGGGGATGGACAAAGTTTCCCAAGGTATGAAGGTAGAATCCATAAATTGATATCAGTAATATGGAGACACCTGATAAGAAAATTGAAGGAGGCTTGCTGTCAAAGCTCCCTCCGGTCAAGAACTCCCCACTCGTAGTATGGGGAGTAAAATACGCCAATGTGGTGGTATTGATGGTCTGCGTTCTTGTCATTTTCGGCATTTACGCACTCCAGACCATGAATAAGAACGAATTCCCTAATTTCACTATCCGCGAAGGAGTTGTTGTTGCTGTATATCCCGGAGCCACCTCTTTGGAGATGGAACAGCAGGTGATGAAACCTCTCGAAAACTTTGTTTTCGGTTTTAAGGAGGTCAACAAGGTCAAGACCTATTCAAACGCCACCGACGGGATGGTGATGATCTATGTTGAACTGGATGACAAAATCACATATACCGATTCATTCTGGAATACCTTCAGCCGTGAATTACAAAGCGCCAAACGTCAACTCCCATCCGGTGTTTTAGCCGTTGAGGTTATCTCGAATTTCGGGGATACCTCGGCTCTCTTGATTACAATGGAGAGCGAGGACAAGACTTATCGAGAATTGGGAGATTATATGGATGCTCTCCAGGACAGACTGCGGACAGTGGAGAGCGTCGGCACAATGAATGTCTACGGAAAACAGAATGAGCAGATCTCCATTAACATCGATCCTGAACGTCTCTCCCATTACGGAATCTCGGAGAAGACATTAGCTGCCAACCTGTTTACCCAAGGTTTCCTTACTACAGGGGGACAGATCAGGTCTGACTCTTATACCTCCCCTATTTATGTTGACAATCCTCTCAATTCCGTAGCTGACATTGCTGAGCAGATAGTATTCTCCTCTCCCGGAGGTGAAATCGTAAGGCTCAAAGATATTGCTGAGGTCAAAAGGGAATACCCCGAACCTGATTCCTTCATCACGAACAACAACCGCAAGTGTATCCTGTTGTCGGTTGAGATGAAGAAGGGTAACAATATCGTAGAAATGGGAAGGCTGGTACAGAAGCAATTGGATGCCTTCAAGAGCGAGATTCCTGAAGATGTCACCATCTTCAAGATCACTGACCAGCCAAAAGTGGTGAATAGTAGCGTTCTCGATTTTTTACGTGAATTGCTCATAGCGGTATTGGCGGTTATAATCGTCATAGTCATATTGCTTCCTATAAGGGTAGCGCTGATTGCCGCGGCTACTATCCCTATCACCATCTTTATATCTCTGGGGCTTTTCTACGCTTTCGGAATCGAGCTGAATACCGTTACTTTTGCATGTCTGATCGTATCCTTAGGTATGATAGTAGACAACTCGGTAGTGATTATCGATGACTATGTAGAGCTTATAGGAGAAGGGATGGATCGTAAAGAAGCTACGATACGCTCAGCCTCGGAGTTCCTTAAATCCATCTTTTCGGCTACTCTGGCCATATCCATCACATTCTTCCCCTTCCTTCTGACCATGACAGGAATGTTCCGGGATTTCCTTACGGACTTCCCCTGGGCTATCACTATCATCCTGATGGATCGCTTCTGATCGCCGAGCTTCTCGTACCATTCCTTCAATACAAGTTCATTAAGCCAGCTAAGCTTGCCAATCTGGATGGAGATGCGAAACAAGGAAAGCATTTTTCACTTCTACGTACCCTCCAGACATCCTATGATAAGATAATTACAAAGTGCTTTGACCATCCCTGGCTGGTACTCATAGTAGCTCTGGTACTTACAGTGGGAGGAGGATGGCTCCTGATGCAACGTCCTATGCAATTGATGCCAATTGCGGAGCGCAATCAGTTTGCTGTTGAGATATACCTCCCTACCGGCACTCCCCTGGACAAAACGAATGTTGTTGCTGATTCAATGGCCGGTATTCTCAGAAAGGATGAACGCGTAGTATCAGTTGCCAATTTCCATGGCTGCTCCTCCCCTCGTTTCCAGACAACATACGCTCCTCAGGTCGGCGGACCAAACTTCGCCCAGTTTATTGTAAACACTGTTAGCAATGAAGCGACAATAGAAGTGCTGGATGAATATACGGCCAAATACAGGGATTATTTTCCGGAGGCTAAGATAAGGTTCAAACAGTTGTCATATTCCAATGCTGCATATCCAATTGAAGTTAGGTTGATAGGAAATGACTACTCGGAACTACAAGCCGTCGCTGATTCCGTAATGGCTATTATGCGTACTATCCCGGAAATAAACCTTGTCAAGAGCAGTCTGGAATCCCCGCTGGTGGCTACACGTGTCTCTCCGGATTTCACATCCTTATCCCGATTAGGATTGAGCGATATGATGCTGGAGGCTAATCTCGCAATGCGATATACCAATTCCGGTATACCGGTTGCTACCCTCTGGGACGGTACCTATTCCACTCCCGTAGTATTCCGCACTCCAACCTCGGAACGCTCTGATGTAAATGATTTGCGTAATGAGCTGCTGCCGGTAATGGGACTCTCCTCAGCTCCTTTACGTCAGATGGCACAAGTGATACCCTCTTGGAACTACGGTCAGCTCTCCCATAGGAACGGCATACCTTGCGTTACCATCAGCTCTGAAGTAGAAAGAGGGAAGTTTCCATTGGTTGTTACATCTGAACTTCAGAAGAAAATATCCAACCTAACAATTCCGGATGGCGTGAAATTGGAATATGGTGGAGATTACAGTCAGTCCCTCGAAATGTGGCCCCCGATCATTACGGCTCTTGTCATGGCTGTGGTGATAATTTTCTTCATTCTATTAGCGCATTATAAGAATGTCGCAATAGCCGGCCTTCTTCTGCTCTGCATAGTATTGTGCGTACCCGGAGCTGGTATAGGGCTTGCCATTCAGGGAGAGGTTTTGTCTTTGACATGTACTCTTGGCTTTATCTCCCTTATGGGTATCCTGGTCCGCAACGTTATCATTATGATAGATTATGCTGAGGAATTGCAACGCTCCGACGGGATGACAGTAAAGGAAGCTATATTCCATAGCGCTGAACGCCGTATGCGCCCGATCTTCCTGACCTCGGCAGCCGCTTCAATGGGTGTCCTGCCGATGGTCCTGACTGGCACTCCGCTCTGGAAACCTATGGGTACCGTAATCTTCTGGGGCACTATAATTACATTCTTCTTCATCGTTACCGTAATTCCGGTGCTATACTGGAAAGTAATGGAGAAAAAATCTCAAAAAGATAATAAATGAAATCTATAATAACATATTTATTCGCCATTAGTCTCCTTTTGGGACCATCCTACGCCCAAGCCCAGCAATTGACATTGGATGAATGTGTATCTTTAGCCCTTGAGAACAACTCTCGTATTAAGACGGCAGCCTATTCTTTCGATGCCGCGCGGGAGACCTCCCGGGAGGCATTCACTAACTATTTCCCATCAGTAAGCATCAACGGCTTAGCCTTTACTGCCAACCATGGCATGTTGCAACATAGTTTCGGGCTACCCCTCTCGATGCTGATGCCGGGGTTACCTAATCTGGATTTCGACATCAGCCTGGTCAAAAACGGTTCTTTTGCCGGTATAAACCTGATGCAACCTATATTCTTAGGAGGACGCATTGTAAACGGCAACCGTCTGGCTCATGTCGGAGAGGAAGTCAGCCGTCTGCAACAACGTCAGACTGCCGACGAGGTAAGGAAGACCACTGAGCAATATTATTGGCAACTCGTTGCCCTACATTCCAAACACAAGACTTTGGAGAATGTAATAGCTATGCTGGATTCCCTGACCTCTCAAGTGCAAAGCTATGTAGATGCCGGTGTTACTACGACCAACGATCTTCTTGAAGTCAAGTTGAAGAGGAATGAGATGATGGTGAACCGCGCGGAATTAGACAATGGCATATCAGTGTTAAGGATGCTTCTTTCTCAATATATCGGGAAGGGGATATCCGGATCGGTCGATGTAGCCTCTGATATTGTTCCGGGACGGTTACCCGAATTTCCACAGGAACTATACCGCAATCCTGAAGAATGTCTCGACCAGACTATTGGACGTGGACTTCTTTTGCAGAACGTGAAGGCTAAGGAATTAGAGCAAAAAATGGCTTTAGGCTCCAATTTACCGATGGTAGCCGCAGGGGCCAGCTACAACTATGAACACCTGTTGGAGCAAGGCCACACTTTCGGGAATCTCTATGTTACCGTCAGCATACCATTGACCGATTGGTGGGGAGGATCTCATAATATGAAGAAAAAACGCATTGAGACCCAGATCGCCCGGACTCAATTGGAAGACAATTCCCAGTTGCTTATGATAGCAATGACCAACGCTTGGAATGACCTGACAACCTCGTTTACTCAGATGGAGATAGCTAAGGAGTCAATCTCTCAGTCGGAGGAGAATCTGAGGATGAACCAGAGTTTCTATGAGGCGGGGACAACGACCATAACAGACCTGCTCAACGCACAGACCCTGTACCTTCAATCCCAGGATAAATTCGTAGAGACCTACGGTGACTTCCAACTGAAGAAACTCACATACTTACAGGCCACCGGCCGCTGAACCTCCTTTACCCCATCCCCCTTCACATCCGGGATGGGGTAAAATGTATCCTGACTACTGTAATTTCTTTCAAAATTTGCCAGTCTTCTAAAATTTCACTACTTTCGGCAAAAATTTTCCGCAAAAGTTATAGTGACATCATGAACAGACTGAAACTTAAAGAGGCTTTGGGAGGCGTTGCCGGCAAACGTCTCGGCCTTTGGTATGTCCTGATGGTCCTTTTCTTCTGCCTATGGTATAATGCACTTTATAACCTTATGGCGGGAGGAAGTCTTTTGCCGTATGAGAACGCCCAAGCGATGGTGCGCCAATTAACTCTCGGCTCCCTTCCTTTTCTTGCGCTATTCCTACTGAACACGCTACTCGTTTTCAAGCTGAACCCTTTCCGGAAGATATTGCCAAGGATCGCTTTCGATATCATAGGATCCGGAGTGATTGTGATATTGGTAAACCTCTTTTTCTATTACATAAGCACTCTTTTAGGGAAGACACCACGAATTTTCTGGGCCGCCTCCTATGTAGTGGATTTCCTTACTTTACTCCTCAATCAGGTATTCTATTTCGTTATCTCCTACCGAATTTCGGAGTCCAACGCCGACAAGGCTCGACGGGCGGCTGCAGAATTACAATATGATGTGCTTAAAGCGCAAGTCAACCCTCACTTCCTTTTTAATTCCTTAAATCTCCTATACTCACTTATCGACTTCGATAGCGAGAAATCAAAAGAGTTTATTTTGGCGCTTTCTAAAATGTATCGTTATATCATGATACAGCACGAACGCCAGAGGGTGTCTGTGTCGGAAGAGCTGGAATTGGTTGGTTTCTATACTGAAGTACTAAAGATGCGCTTCTTGGATCAATTGGAGGTAAACATAACAGACCACCGGAATCAAGCTGAGGGCAGACGGGATAAGAATGAACGCGAGATCATACCGTTCAGTCTGCAGATGTTATTGGAGAACGCTACCAAACATAATGTCATACGTCCCGATACCCCTATGACCATCGAGATTGAGATAGGCGATGAAGGGATACGGGTCTCCAATCCGATACGTACTAAACGTGTGCTTCCCCCATCCGGAATCGGACTAAGCCTCGGTTACCTCAAGAAACTCTATAGTCATTACGACCGCGATTTCAAGGTAGACAAGACACAAGACACTTTTTCGGTCTTTGTACCCTACCTCAATTGAACTTTCCTACAATAACCCATTTAAGAAAACGATTATGCCGCTGACATACGCAGTAATAGAGAATGAAGATATCGTTCGCCAACGTCTCATCAATTCCATTTCCCGCTTACGCCCGGAAATGAAATTAGTGTTTGAGTGCGCTACGGTCCAAGATGCCGTTGAGTATTTCGGCACTCTCCCCGAGGTTTCTCTCATATTTATGGATATTGAGCTTTCTGACGGCAATTGTTTTGAGATCTTTGATCGCGTGGCGATTGATTCGCCTGTTATCTTCACTACGGCTTACAATGAGTTTGCGCTCAAAGCGTTCGCGGTCTATAGTCTTGATTATCTGCTGAAACCTATCTCGGATGCCGATATTAAGAAAGCAATTGAGAAATTTGAGAGGGTCACTTTGGGCGATAGACGCGACTGGAACCATCTTACCCATTCTTTGGGCCAGCAGATAAGAGGCGGGTATGAGCGGATATTGATTGTAAACGGCGACACTTTCTCATACGTAAATCTTTCTGAAGTCGCTTTCTTCGAGGCTGATGAAGGGTATATATTCGCCGTTTTACACGACGGAAAACGCCGTATGACCAACTTCGGCAATCTTCAGGAAGTGATGGAAAGTGTAGGGGAAGAGAAATTTTTTCAGATCTCACGGAAAGTCATCCTCAATATCGACTCCTTAGTCAAGGTCAGCAAACATTTCCGAGGGCGTCTATTAGTGCGATATAAGGCAGGCAATGAGGAATATTCCGAGACCGTCAGCACCGGTCGCAAAGAGGATTTTCTTAACTGGTTAGGTTCTTGATCACATATCTGCCAAGCGACAGAACCCCCTTTTTCCTCTTCTCAACCACTCACATTCATTCCTGAAACTTACACATTCAACCGCCAGATTTACACCTTGACGGGATTTTCATTGTCTTCGGCCCCCGGCTATTATAATTTTGGGGCATGGTTAAAAAGGTGAATTATATCTTGCTTGAGGACGAGCGCATCACGGCGCTCGGGCTCAAGCGTATTGTATCCAGGTTACGTCCGGACTGGAGCCTATTGGCAGAAAGCGATTCCTCTACCGACATACCAAGGTTTATAAAGATGATGCCGGATGTCATTATGTCTGATGTCTTCCTGTCAGACGGCACCAGCACAGATGTGTTTTTCGAACATGCCTGCCCAATCCCTGTGATATTGCTTTCCGGATACCCCGAAGCAGATCATCATCGTCATCGGGTACCTAATCTAATAGAATGTCTTTACAAGCCGATTTCACATTCTGATATGGCGAGGACTATTGAGCGATTGGAACGGACTCTTGAAACCGCATCTGCTTGAGATTCAAACTTCAGTTCTAAGAAACAGGATAGTTTCTATGAAATAGGAAACAAATACATTAGAATAATAATACTCATAAACAACTTTAACTATGGCAAAACTTGCTCTAACTTTGTTGACAGCGACCGCTGCCGGAATTTTGACACCGGTACTGCTGTCTGCTGGAGGAGGTAACGCTCCGCAACGCCAGCACAAAGGGGAACCAATCGAGTCGGTTGCAAAAGCTTATCCGCTTTTGGCCCGTACAATGCCAAACTCGAAACAAGGTAAACTCCTTACTCCCCGCAGAAGTCTAACTTCACCTCTCCAGCGTCCGGAGATAATGAAAGCCCGGGGAGCCGCTCCGGTAAAAATGATCGGCAATGTAGTTTACGCCGATAACTGGGACAGCCGTTACTCTGCCTACGGCCTATATGAAATCTCGGCCGGTCAGGATGTCGCTACTGACCTTAAACTTAAAGGCACGAACTCCGCTCCCAATAGCAATGGTGGAGCCGTCTTAGTAGATGACAAGTTCTACTCCACTAATTGGTATGAGATGTGGGGATTCATCAATATCGATCTTACTGTCTATGACGTAAATACATGGACCAAGATCGACACATACTTCATTGATGAAAGTATCGATTACATAGCCACAGAGATGGCTTACGATCCCAATAGCGAGACCATCTACGGCTGCTTCTATAATGCGAGTGGCACCGGTTATGAGCTTGCTACTATCGAATATGTAGATGGTGGTTATGATGACTATTACGATAGAATCGATATCATACCGGTACGCAACCGAATCGGCTCTCTTAGCGGGATGGTTGTCGCTTTAGGTGTTACTTCCGATGGACGGCTTTATGGGGTCCAAGAGGATGGTTGCCTTTATCAGTATAATACCCAAAATGCCTCTGCCACATTGATAGGCGACACAGGACTGAAAATCGCTTCTTCCGCTGGTATCAGACCTCAGTCTGGCTCAATTGATAGGCACAACGATAAGTTCTATTGGGCATCTGTGGATATGAACGGTAATTCGGTAATGTACACGGTTGACCTAAATGACGCCCATCTTGAGGAAATAAGTGCTTTACCGAACCAGGAAAGGATCTATGGTCTGACATGTCTGCCTCATGCTGCTGCCGATGCTGCTCCTAACTATTTGACGGACTTTTCGGTCTTCTTCGAAGGTGCAAATCTCAATGGCACAGTATCCTTTAATCTTCCGGAGGATAATTACGATGGATCAGATCCTGAGGCTACTCTGACTTGGCATATTCTCGTGAACGGTGAAGAAATGGCTACCGGTTCTGATGCACCGGGGGCTGCTATAACTAAGGATATTACTGTCGAGGGTGGACAGACACTGTTTGAAGTATATGCTGAGAACTCTGTCGGTGCTTCTCCATATTCTTCCATAGATTTATGGATAGGAGAGGATATTCCTGTAATGAAACGAGCTGATTTCGATTATGTAAATAATATAGCTACTGTTTCTTGGGCAATTGAGCCGACCGGGCAGCACAATGGTGTTGTATCCGATCCTCTCTTCAATGTAGTCCGGATGCCCGGAGGCGTCTTGGTTGCTGAAAGTACACCGGAAACTTCATTCACTGAGACGCTGACCTCAGAAATGCCTTTAGGTAGCTATTATTATGTAATTACTCCGGCTAACCATGGTTTTGAAGGTGAACCAATGGAAACGGGCAAGCATATAATCGGACAGAGCATCATTCCTCCCTATATCCAGACCTTTGATACTCCTGAGTCACTGGATCTCTTTACAATAATCGGAAAGGAATGGTCTTGGAGCACCCGTGGAACATATAGCGAAAATGGTGTTGTTGATTGTCGTAAATCAAACTACAATGATGAGCCGGATGAGGCTCCCATGAAAGCTGCCGGTGCTTCTTCTATCCGTTCTAACAGCTGGCTTATTACTCCGGAAATCAAAGTTGAGGCAGGAAACACCTATGAGATCCGGCTGAAATCATGGGCCGTGTATGGCGATAAGTTCGAGATTTGGTATGGAGAAGGCCTTGATCCTTCAGCTTATTCTATCCTTATGCCGGCAACTCCCGGTTTCTTAGATCCCGATTTTACTTCTGAACATGTTGTTTCCCTTACTGCGACTCAGACCGGTTCCATTCATCTTGGATTTGTACATGCAGGGGAATACGATTCTTTCTTGAGAATTGATGATCTGACTATTTCTGCAGGCACTTCTCAGGCGTCTCCGGCTACCATAGCTGATTTACAGGTGATTCCTGCTGCTAAAGGTGGACTCTCAGCAACTATCAAGTTTACCGCGCCCTCTAATGACCAGCAAGGTAATTCCATAGACCATCTCGACCGTATCGATATTTTGTTGGATACAGAGGTAGTTCGCTCGTTTGAGAATCCTGTGCCGGGTAATGAATATCAATTCGTATATCAGGCATCAGATAATGGTTTCTATAATTTCCGCGCCGAAGCTTACAATGAGAATGGCCGTAGCGAAGCCGCTGAAGTGAGGTCTTTTATAGGTGTTGATGTACCGAAGGCTCCGGCAGCGCAAATCCTTGATAAAGGTAACTACATTCAGGTAAAATGGGTTGCCGATGCAACCGGTGTCAATGGTCAGTATATTAACCCTGAAGGTCTATACTATGCTCTCTTTATGATGGATGACTCCGGGTTTGTTGACGACGAACCCATTGCTGAGGGGATTCAAGGTGATACCTATTCTATAAACTTTGACCCGCGGGTAGGTCCCCAGGGGTTGTTGCAATTCCTCACCGTTGCTTATAACGTAGCCGGTGTTAGTGATTTCCGATACACTTCTCCATTGTTGGTTGGTGAGCCTTTGTCTCTCCCCTTCTCCGAAGGTTTCGATCCCGAACATATGAAACCTTGGATCCCTTATACCAATTCCGACCTATTTGATCTCTCCACCTCTCATTCATCTGATGGAGACGGCTATAGCTTCGGCTGGGGTATTCTACAGGATGAACCCGAAGCCTCTCTTGAATCGGGTAAAATAGCAACGGATGGCAATGATAAACTGCTTGTCAATTTCGATTATATCTGCAATGAAGGTAATACCATCGACCTCTATGTAGTTTACCCGGACGGGACAAGCCAACTTTGCGGTACTGCCGATGAGGAATCTACGGGTTCTAATGATGACTGGAAACGGGCAAATATGGAGATAACTGGTCTCGAAGGTCTCGACTACTGTCGTCTGCGTTTTGTGTTCCACAACAATGCCGGATACTATCACTTTATGCACCTTGACAATGTGAATGTTGATGCCGCCATCGATCATGACCTTAAAGTTACTGCTTCCTTCATGAAAGGACAGGCTGAGGTAGGACGCACAGCCGTAATCGAAGCCCATGCTATTAACTCCGGTCTTGAAAATATCGAGGGAGCAACAGTTAGCCTCTATGTAAACGATGTACTCGCTGAGACCAAGAATGTCAAGACTTTAGCCTCACACGAGAGGGATATCCTCCACTTCAATTATCTGATCAAGCCCTCCGATGCCGGTGAGATTGAGTTCCGCATCTTAGGTGATTATGCCCCGGACATGCGTCAGGATAACAACGAGGTATTCCTCTTCTTGAATGTCGCTGAGCCAACAGCTCCGGCACCTCAAAATCTGACGGGTGAAGAATCCGGAAATGGTGTTAACCTCACTTGGGAGGCTCCTGAAGAATTCCAGGTTGAGACTGTAGTTGAAGATTTCGAAAGCTACGAGCCGTTCTCTATCGATGAGCTCGGTGAATGGACTTTAGTTGACGCCGATGGCAGAAAGACCCTCGGACTCTCAGGATTGATCTTCGCTAACAATGGCTCTCCGATGGCCTATATGGTCTTCAATCCCTCCTTGGTTGTACTGCCCGATGAGACAGTTGGGCTCCCTGCCGGGAATACCGAGGCGCTCCCTTACGATGGTGATCAATATTTGGCTGCCTTCGCTACCAAGCTCGATGATCCGAATGATCATAATGATGACTGGCTTATCTCGCCGCCGCTTTCCGGCAATACCCAGACTATCAGCTTCTTCGCAAAACAGATGATCTCCTATTACGGACCTGAGACTATTCAGGTGCTTTATTCAGCAACCACCAAGGATACCGATGCTTTCGAACTGTTGGAGACTATCGATATTGATAATCCGGATTATTGGACTGAGTATTCTGTTAATCTGCCGGAAGGTGCTAAGTACTTCGCTATTCGCGTAATCACCGCCCGCGGTCACATGTTCATGCTGGATCATGTAACCTACGAGAAAGGCACCAGCCGAATCGTAACCGGCTACAATATCTACCGCGACAACAATAAGATTGCCAATGTAGGTCATGATGTTCTGACCTTCAACGATCCCGAGACCAACGCGAGCCATACTTATAATGTAACTGCCTTGTTCGCCAGTGGACATGAGTCCGGCTTCTCCAATTCCTACTCTTCAGGATCCGGAATCGGAGTGATTGAATCCGACAAGACCTACAGCATTATAACCGTAGAAGGTATCGTATTGGAACGTCAGGGCCGCGACCTGAAGGATCTCCCGAAAGGCATCTACCTGATCAACGGCCGCAAGACCGTAATCAAATAACAGGTCTGACTCTCTCCACAGTCGATAATAATTACAGCACTGTAATCGAATAACATACTTTTTCCACTAACAAAGCGGTCGGTCCCTTCAAAGCCGGCCGCTTTTCTTTATAGCACCTAAGAAGCCACGCTCAATATTTAACTGGGATGAGGCGCGTCTCGCGCCGTAAAAAGTGACTGGGATGAGGGGCGCCTCGCCCCGTAAATTCAATCAGCTACCCTTCACATTTCAAAAATGTTACCATTGTTAAGAAACGGTTAAATAGGAGAAGGAGAGTCAACCCATTGGGAGGTAGGGATGTTTTAAAGACAAAAGCAAGAAATTTGTTTCATGATGTTAGGTTAGTTAAGAGTATTATGGAAAACATGCGACTGAGGCTGCTGGGAAGCAGCCTCAGCCGCGTTATATAACTGGGATGAGGGGCGCCCTCGCCCCGTGATCAACTATTCCTGCAAACGGCGCGAGAACGCGAATAATCTCAGGTAGTTTCAATCTACAAAGTAATATTTATCAAGGCCAGTTTGGGAGAATCCCGGAATAGTGTTATATTTGTGCCATACAACCCAGTTTTAGTTGCTTCACATATGGATACACCCGAGAAACCGGATCAGAATACAATCGAGGAAATCCGCAAGTCTTTGCCAAAGTTCATGAACTTGCGTACTGACTTCGCCTTCAAGAAACTCTTTGGCGAAGAAGAGAACAAGCATGTGCTACTCCTTTTCCTCAACATCCTCTTTGAGCCGGAAATCAAGATTACTGATTTATCTTTCAAAAAACAAGAGGCCTACCTTTTTATGAGAAAGGAAGGCGTGTAGTCTACGATGTATACGCAACTACTGTAGATGGACATAAGATTGTGGTCGAGATGCAACAGTCCCCACAGGTCTATTTCATTAACCGAGCTCTGATCTACACTGGGATGGCGATGGTGCATCAGGCTAAAAGAGGAAAATGGAATTACAAGACCAACCCGGTCTATGGGGTATTCCTTACCAATTTCAGCCTTACGGGGATAAAGCCTAAGTTAGTGAGACGCGCCGGTGTCATGGACTTGAAGAGTCATGAGAAGCTGACGGATGCTGAAAGATGGTTTTTCATAAACCTCAGTCAGATGAAAAGGAAAAACCTTCAGGAATGCAAGAACAAACTGGAACGAATAATATATTGTATTAAGAATATGAACAAGTTCACTGAGATACCGAAAGATTACGAGGAGCTAACACCTCTTTTTGAAGCTGCCGAGACTGCATCCCTGGCCGCAGAAGATGTGGTACCCTATAGCGAATCAGAGCAACGTCTATACGATGAGGAGATGGCACGTCTGGAATATGGCGAGACGATGGCACGCGAAGCCGAGCAAAAAGGTCGTCAAGAAGGTATCAAAGAAGGTATAATGGAAGGCCGGAAGGAAGGCATACTTGAAGGAATTAGGAAGATTGCCAAGAAAATGAAAGAGAACGGCGATCCCATCGATTATATTCAATCCCTATCAGGACTATCACCTGATATTATCGCAAGCCTATAACTGAACTTAGCCCCATCTCAAAAAATTTAAGAGACACTGGGAGCTTAATTAGTAAGAATAAAATGAAAAAGATTTCACTGATTTTGAGCATCTTATTGGCTGCTCTTTTTACCGCCC
>CAZKJP010000069.1:0-15668 GCA_964553075.1 uncultured Sangeribacter sp. | reverse complement strand
GTAGGAAAGTCAACCCTTTTCAATTGCCTTAGCAACGCTAAGGCCCAGTCTGCCAATTTCCCGTTCTGTACTATTGAGCCGAATGTCGGGGTGATAACCGTGCCGGATGATCGCCTGACGAAGCTGGTGGAGATGTGTAACCCGAAATCAACTGTTCCGGCTACAGTGGAGATTGTAGATATCGCCGGATTGGTAAAAGGGGCCTCAAAAGGGGAGGGCCTGGGCAATAAATTTCTGGCCAATATACGCGAGACAGATGCGATCCTGCATGTATTGCGTTGTTTCGACGATGACAATATCACACATGTCGATGCTACGGTTGACCCGGTACGCGATATGGAGATAATCAATTATGAGCTTCAGATAAAGGATCTGGAAACCGTCGAGAACCGCCTTGCCAAGACCCTGAAAGCAGCCCAGAGCGGCGGTGATAAGGCAGCCAAGATGCAGGCCGAAGTGTTACAGCGGTATAAAGAAGCGTTAGAACAAGGTCTTCCCGCGCGTAGTGTGGAATTTGAGACCAAGGATGAGCAACGCTTCGCTCGCGATCTTTTCCTGCTGACCAACAAGCCGGTAATGTACGTATGTAATGTAGATGATGAGTCCGCGGCTACAGGAAATCATTACGTGGAGGCTGTTCGGAAGGCAGTCGAAGGTCAGGGAGCCGAGATATTGGTAGTAGCAGCCAAGACTGAGAGTGAGATTGCCGAGTTGGATACCTGGGAAGACCGTCAGGAATTTTTGGAGTCTATCGGGTTGACAGAATCGGGTGTTTCGCGCCTTATCCGCGCTGCTTATTCGTTATTGGATCTACAGACTTACTTTACCGCTGGTCCTGATGAGGTAAGGGCCTGGACCTTCCTACGCGGCACCAAGGCTCCCCAGGCGGCCGGCATCATTCACACCGATTTCGAGAAAGGGTTCATACGCGCCGAGGTGATAAAATATGATGACTTCGTAACCTTAGGTTCAGAGAACGCCGTGAAGGAAGCCGGCAAGATGGCAGTAGAAGGAAAGGAATATGTAGTCCAAGACGGCGACATAATGCACTTCCGCTTCAACGTCTAACCGAGTAATTACTTGGCGAAGGCAACAAGCGGTAACCGCACCGCCACCCTCCGCTTCGTAAGATAATCAGCTGTAATAATATTTTGATCCTAATGGATAGTTGGGTTCAGCTGGTATTGATTTGCAAAAATTCGATGCTCTGTTGGCGACAGCTGAAAAGGAAGGTTCTATAAAAGTCGAGGAGACAAGGCTGGATGGGATTAATGAAAAAACTTTTGAGCTATGAAATGTACAACCCAACTATTTGAAGAATGTCTGGCTCAAGTTCCAAGTGACGTTAAGATAGAGCTTGACATGTCTTTTGCTCTGGCTGACAAGATAGACGCCATACTCCGAGAGCGGAATATCAGCCAAAAACAATTTGCAAGAAAAATGGGAAAAACAG
Source organism: uncultured Sangeribacter sp. (assembly GCA_964553075.1). Lineage (GTDB taxonomy): Bacteria > Bacteroidota > Bacteroidia > Bacteroidales > Muribaculaceae > Lepagella. The sequence continues at coordinate 14,215 of CAZKJP010000069.1, read as the reverse complement.
AGGCTGAAGTATCTCGTTGGCTTAGCGGAACCCACAATTTCACTTTGCGTACAATAGCAAAGATTTCTGATGCCCTCGGGGTAACACTTATCACCTGTTAAACTATAAAATCCCTTTGTTAGGCGTAATATCCAGGCCGGCGGCTTAGATGAACTGCCGGTCTTTCTTCATCACCTCGGCCACGACCCACTTCTTTCCCACCCTCACAGTCCGCACCCTGCTCAGACTGCGCGCCATGTCCATAGGTGCATTTTGGTTTGTGAGTTCTGCGGTTCTCATTGCCATGCTGAGTTTGTAGTTCCGCACTGCAAAGACTTAGCCTATCTCTTCCCATCGTGCATTCTTCTTGGCCGGAATTGAGCTCGCGCGTCATGTAATCTTCCGATTCATCCCCCGATGGTTCTCGTCAAGATACAGGAAAACCTCATGCTCCATTATCCGCTTGCGGTATTCTTTGAGGCCCCCGCTCTCAATGATGGAGCCAAGATACTTGCCCGTAATCTCACGGGCGTTTTTTTACAAAAACCAAGAATGGTTTGGTGATTAGGAAGAAAAGGTGTAATTTTGAGACCGATAGGATGGAGAGAGGATTTTTCTCTTAGTTCCTTACCCCATTAACTTAAGTTCCACTTAACATCGTATGCTTATGAAGAAAATTTTTACCATTTTAACTACCCTCCTTTGTCTTGTGGGTGTCTATCAGAAGACCAATGCAGAGGAAAGAATAGAATCTACTGAGGTGACAAATTCAGGATGTACCCGCTCCGAGGATTCATCAGACGAAAGAAAAATCAACTGGCAAGTTTCGTATCAAGATGGAATCCTGACATTCACTTGGTTCGATTTCTGGGCTAATTGCTGTCCGGAAGGATTTACAGCCTGGATAGATAAGATTGATGAGACTACGTTGGTGTTCAATGTCAGGAGCAACGAGGATCTATGTAGTTGCATGTGCTCCTTTGATGTCACAGCTTCTTATCAAGGTATTGGACCGGGAACTTATACCATTGTGTTCCGGGATGCCTGGATAGACGAGTATTTCACCACTGAGGTGACGATTGAGGAAGGATGTGACTATAAATTCCCGCAGGGGACTATAGGAATCCGTCAATTTGAAGAAAGTAATGACATGATACGGGTATCCGCGGAAGGTGTACTCCATGTCCTTTCTCAGCAGCCCGTATCTCTTGAGATATACGATGCGGCCGGAGTGCTGAGAGCCAAAATGGACATGTCCCCCGACTCCGATCTGGACCTCACCTCCCTCCGTTCCGGCATCTACTTGGCGAAGGCAACAAGCGGTAACCGCACCTCCACCCTCCGCTTCGTAAGATAAATCAAAGGCTTACACTTCAATGTCTGACCGCATGGCAGACATCCATACATAAATAAACACCCCGCGTCAGGATTCGCGGGGTGTTTATTTATGTATGGATTGGTTTATTTAACTATAACCTTGGATACCAAGTGGTCAGCCTTAACCATGTATACACCGGGGGCAACTGATACACGTCGGCTTCCGCCGCTGTATACGAGTTTGCCGTCAGCCGTAGCGATGGTAACAGTCCCGGCACCAGTCACGATAATGTCGTGGTCCTGAACAGAGACCTTAGTTTGGGCTGCTACGTCAGAGATACCTACCGGGGTCAGATTGACCTCGACAGTGTAGATATTGCTCGGCGCTGATTTACCTTCATTGTAAACAGCTACAACCGAGTAATCGTAAGTACCGTCAACATTCACAATGTCGGTATATTCCTCAACATTTATAGGTGTAGCTGTAAGTTTCTCCTGGTTGCGGTATACCTCATAGCCAACCATCTCAAGGTACTCGAAGGGTGAGGTGCCTCCCATAAAGGTAATGTTGTCTATCAACAGGGCGAATGTGTTGTTCGCTGTAGACCGGATAGCGAAGTACTTGGCACCTTCGGGTAGCTCAATGCTGTACTGTGTCCATTCTCCAGGTACGCCTGCCCCCATATTGTAACCTTGGATCACAACCATGTTGAAGTCTGATACCTCTGTTCCGGTTGTAGAGTAGTAACACCTCATGGTCTCGGGCCCATAGTTGGTACGGGCTGCCTTTGCCATGAAGGTAACAGTCTGAGCCTCTCCTGACTGAGCCGGTGATATAAGCCATGCGTCGTTGATTCCGGCCGTATGAGAGAATGCCACCATACAGCAACTCCCTTCATAGGCTGCAAACTGGTTTCCTTCTTCATTAAACCCGAGTTCTTCGGAATCGAACAGTATCCATCCAAAGCCGCCTCCCATATCCGGGAATGAAGCATCATCTCCGAACCCATACGTTGGGTTATCGTTGAAATTGAGAAGAGTCCAGCCGGCGAAATCTTCCGTAGTCCAGGCGGGATAGCTTTCACTTTCGAAACCCTCGATACCGTAGGTGAGGTCGATTTCGGGAGCGTCCCATAAAAGGTTGATTGTAGCTGAGGTGCCATCTTCTGATTTTTCATTGGTACCGCTGAGCTGTAGGGTGGGGAAGTCAGTATTGTTTACCGTGACCTTCACCAGGTTTGAGGTGTTGTTTGTAGGATCGAGGTCAGCGGCACATTCCACTACATAGGAGAATTCGTATGTACCCTTTTCGAAGAGTGAATATGCCTGCTGTTCAAATGAACCGGTAACCGTCTCTCCTGATCCAATTGTGATTGTCTTAACACTTGACTCCACGAGGTTGCCGTCGGCATAAAGGCTTACGTGCACGTCGGTTGCTTCCTCCGAACCCTGGTTGTAGATGCTGTAACCTATATTGAATTCGTTTTCTGTCAGTATTGTTGATGGCGCGGAAATCTGCTTGGCAACGAGATCAACCTTCAGAGGCTCTCCAATCCGGATATCATCAAGAAGCCCGATGAACATGTAATCAACGTTGGGAAGTCCGAGTGTGCTGTAAGCGCGCTTTACGTAGAAGATTATCTGGACGGTCTTGCCGGAGTATGCTGACAGATCAACCCTACGCAGCTTCCATTCAAAGTTCCCTGAGCATATAACTTCGTCGATGTCAGTTGTCTCTCCATCGCATATTATCTTGGTTACAACGGAGTTCTCGCAGGTAGGATTAATACCCAGATAGTAGAAACTCAGTTCGGGATTATCTCCTGTCAGTTCAATCTTACCGGTATATATGCTTCCATAATTTGCTCCTCCATAGTATGAACCCATGATTTTGGGTCCATAACAACCGAGATAACCATTGTCGCTGTTGCGCGACTCATAACCGGCGGAGTGGTCCAGGACAACCCAGGAGTCACCAGGGCCTTCGCCAAGTATATGCTCAATGTTTCCGTTGGGGAAGTATTCTATATAAGGGAGATCATAAGGAGTCCCGACAGCCGGCATATTGGTCCAGCTGTATCTTTCCCCAGCTTCGGTTTTGGAGAATACCATGTACTTAACGAATTCCTGCTCACCGGCCGGGACCGCCTGTATGTCATTGACAAATGTCTCGGATATACCATCTACCAGGAAGTCTAAGTCAACAATTTCACCATATTGGTTGTAGACGGGGGCTGCCACGCTGTAAGTAACAAGGGCCGGATTCATTTCGTTACCGTTCACGTCGGTGGAGACAGCGTCCCATGTTACGTTGACAACACCATCGGCTACCTCTGTAATCGTGGCGTTGGTTACAGCAGAGGGTACATTTACGCCCACATAAGCACTTATTTCAGCAAAATCCCCTGCGCCGTATTCATTATAGCATGCTACCTGGAATTTGTAGACACCAAATGAGGGAAGGACGAGGTCTATGGTAGATTCAGTGCCCGGTGTAGGATTATTGTCTATGTATTCGATGTTGTCGTTTACCAACACCTCAACGCGTGTGAGCGCATATTCACCTTCGAGTTCGTTCCCGAGAAGGGCGGTTGTGGGAGTGGTATAAGTCAGAGTGGCCTTGTTCTCTCCATTATCTGATGTCTGTACACTGAGGCTGGAGACCTTCTCAGGAGCATTGCCGTTTACACCTCCGTTGATTGACAGCTCGTTGACATACAGTGTCCACTGATTTTTAGCTGAGACAGCATGTATACCTAAGAATACCAGATCGGATTCGGCTATAAAAGTGCCGGAATAGGTTATATAATCAGTGTTGGTGATTGTGGTCTCCTCAATCACGTTCGAAGTCATGGCGGATACTTCGGGAGATGTGCCGGCCATCACCTCGAACTTCTCGGGATAGGAAGAAGATTGAACCTTGGCGGATAGGGAGACTGTGTAAAGAAGTCCACTCTGGACCTTGATGCCGTTTGTAATCAGCCAGTCATCAGCAGAGGAACTGGAACTGTACTGATAAGTGGCGCAGTCGTTTGACAAGGACCAGGTCTTTCCGTCGCCGTTTACATCGGTAATAGTCCAGTCGGGGGTAGCTGATGAGTTGATTTCCGTAGAGAAGGGAGCCTGGATATTGCCCAGAGCAAGTTTGTTTGAAAGAGCAGGCTCAGACTGATAGCCGTTGCTGGTTGCAATCACATAGTATTGGTACTCTGTGTAATCCAGAGGCTCAGCCAAGTTAAAGGTGTAGGATGTCTCAGTGATACCGTCAACTATCAGTGTATCGTCGGCCGCATTGTAGAGCGAGTAGGTTACGTTTTCGAGAGAGCCACCGTTAATGCCAGTGGAGGCCGCCTCCCAAGTGACAGTCATTTGGCTGGGTACCCATTCGGCATTCACGTTCTTTACGGCCACAGGAATGTCAGCCCCGATCCATTTTGTCACTGTGTTGGATTTCAGACTGCGACCCATCTCATTATAGAGGTAAACATTTATACTATACATTCCCGGGGTGTCAATACTCACACTCTCTTGATAAGATTTACCATATTCGATACCGGGGCCTGCGCTGACTACATTTCCATTGGCTACAATTTCGTATGTCATGGTCTGTCCGGCTGGGGCATCCTCACCGTTTGCAAGAGTAAGGGGAGCAGTGAAGGATACTGTTCCTGAGAGACTTGCACCCATGAAGTCCACACCTTCAATTTTTGCCTTTCCGGGGGCATTAGTCTCCGACTCGCTCTTCGGGCGTTCGAAGTACATCCCCATCAGCTCTTGGCCGTTGTTGAAGGTGTAAATGTAGGAATATTCACCGGTTTCGCAGTCGATGGCGAAGAGATCGGTGCCATCCATGCTGCTGGTTGCATAGTAGAAGAGAGGTGTGGATGACTGGGTATCGATTGCTCCGGATGTGGCATAGAGGGATGCGAGGCCTGTAGCCTTGATTAGAGAGAAGCTACCGTTTACCTTGTTGATGGTTCCGAAGTCTCCATTCATGTCAATAGCATAGATCTGACCTTCTGCGTTGCAGGAGATAGCACGGTAATTGACGTTCAGATCCGCAATACAGGAGGTGGTGAATGTCTCGGGATCAAAGATGCCGAACTGTATACCATTACCTTGGGCATTGTAGCTGACAGCGTATATGTTTCCGGTGGTAGGGTCATAGGTACCGCAGATAAGGAGTGCAGAGATGTTGCTGTATGGTACCTCGCTTATAAGCTCCCAGGTCTTGGGGTCAAAAACCTTGCCGCTTTCATAGTAGATGTTTCCGTACTGGTTTACAGCGGCATCGCTTACATAGTAGTACTCGGCACCCATGACCGCTCCATAAGCGGCACCATATGTTAGGTTCCACATGGTGAGTGTTTCAGGGGTACAGGGTGTCTGGGTGGGGAATTGGGTAAGCTGCATGTCAGCTACCGGAAAATTACCGTTTGGATAGCCATCGGCATATACAACCACCGCATTGAATGTCGGCTGCCCTCCCGTAAGGGCAACTGAGAGTCCGGATGAGTTCCTGCGGTTTAGGAGAGTCTGTACATTTTCGTTAGTTGCGGAACGCTTGATCTTAGGGTTGTTCTTAAGAGCCGCCCCTATGGTCATAGGTGCCATGATCGGGGGTGCCTGAGCCCTGATATCGGAGGTAAATACCACCGGAGCAGGTACCAAAGTCCTTTCATACTGGGCGAGGGCCGCTGGGGTTGCCATAAAAGCGGCCAACGCGATCGTCAGTACTTTTGAATAGAGTTTTCTCATGTTAAAACTATGTGAGACCTATGGTTAATATGGGCTCGTATCGGCTGATCTCTTACACCAATGACGAGCGTATAATGATTATTTTTTTCAGTAGGATGGTTTTGTGATTATGCAAAAGTACATATTGCTGAGGTAGCAGACATAAAAATGATGGTGGACAAAGAGTGGACAAGTCCTGATTTTCAGTAGTCTAAGCGGAAAAATACCTATCTTTGCAAAAATAAGTTGAAATGACTTCACTATGCAGATCAAATCATCTTCTCCCCTGATGGCGTTTCTCGGATGCCTGATTCACTATCATGCTCTTCTCCGGATAACCCTTATAAATGGGAGTCTTTAGGACTTCCTATTGACTCTGCTTTTAAATTATTCAATGAGGGTTGGGAGCTTCATCTTCCTTACGATTCCCTTAATGGGATAATCTGCCATCTTGAATCCCATTCGGAAAAATCAGGGAATAAAGAGGCTATGGCAAGGGCTGCCTATTGCAGAGCCAGATTATTGAATATGGCCGATAGCCCGTCTTATGCTTTGGAGATGCTACACAAGGGATTGGGGAATCAGGACTCCTCAAGGTATCCTTATACAAGGCATAGGATGAGGCTGCTTGAGTCCATAATCAATTTAAGGGAAAACCGGAATTTTTCCGAGTCTTACCTTAGTCTGGAGAATGCGGTAAAATATTTCTCGAAGATACATGATACTCTGGCATTAGCGGAGACTTATCATGCGTTGGCCATTACCTTGTGGGAAATCGGAGAGGACAGGAGTGCATGTGAGTATATAGAGAAAGCTCAGTATCTGTATGACCATTCGGGAGTAAGGATGTATGCGCTCAAGAACAGGCTCAATCTCGCCAGGGCCTTCCTTTGTCTGGGTGATTCCGCGAAATGCGGTAAAATACTTCAATCCTTACGAGAGGACTCTATAGCTAAAGGGGATCATAGATTTTATAATTCCGTGCTGGTAGATTCCTATATCTTCTGGAATGATACGGCGATCCTTGAAGAAGGTTACAGGGACGCCTATCTGAATAATGCGGCCAGCAAAGAGCGTATTATATTGTTTGAAAAGTTGATGGCGGATAGAAAACATGAAGAGGGGAACCTGAGTATGGCAGACTATCATTCTTCTATTGCTGTCAATGAAAGTAGGAATCTTGGGGATTTGAAAATGCTGAAGCAAGTTTATGAGTTGCACTCGCGTATTTTACATTCCCTGGGGAATACAGATAGCGCCTATCACTATCTTAGAAAGAAAGACAGTATCAGTAACCTGATATTGAAAAATGACAAAAGACATGCTCTGATCAATGAATTGATGAGATCGGAAATAAATACGATCAAGGAGGATATGAAACTAAGGAGCCGCTATGAGAAGAACAAATTCCTCCTTATACTCTTGATATGTGTGATTATAGTGTTGTGTCTGACTATCATATTGGGCAGGCGATTAAACCGGCTAAAACTCAAGGACTATAAGAAAACCCTGGAAATTGAACAGCGGGCTAAACAGCTTGCAAACGCCTCATTTGCATTGAAGGACAAAGAAATTATGCTTGAAGGGGTGAGAAAAATTATAGACAACGCAAATCAAGACGCAACTGTTCCATTGGAGAAGACTTTGAGGGAACTGGACTCCTCTCTAAAGTTACATTTTGAAATCAGCGAGGAATGGGACAATCTGAAAATGCTCTATGACTCTTTGCCTATAGGATTTGAGGAAGTCATAAGAAAGCAGGCTCCGGGAATTTCTCCCTCTCTTTTGCAATTATCCGCGTATATAGCTTGTGGGCTGACCAATAAACAGATTGCCAGGCTTCTCAGGATCCAGCCTGATTCTGTAAAAAAGAGCCGCTGGAGACTCCGGACCCAATTGGGGCTGTCTTCGGAAGAATCCTTGGATACCTATCTCATAGACCTAAAGAATAAGCTGATTAAAAACCTACATGACAGCTGAGGGCTCGATTACTTTACTTCGTTGTTCAATTTTCTGAGAAAATTCTCCAGTGTCTCGTTTTCGGGTACCCGGAGGCGTTGGCTCAAACGCCAACGGGACTGTCTTACAGACTCTGTCTTGATCATCATCAAGGAGGCTATACGTTTGTTGTCCAGCTCCATTACTATATAGCAAGCTAATTTTATGAAATTCTCAGTAAGGTCGGGGCATATTCTCCTAAGCCGGTCCCAGAAGTCAGGGTGTACAACATCAAACATCTCCTGAAATATCTCATTATTGTCATTCTCGGAGAGATGAAGGGTAATGGTAGACTCCAAACGTCGAGCTCCTTTTTCTTCAATCACCCCTTCTTGACGCATGTCAGAGAGTTCGTTTCTTAAGGAGTCGAAGATCTTGTCTTTCTCTTCGATTGTCAGGGCTGTGGCTGCCATTTTGCGTTTGGTCTTTTCCAATTCCAATTCATTTCTCATCGCTCTAAGCTTATGCTGGAGATTCCTTCTTTTAGCCCACATCACGGCTAAAGCTGCCCCCGACAGAAGTATCAATCCGATAGTAGCCCAGATCCAATTTCGACGCTGTATGGAGGCCTCGAATTCTGATTCCTGACGTGCCAATTCATACTTGGCATTGAGTTGCACCACTTCAATCCTTTTCTGCGCATTAAGGACCGAATCGTGACATTCCTCAAATTTTATCCTGCAGTACAGTGCGCTATCTAATTTGTCTTGAATCGTATAAGCCAGGCTTTTGTTAAACCATATAATGGCCCGATGGCTATTGTCTCTCACGTATGGGAAACTTCGGGTAGCATCCTCTGCATAAAAGATTACTGAGTCGAAATACCCTTCTGAAAAATTATGTCGGGCGAGAAGAGCGCTATAGAGGCCTTTCAAGTGGCGAAAGCGTGGACTATCCTTTATCTGTCTGTAGGCAGTGTGAAGATAGGCCTTATCTCCGGTTGAAAGATATAGATTGAATGGCACCAGATTCATAGCAAAAGTATCACTTTTCAACAGAGGATTTCCTAAGAGGGACCTCAATATCCGCTCGGCCTCTTTGGGGTTGCCTTTTAGATTTTGAATTTTTGCTAAATTCAACCTGTTTTTCACTACTAATTTCTCAAGTCCGCATCTGTGGTTTAAGGAATCGGCGAGGGTATAATAGTAAGCGCCTTTATCGAGCTCACCTATCTCACTTAATAAATTCCCAAGATTTATAGCCGAACTGGCTGCCGTTTCGAGGTCATTGTTGCTCTGTGCATATTCCATGGCCTCCTTGAAATGCCTGTATTTAAGGGCACCGTCTACCATCCCGTCTTCCATATACCAGCGAGATAGTATTTTCATGTAATCATCAGGATATCTCATTGAATCGGTTAAGGCAAGGGCTTTCTTAGCGAGGGTAACCGATGAGTCGGATTGGCTTTGACGGCTCATAAATCTTGATTTCCAGTAAAGGGTACGAAGTGTCCTGAGATTTCTTACGGATTCATCCCCATATCGTGAAAGTGAGTCGAGGGAGGCGATATTCCGCTCTATCGTCTGCAATCCGTCATAATCGTCAAACTGCGCTTCCAGAACTTCGGCTATAGAATCGAAATCTTTGCCTGCGCTATTTCCTTTCTTACTCGCGTGATGCCGCGACTGACATCCCGTCAGGATCAAACATCCCGTCAGCAAAAGGATTATGGTAGCCTGATAGAGCCGGCAAAGTAAAGTGTCAGTTCCCATACGATTGATTCCTCATAGACATTCAAAGAGCAGATTATCTCATATCGCAAAGTTAGCAAAAATGCATAACATAGCCAATAATTTGGCTATTTTTAGCTTTGTAGATGATTTGTAGATGCCTAAATGTTGCTGTTCTTTCTGCCACTTGGTAATTTTGCATTATGAAAATTATTTAATCTATTCTAACTATGAAGAAGCAATCCCACTTTTTAGCCTTAAGCTTTCTTGCTTTAAGCATCGCGGTTTCCCCAATGACCGCCTCGGCTTTTCCGGAGGTACGTAACGAGATTCCAAACGCGGAGATCGGCAATATCATCCGCATCGACAACTTCAAGGATGCAAAGGATGCTGATCTTATGAAGGTATTCCTTCCCGACGTAACGGAACTCAACGGTTCAGGTACCTCCCTGAATACCCGTAACACGTCCGGGAGGACGCCTGAGACCAGAGCAGAGGAGGAATACGTTACTCTCACCTGTATACTTGAATCGGAATACGAACAGCCTTTTTTCGCTGTCTATAACGATGACTTCTACATCCAGTCCAACCCCATAGGATGGATGGAATCAGAAAGCTTCGATACCTATAGGTTTCAGGTACCTGTCGGAGTGTTCGATGTCAATGTACAATTTTCCGTTTATAATGGCAATGCCATTTATAATGCTTTCTTAGTTCGTGAAAATGTAGAGATAACAGAGGACACTATACTTTATTTCTCTCCGGAGGAACTTACTGAAAGGATGGTATTCCAGCCCAAACTGCGCAATGGGGAATTGGCCCAGTTGCCTTTAAAAAAGTCAGGACAGGATCTTGATACTTCTAACGCAAATATCACTTATGCAGGATTAGGATGTATAGTGGAGAAGATTGGTGGAAGAATTCTCGCAACCTCCATGGGACAAGCAACCCTGACCTATGATGACTATACTGGCATCACCTTCCTGTGTAATCAGTTTTCTGATTCTTATCGGTTTACTACACATTTTGTACTCGTATCTGAGACCGGGGAATTGCAGATCTCGACTACAGATTTTTATGGTGTGACTGATGGTTTCCTCAATAATTATATAGACGGCTTCGCAAAATATGAATGTCCAAGATTCGTAGAGACCCCTATATATAATAATGAGAGCGGCATTCCGATTTCACTGCAATCCTTGGTCTGGATGGATGATATTTTCCGGTGTGGTTATATACTGAAACTAAAGACAGATAATCCTCAGATCTATGCGACATGTGAACCGGTAGATTGGAATCTGAAACCGGCTCTGCAGGTTTCCAGCATACAGGATCCTGAATCTCCTTCATTCTTTGATTCCAAAGAAATCGTAGCGCTCCCGGCCATCCGTCAGGATAATAATTGGGAATACATCAATAGTGACCCTCTGGGTTTCTCCAATCCCTATCCCGGACTGCCGGAATACTGCTATACGGCTTCTCAGCTTACCCAGCCTCTCGGCAACAATGCTCCGATCATGGCTATGTACACCCAAACAAAGGAATATAATGGACGCGAGACTTATACTTTCTCTATGCCGGAATATATCGGACGTTACGGTGAAAAGCGTAAGTGTGATACCGCTGTGGTTGAGGCGGAAGCTTATTTCAATGGTGTGCCTATCTATAATAGTGCTACCGATGGAAGTTTCCGCGACTGGATTAAGGCGAATGCGAACAATGATCGCGAGGAGCCGGGAAATCTGGAGGTGCTGTTAACCGACAATAATGTTTCGGTCGATGGTATCCGTGGGTGCAATTTCTCTCTGCTGAGGGTAAATGAGACGAGTGACGACAAATGTGTGCCTGGGCTGAGGATGTTGATATTCAAGGATAAGGATGGAACATTACTGATAGATTCGCGAATGCCCAGAATGGTGTGTTCGAGTTTTCAGCTGGCGATTTCAACTGGGTAGTACAGGATGGGCAGGCCGGTATCATCTGCGAAGAGATTGAAGAGATGATAGTAGCTTACGCTCCCTACGGATCTGACGGAGAAGATAGCATGGAAATACTCGATTTTGAATTGAATCCGGAAGCTTCAACCATGCCTTCATTCGGATACTCCTATCGTGGATCCCTGTCTGGAGTTACTCAGGATTCCCCTAATGGATGGTACGATCTATATTTCCTATTCTCAGATAAGGCTGGAAATGAAATGGTACAGCAGATTTCCCCGGCTTTCAAGATAGGTCATGACTCAGGTGTGAATTCGTCATATTCAGATATTAAGGCAAGAATAAATGTCATGGATGGTATAGCCTATGTTCAAGGTATAGAGTGCGCGAGGGTTGAGATGTATTCAGTTGATGGCAAACTGATTGCTTCATCATACTCAGCCGCGATCCCAACTAATGGACATAAAGGCGTGGCTATCTTCAAAGTAGTAGGCAAAAACGGTTACGCGACTTCGATTAAAGCCGTCATCCTCTAAGACCCCATAATCTCTTAATTTAGGCCCCTTTTTGTGAAATTCATGAGAAGGGGCCTAATCTATTTTATCTTACTAATGGGAGGTAGCGGTCGCGTTTTTCCGGGGGGAGTTCCTTAATTTTATCCTTCAACCGATGACGTCGGCTGTAGATCTGGCTCCGGTCCTCATGGAAGAAGGCTTTTATGGCATTCGTTGTCATGCCCATAAGTGAGTAAAGCATAAGCTCGTAATTTTTATCAGGTTGATCCGGGAGATCCCGGCGGAAGTCTTCCATGATATTGTCGAGAACTATATTGATCTCTTCCTCTAATTTCGAGGTATCCTTGATGAAATTTTCAACACCCTTGGAAATCTTCTCTGAAATCTTAGGGTCTGTCGAGTTTTTTTGAGATAGGGCATAGATCTCCCCTAATGTTTTAAGGGAGCCGGTATGTGAGTTGAAAATTTTCTTGATTATTTCCTTTTGTGGATCTCCCTCTAGGGATGCCTCTGTTTCAATCTCATGGACATTGTCCATCCATTCCCGGGTACTCAATCGTAATTCGCGTTTCTGGACGCGGTACTTTTGGATAAACACTCCCAAAACCCCCAATACCATCACCAGAATGACGATGCATATCCAAAAAATTAGGCGTGCATTCTCTATCTCTGCCTCATGAAGTTTCTTTAATAGCCCATTGTAATCCTCTGATGCCATGCCGAGATTTTGGTTCATGGACGCGCTGAACTTTTCCGAGATGAGACTGTCCGTGAGGTTCAATTCTCTGAGCGCCGTTCCATAATCATTCCGCCCCAGAGCTATCTTGGATCGCAGTTGGCTTTTCAAATCAAACTCTCCCCCTCGAATGTTATTCAACAAGGAATCTGCCATACTAACCTTCCCGGTCTCTATCAGAGCGCGGCAATACATTAAGGAATCTTTAGTAGAAGCAAAAGGAGTTGCGCACACACTGCCAAGGATAGGAAGAGCGGTTTGATATTTCTTTTACCAAATCAGATTCACTGCTTCAGTGCTTAGGGTATGAGCTTGGAGATGGGGATTGTCATGTTTTTGGGCTGAGTCCTTTAGCTCTTGGCAAAGCTTCAGGGATTCAGCTGTAGCGCGGTTATTGCATAAAGCGACCGCATAATTGAGTAAGGCATAGTCCAAGTAGGGTTGTGTCCCTGCTTTTCGCATATATTTTAGGCTTTCCCCTGCAAACTCAGCAGCATCCCCTCTCATCAGTGAGGCTGCGTAGACATTGGAGATGCCGCGACAGGCCATTCCTGCCCAGAAATATTCCTCTTGTTCATCGGCCATGTCCTTGGCCTTCAGGAAATCCGTCAATGCGGCCGGATAGTTGGCGCAATTAAAGTTGGTCACCCCTTTATAATAGACAGCTCTTAATGCTCTGTCAGGATCCTTGGTTGGTTTAAAATACTCTACAGCGCTCTTTATTAGAGAATCATTCTTAGGATACTGATGGTTCTTGATTTGCGCCTGAGTAATAAGCAAAGCATAAAGAGCGCGGTCGTTTTCATTGGAAAGGCTTTTATCCGGAATTGAGTCAAGTATATGTAAAACCTGCTTATGATCAGTATCCATCAGCCGTTCCGCCTTAACTAAAGCGGGATCGTTTGATCGAGAGCAACCACTGAGGAGCCCTATAGTCAACGTTATTATAAACAGGTAAATTATACTTCTCATCTGTGTAGGTATTAAATATGATGCCATCCCCTTTAATAAGGGAACGGCATCACAAAATTAGTCAACTTTTCTCTAACTTCAACCCCCATATATGGAATAATTAAGGAAACAGCGTTCCCAAATGCTAAAAAAAGGATAGCATCAATCCTAAGAATAGCCTTCCCTTGGTTATTTAAGGGATCGATGGATCAGCAATCCAGCCGATGTTGAAGATCAGGCCCAAACGGCTGGAGATTGTCGGAGGAAAGTCCTTGCGGGCGGTCTCATGCAACACATAGTAGAAAGGCCGGTCGAAAGTAACGGGAGTTTGGGAGTTTAGGCCAAAAATTTTCTGCAAATAATTGACTTTAAATT
>CAZKJP010000068.1:0-15820 GCA_964553075.1 uncultured Sangeribacter sp. | reverse complement strand
TAATGGGTTGAGTGTCCGATTGTTATAGGGATAAACTCCCAAACTCGGGAAATTACAACAATTTTCCGTCATAACCTCCCTTCAGGCCGAAAAACCGCAAAAAACTCCTTCCGCATAACGCAAAACATCGCAAAGCGATGTCCCTACAAGGTTAATAAGTTCCTCTTAAAAATTAATGAACATATATCGATTAATTTTTAAGAGGAACTTAATTATTATCGGCCAGATGTATAAAGCTGCTTGCGGCCGTTGATGATAACTAGTTGGCCGGGAGTAGGATGAAGGATTGGCATCCCCTGAAGGTTATACATCTTGGTCGTGGTCTGTTCTTTATAAGAGATTCCTTCCACACCAACTGACAGCGGATCCTGGTAGATCATCTGACCGGCGGCTGTATCTGTTACACTATTCAGGGTATAAATCGTAGTACTCCCATCTAAAGTACAGTTTCCACTGAATTGAGGCATACTTAACAAACCGCGAGTCCCGCCAATACCTACAATAAATTCCCCATTGGTAGTGGAATTAAGAGATCCTATAGAACTCTCAAATTTCAGGGACGTATAAGTATGGTTACAGCTCTCAATACTACCTACCGCTGTCACCTCTACATTGCATATATCCCCCATGGTCATCCATGAATCATCAAAACCTACTAACTCCGCTGTCTCCCCCACTCCAAGATTGAAGTCATAAATAGGCACTTCCTCGGTTAGGTCTGTACCTCCATCCACGCAGACGAACTCCCATCCCTCCATCCCCAATTCCCAGACCTTGAGATAAACCACCCCGTTTTCCTCTCGCATATAAGCCACTACCTCATCCTGACCATCCTTGAAAACGGAATACTCCTTTCCATCCATCTCAACCTGACCGTCAAAATGAAAACCTTCCTCCATCCGGTCATAGCAGTTCTGCTGATTCATCTCATGATGAACCACCCTGTAATTCCAACTCCGTCCCTCGACAATAAGAAGGTTTGAATTCCCAGCGTCTCCATTATTTTCCGCAGGTAGAGCATGGGCAGTCGCATACCCTTCAGCCAATCCCATTATAAGTCCTAATAACACTAAGTACCGATTCTTCATAGGCTTTTAATTATTAAGGTGTGTAGATGTCCCTTCCTTTAAAGATGTTTTCTTTCTTTTTGCAAATTAACTCAAAAATAACTCGATCAACCGGTTTATTACATAATTTAACATAACATTAATAAAATTTTAGAAAGCACTTATATCTCTCTGCTAATCAATTTCTTTCAATTTGAAACACCCCCCCCAATTTGATTTCACAATGACATCATTTCTTAAATAAAGTTGCGAATGTTAAATATTTATACTTATTTTGGGAATTAAATAAAACAGACCTTCTAATTTCACTCCGTAGGGGCCGGGGAGATTTCTTATGGCTCTACGTTGTGATTAGGCTACAAACTCTTAAATTCACCCTTAAAACCTTATCTTAATGAAAGGAATCATTACTATGGCGCTTGCGGCTGCCGTGGCACTTGGTGCCAACGCCGGTGGTCGTTCACAGCAAGCCGTCGAGAAACTGAATCTCGGCAACCGCAACTTCCGTTCAGAAGTTACAATGCAAAAGAAACACGCGGCTCCCGCAAGAGTACGCGCCCTCCAGAACTACGAAGGCGAATACGAATGGGAACGCTATGATGAGATGGACTATCGATCTTACATCACCAGCACAGTCGAATTCACCTTAGTAGATGCTTCCACAGGCGAGTTCAGCATTAATTTCGGTTATGGCTACAATGTTAAATGCTACATTGATCCTGAAACCAACATCCTGACCATCCCGGCTCCCCAAGAGACTGGCCTTGATTTTTTTGGTGAGGAAGCAGGATTTTATCTTCATGCCAGTATGTGGGATCAAGGAAACACCGGTGATGATGCTGCTATAGGATATATCAACGGTAAGGTAATATCTTTCCCGAGTTCTGATATATGGGTAATGGGCAACTGGCCGGACTGCTGGATGTACACATATCAGACCTCTGACAACACCTTTACTTTCCAAGGTGAGATTATCGAAGATGGCGGTGGCGACCCGATCGAAGGCGTAGAGGAAATTGCCGGAACATACGAATTTTCTTATTACGGATTGCTTAATGGCAATAGTGGTTCCAAACTTACCAATGTAGAAATCACAGTAACTAATCCTGCTACAGGAGAAGTTGCAATCTCCGGTATCGATCCCAGTTCTAACGGATTTATAGTAAAAGGTTTCTACTCACCTTCTGATCAGACCTTATCTCTTCCCAATAAACAGTATCTCGGGCTTGACGACTGGGACGATCCGAACTACTTCTACATTAAGACAGTGGATGAGGAGGGTTATCTTGTAGACGGTGCCGTACCAGTTGAGGCAAGTGTCGGTATCATCCAGGGCAATATCATTACCTTCCCGACGTATGATATATGGGCTATCGGAGATTTCAATAATGAAGGAGCAGGGTGGTGGTTCTTAGCATACTCAAATATCTTCACCGGCGACAATACAGTTGATCCGAATGAAGGATGGGAAGATTTCTGCGATGCTACTTTCGAGGATGGATGGATTACTCCCTCCTATTATCTAACCGACACAGGAGCTTTCATAATCCCCGATCAGCTTCCTTGGACTGTAAAAGTTCAGCGCAATATCGAAGACCCGAACCTTCTCCGTTTGGATAACCCGTACCTGGCTGACGATTGCCCGCTATCTCCTTCAGCATTCGAGGAAGGTGGTTATATTGAGTTCTCCATTGCTGACCCGACTTATGTAGTCGTTACTCCGAATATTTTCTGCGGGGCGGTCATCAGTGGCGCAACCAAACTGTTCGCTCTTAACCATGCCGGCTTCTATGGATCTTTAGGATACACCAAGGAAGAGATCGAAGCGGGTCTCGAAGGATTCATACCTTCTACTTACGATGCTGCCACTCAGGTTATCAGTATTCCGAACTGCGGCTTCAACTTCGCCGGGGCTACAGATGGCTACTATACATGGCAAGATGGCAATAATCAATCCTTGGCCGGCAACATGAACGCCAAGATAACTCTGCTCAATGTCGTTGGCGTGGATGCGCCGGTAGCAGCTAAGAGCGAGGTTATTTATTATAACCTCCAGGGACAGCGCGTTCAGAATCCGGAGGGCGGTATCTTCATCCGCGTCGAAGGAAACAAGACTACCAAGGTCATCAAATAATCAGACGTAACTGACATTAGACTCCGGTACTCTTAAATTTCATTAGGCCGGGGTCACCTCTATTCTCACCGGGATTGCCCGGTTTAGGGTCCATTTCAGAAAAATGGGCCCTAAAATTTGGAGGGGGAGGAGGTTTATATTAACTTTGCCGATAATTCGGAGCTCAAGGGGCAAAACCTTTGGCTCCGTATTATTGTTAACTTTGCGTAACATCTATCCCGCCCCTTCATCCGGAAGGGCGCTATTTTTTTATATTTAACGACTTCTTTAAATCGACATAATTAACTATGGCTACATATCTTACCCAAGAGGGATTCGATAAAAAAATGGCTGAGCTCGCTGCTCTCGAAGCACAGCGTCCTCAGATCAAAAACGCTATCGCCGAGGCTCGCGACAAAGGAGACCTCTCAGAGAACGCTGAGTATGACGCTGCCAAAGAGGCGCAGGGCATGCTCGAAATGAAAATCGCTAAAATTAAGGAGCTTATTGCTACCGCCCGTATCATCGATGAATCAAAGGTGTCCACCGATGAGGTTCAGCTCCTGACCAAGGTAACGATCAAAAACGTGAAGAACGGTGCCGAAATGGCCTACACTATCGTTACCGAAAATGAGGCAAACCTCCGCGAGCGCAAGATCTCATCTTCAACACCCATCGCCCAGGGTCTTCTCGGCCACAAGGTAGGCGATATAGTGAAAGTACAGGCTCCCGCGGGAACTATTGATTTCGAAATCGTTAAAATCGAATTAGGATAATGACTATCTTCTCGAAAATCATCGCTGGCGAGATTCCATCCTACAAAGTAGCGGAGGATGATGAGTTCTACGCTTTCTTGGATATCAACCCGGTCAACTGGGGACACACCTTGGTCGTACCTAAGCAGGAAGTGGACTATATATTCGACCTCGACCCGGAGTACTTAGGCCGCATGATGAAGTTCTCACAGCGCGTTGCCAAGGCTCTGAAAGAGACTATGCCTTGCCGCAAGATCGGCGTTACGGTATTGGGTCTGGAGGTGCCCCACGCCCACATCCATCTCGTACCGCTCCAAAAAGAGGGGGATATGGACTTCTCAAAAAAGATCTCCGATCCCGATCCTCAGCGTATGCAGGAGATAGCAGCCGGCATCGCTGCCAAATTCGTATAAGACCCACTTTTTTCAGTCATGTTAGATCTCACTCCCTTCGCCAGACCCATTTTCGCCATGCGCTCCCGCCCGGCGAAGGAGTGGCATCGTGACTTAGAAACACTTCAATATCGGCAGCTCCGGCGCCTGCTGGAACGTGCCCAGGATACCGAAATAGGTCGTCTTTACGGCTTTAAAGAACTTAATTCTCTAATCCTTAACGACCGTCCGGCAGCCAATAACCTGCGCGAGATATACCAAGAATATCGAAACCGGGTAGCTCCGCGCGATTACGAATCTATCCGCCCCCAGGTTATGAGGATGGTAGAGGGAGAGAAGAACGTTCTTTGGCCGGGAGAATGTCTGGATTTCGCCCAATCAAGCGGAACCTCGGGAGGGCGTTCCAAATTCATTCCCGTTACCAGGGATTCCCTTCGGCTGAACCATTACGCCGGCAGCGCATATTGCGTGGCTTTTTACCTGGCTCTGAATCCCCGAAGCCGGATGTTCGCCGGCAAGGGATTCATATTGGGTGGATCTTTCGCCTCGCAGCTTAAGCCGGAGAATCCACGGGTGAAGGTCGGAGACCTTAGCGCCACTCTCATCTCCAAAATTCCCTTCGGAGCCGGTCTGTTCCGCGTGCCCGACAAAAAAACTGCCTTAATGGAGGATTGGGAAGAGAAACTCCCAGCCTTAGCTCAAAAGGCCGCAGGTTCTGATATCACCAATCTATCAGGTGTCCCCTCCTGGTTCTATACCGTCCTTAAAAAAGTGTGCGAACTTAAAGGGACTGACAATATTTCGGAAGTATGGCCAAACTTGGAGGTTTTCTTTCATGGGGGTATCTCTTTCACACCGTACCGTGAACTGTACCGATCGCTGATCCGCTCTCCAAAGATGCACTATCTGGAGACCTATAATGCCAGCGAAGGGTTCTTCGCCGTCCAGAATGACTTTGCGGATCCGGCGATGCTTCTGTTAGTGGATGCCGGCATCTTCTTCGAGTTCCTTCCGTTAGGAGCAGCCGATCCGTTGGCTCCCTGGGAAGTGGAGGAAGGGAAGGTCTATGAGTTGGTAATTTCCGCCCCTAACGGTCTATGGCGCTACCGTACCGGCGACACTGTCCGTATAGAGCAGACTCGTCCGCTGAAGATCACTATCGCGGGACGCACCCGCAGTTTCCTAAATGCCTTCGGAGAAGAGCTGATGGAAGATAATGCCGAAAAGGCAATCGCCGAGGCATGCGCTTCTACCGGAGCCGAGATACGGAATTATACCGCCGCCCCACTTTATACTGAAGAGGGACACAAAGGCAGACATCAATGGGCCATTGAATGGGTAATAGCTCCCTCGGATATTCAGGCTTTCGCCAAGGCGCTTGATCAATCACTGCGGCGTCTGAATTCGGATTATGACGCGAAACGATCCCATTCCATTTTCCTGGACATGCCTGAAATCTTATCATTGCCAGAAGGTACATTTGAGAAATGGCTACATTCAGTCGGGAACCATAAATTAGGGGGTCAACGGAAAGTACCCAGGCTTAGCAATGACCGCCATATTATCGAGGCTCTGAAAATTTAGCCTCCACAAATTAGACCCCTATTAAACTATAAATGACCATGGATAACAACAATAACCAAAGACTACAGGAACTGGCTACAAAGCCTATCGGCAAAATGCTTCTGAAATACAGCCTGCCGGCGGTAGTGGGTACAGTTGTCATGGCCATTTACAATATGATCGACTCGGTGGTCATTGGACATGCAATACCGGATCCGAATGTGGTCGCGGGTATAGCGGTGACTTTCCCGGTGATGAACCTCGCCTCGGCTTTGGGTATGCTGATTGGAGCCGGTGCCGCGACCCGCACCTCCATCGTCTTAGGTCAGAAAGACCTCCATCAGGGAGAACTGATTTTAGGCAACTCGGTACAGCTTACAATAATTATCGGCGTCCTGTATACGGTATTATTCGCTATATTTATCGAGCCGATTATAATGTTATTCGGTGGTTCGCCCCATTCATTGCCATACGCTAAGGAGTTCCTGCTCTGGGTACTGCCGGGAATGGTGCTGATCAATCTTACGTTCTCCTACAACAATGTGATGCGCGCCTCGGGATATCCTACTAAGGCGATGTGCACCTCCCTCTTGGGAGCCGGATTGAATGCCATGTTAGCCCCGCTTTTCCTATTCGTATTCCAGTGGGGAATCCGCGGAGCCGCGTTAGCTACTGACATTTCGATGTTCATCACCGCAATATTCGTGATGAGCCACTTCTTCTCCAAGAAGAGCGACTTGCGGTTCAAGCGCGGTATCTTCAAATTCCGCTGGCAGATTATCAAGTCGATACTATATATCGGCATGGCTCCGTTCCTCATCAACTTAGCTGCGGCTGCTATCAATGCTATTGTCAATAACTCTTTGTTAGAAAAGGGTGGCGACAATGCTATCGCAGCAGTTGTGGTTTTCAACCGCTACGTCACCATCTTCATATTTATCGTGATGGGTATCTGCCAAGGTATGCAGCCCCTGTTAGGTTATAATTTCGGAGCCAGGAAATATGACCGTCTTTTCAAGACCTTGCGGCTGGCCGCAACCGCAGCTGTCTGCGTTACGACTATAGGTGCCCTTGTAGGGCAATTGGCCCCGCGGAGTATCGCTTCTATGTTTATGACTGACCCGGAGCAGATCAATGTTGCTGTCAATTGCCTTAAGATTACTACCCTGACGTTCTGGATGGTAGGATTCCAGGTTGTATCTACCAATTTCTTCCAGTCTTTGGGTATGGCGGGCAAGGCTGTTTTCCTCTCCCTCACCCGCCAGATACTATTTATGATTCCTCTGCTGCTGATCCTGCCGCCGATTTTCGGTCTAAACGGTATCTGGAGCTGTTTCCCGATCGCGGATGCCATCTCGACCGTTGTCGCTACCTTAATGCTGATATGGCAGATCAAACGCATCCGCAAGGCTCCCTTGAACGCAGTGTAGCCCCCATTTTACAAAACGGGGGCAACGTTTAAAGTTTCTATCCTAAAAAAGCTAATTATTTCAGCAGCGCGCAGACCTTCTCGGAGGTCCGGGCGATCAGGTCATTGACCAATTCTTCGGGGAAGGAAAGCTGGTTTTCCACCCATCGCGGACGACCAATATAACACATTCTTATGTCTGGCCAAGCTGAAACAGCTTTATGCAACTCCACATAGTTCCCTCCTAATCCTTCGACAACATATAGTTTCGGATCGGTAGTGCTTCCGGCTATCTCCGGAAACTCAGAATGGCGTTGCCAATGCCGGGAATCCTCCGGCAGGATGATATCGGTAATGAGATCCATGCCGGCACCAAGCTGTACCCCCACAACCTTAAGGCAATCATCCGGTAAGGGCCATGTGCCAACTTTTAAACCGTTTAGGGACATGCGCCAGGATACATTACATTCCATCTCGCGTCGGAAATGGGGACTATTGGACTCTTCTAAGGCAAGTCCGCGCGCTTCGATCTCTCCCAAACCTGCTATAACGCGGTCAAACCGGCTACGCTCGGAATACCAAGCTCCCTCACCGCTTTCCGAGACAGGGAGCCCCGACATGGCCCGGACTCCCTCTACAAATTCTTTAAATCCTATTGTCGTCATTGGCAGCCTCAGATTTTGTGGACGCGGATGCGACCGGCTTTAAAGAGATCGCTGTTCTCGATTATCTTCTGAACCACCGGATTAGCGGTAATCAATCTGGCCGGCGAACTCCCATACCCGGTCATGCTGCCTCCTTTGAAATGTGCCAAGACACTCCCGAAAGAGGTATTTATCTGGGCGATATACTCTATATACCCTGCCATCTCGTAACACTTCTTCTTGATTGTATTCTGAATAGTGGCAGGCTCGGGAGAAGACCCTATCGGGCCTCCTCCTTTCTTATCCTGTTGAATGTTCATACGCAGTTTTGTTTCTTTGGCTTAGTGAGTGTCGGTTAGATCCCGTCTTATAATCAGACTGCAGCCTCTCCGGTATAAAGTTTCCACTTGCCGGCATCCTTGTACCATATCTGGCCATTCTTCGCCTGAGCGGAGATACCCGGACAATCTACTGCCAAGTAGAACTTGCTGATATCGCATCCGTCTGCCTCCTTCGGAGCCTCCTTGGAATCCCAAAGTACATAGGTATTCTCACCCTGGGCACTCTCCTTGATATCTCCTTCAATCCAGATATGACAAGACCCTTTCAGAGCCAACGCATCCCAGATCAAGATACCGCTTCGGGTAGCCTCCTCTCCTTCTACACGGTCGCTGAAGCTATGCTCCTGACTGTAGACATAATGAACCAGGCGGTCTTCGCCGAGCAACGCGCCGCTATGGCTCCATCCAAGGCTGTCGAGGGTCGGCTCACGTTTGATCTCGATATCTCCGAAGACAGTATGGAAGTTGGTCACGCTCCAACCCAAGGCGTTTGTCTTGGTTGTAATCTGAATTTCCGGATGCTTCGAGAAGTCTACACACTGTATCTTCTCCAATAGATCCTTACCGGCCAGCAGAAGAGCTTTCTTAGGAACATCCTCTCCGGTAAAGAACATCTTCGCCATCGCTATCACCCTCTCAACGGTCCACGGTCCGGGAAGATGAAGCGCACGTCTGATCTGCCAGCGGATCCCTTCGGTACAGTAGACATACTGCATACCCATACGCGGTACGCTCACCTTGAACTTCCCGCCGCGTCCTGCCCAGAGGGTACGGTTGCCGCGAACCTTGAAATTGGCGATCGCCTGCTCGGCTATGATAGCCTTGCTGAAGGGTATGCGTTTCTTCTGGCTATCGAAGTAGTCCGAGACAATCTGGTTCATACCACGTTTCTGGAGATAGATCCTTGAGGGCTGAGGTACGATCAGGTCGGGATCTACTTCCTTCTGGGTCTCGTATAGGGAGTTGGCCAAAAGAACGATCTCGGTACCCGAAGGTATGGCCGGTACGATCGAGAACTCATCTTCCGGTGAGGTCTTACGTCCATTGACAGCTCTTACGACGGGGTTATTGCTCGAAGTGTCGCGACCTACGACAAACAGCATAAGCCATTTGCCGGGAGTAACATCGCGTCCGTCTGCCGTATAGCCATCGACTCCCTTTACCAAAAGGGTGCTGTATTCACGTGGCAGGTTCTGATACTTACCCTCGAGTGGAAGGATCACCTGAGTCGAGGAGGTTGAAGTAACCGCAGCGTTGGTGGTCATGGTAGGGCGCGCCTCCTCGATCATAAAGTGATCGATTTCGGGGGAATTGACCTTGACTTTCTTTGCTTTGAGCATCAGGTTCATCAAGGGAGTGTCATCGCTGTTGAACCGGAAGAGTTCCTGATCTATATCAGTAGTGATAAGATTCCCGGGGGCAAGTCCGCCAGTGGCTTCTGCTACACCGCTGACTGTCAACGGCTGATTGGGTATTACATTCTTATTGTCCATTTCTTATTTTGGATTTTAATAATTCGAAGTTTATTGGATTTCCTTATCTCTTGTAGAGTTTGGAAATTATCTGGCAGAGAGGGCTAAGTCAAAGATGGAACCGAAAGGGGTCTGAGACCAGGAATCAGGCTTCCCGTCGAGTCGCCCAACTCCATCACCTTCATCCGTACGCTCTTCCAGAAGTTCTTCTATGCGGGTATTGCGTCCTGCTTTCTCTCCCTCAGCGTAGGCAGCGGCTATTAACTTCTCCAGCCTTTCACGCAACGCCGGACTGAATTCCTCACTCTCCTCTACTTCTCCGGTTTCTCCGGCTGCTCTGTCTTCGCCGGCTGCTGTGTCTTCTCCATCTTCCCCATTTGGGTTTTCATCTTCTCCTTCCATTGGCTCAGCACCTTCTCCACTATCTTGAGGAGTATCCGGATCAGCAGGGTTTTCAGAAGGTTCCGGTTCAGCGGGGCCATCGGGACCGGATTCATCGGAAGAGTCTCCGGAAGCTTCTCCGGAAGTTTCGTCAGAGCCTTCATCAGCATTGTTCTGATCTTCTCCAACTTCTCCGGTAACGGTAGCATCTGCAAGGTCTTCATCAACCTTTCTGTCAGGGGTGTCAACATTACGTCTTAGAAATTTTTTTAACATCTTTATTTCAGGTTTATCTCGAAGTCATGACTTTACGAGTTCGTTTTACACCTGCAAAATTACCCTCTGAGAAATACCCGGTGCTTTTATCCGTGTATTGCCAACTAATTATTGTCGGGGTTGTTTTACTATTGAAAATCCACTGTCCTCGTTGGTGGGGAAAGCAAATAATTCCGCAGGACTATGTCTGAGACAAAACATAACAGACGCCTTTGGCTACGTATACCAGTCGCCGTTATCGGCGGCTTGTTGCTGCTTATTGTCGCGGGATTAACTTTCATATCCTTATGGCTGACTCCAAGCCGTCTTACCTCCATTGTCAATAGCCGTGCCTCCGAATACCTTCAGGCCGATGTCCGTTTCTACAATCTCCAGTTCACAATCTGGTCCTCATTCCCAAGATTCCATATCCAGGCTGATTCCTGCGTAGTCTATTCCAGGACGCTCGACTCCATCCCGGAAAACCTACGTAAGACTCTTCCGGAAGATTACCGTCGGCTCTTCTCCTCGGGTAAATTCATAGGAGGGGTCAATCTCCAGGCCCTTGCGCTTGGGAAGATCAAATTACATGATGTAGAGGTTTCACGGGTGAATCTCAATCTGGTCGCTGTCTCAGATTCACTTGACAATTGGAGTATATTTCCTACCAACCCGGATTCACATTCCCATATCCCGGCTATCGAGGCAAATGTTATCGCGTTTCCGGACCCGGAGAATATTTCTTACCGCTCCCTTCAATCAGGTCTGAACCTGCAGATGAATCCCAAGACTGCCCGGATGAAAGAAGTGAAACACCACAAGAATACTTACGACTGTAAGTTCGATGGTCTAATTTCGGCTGCTGTCCAGGACATGCAGCTGCTGTCTGATTTTCCCTTCAACCTCAATGGAGATATCGCTTTAGATTTCAACCCCTTTAAGATAAAATTCTCTGATTTCGGTATCGGACTGGGAAATATACGTGGACATGTGTCCTTGGATCTCTTGGCATCTGACGATGCCAAGATCAACGCCTTTTCCTGTAATTTCGATTCTTTCCGCGTGCTGACCCTGCTCAATTATCTACCTACTTCCGTTATCCCGGATCTCACGCGACTTCCTCAGGCTATCGAGATGAACCTCTCGGCGCGCCTTACCCGTCCTTACCGCATGACCTCAGGATCTCTTCCTTCTCTTGAACTGGATGTGCGCATACCGGAAGGAGACCTTGAATATCAGTTAGGGACTGAGCCTCTCTCAATCTGGCACTCCACCTTTGAGGCACGGCTGAATTTCGATGGGGAGGATATAAACAAGACCTCCCTGTATATCGAGCCTTTCCGCACCCAGGCAGAAGGAACAGCCATAGATATAAGAGCTGATGTCAGCAATCTTATGGAGCAACCCCAAGTGGATTCGGAGATCGCTTTCGACGGTACTTTCAAATGTATAGCCCGGCTTTTCCCGGACTTCGGCAAACTAAATCCGGAGGGCAAAACAAATGGTAAGGTCAATGTCTCTTTCTCATTCCCGGCTTATAACAATCCTACACCGCGGAACATTAACCTTACTGCTGATATAAAAGTCCCGGAATATACTATGGACACCGAACCGGGTCGCTCGCGCCTGGATGTGTCGGGACTTAACTTGGCCCTGAGTTCCGCCGGTAACATGGACAACGGTAATTTCATCTTTGATAAGCCCATAAGTTTCTCTCTGGAAGTAGGATCCGCGGATTGGCATAAAGGACATACTAATCTCTCCGCGAAATCCCTGAACCTAAAAGGAGATGGTGTACTGACCGGAGAGGGAGACGTGTTGCGTTCCCTTACTGCCCATTTGAATAATAAATATTTCGCTATCACCTCTCCGGGACATTCCTTGGATTTCAAGGGGATTGATGCCGATCTCTCGTTACGGCCATCAACGGTTGCCGAACGACGGGTACGATTTGCTCCACGCCCACATTTCAAGGACTCCCTTTGGTTATCGAAGACACCTCACCTACCTGCTGCCTTGACTGTCCACTCTCCGGGATTCGCGAAGTTCGTTACCAATTGGCGTCTGCCGGTAGACCTGAAGCTCAATTCCGCTGAGTGGGATATAGAAGGTTATCCCTATCCTTTCAAGTTAGCTAATACGGATCTCTCTTGTGATTTCGATTCTTTAGATATACGAACACTCCCGTTCTCTTCCGGCGTTTCCCGGGTTTCGGTCAGCGGTAAGGCTGCCGGGTTCCGTAATCTTCTTGCCGGAGCCCCGTTCGCTCCTCTTACCGGTCATCTGGATCTCCAGGGGCCTATGATTGATATCAATCAGATCGCCAAAGCGACTCACGGGGAGAAGAAGAGAAAGGATACCTCCTCTAAGGAAACAGATAAGAAAGAAGGTCCGGCAGAGGATGCCTGGATATTGCCACGCAACCTGAATGTGGCCTTAGACCTTAATTTGGGACACGCTCTCTATACCAATCTTGATCTGACGGATCTCCGTTCGCGTATCATCCTTAAGGACGGGTATCTCGACATACCTGATCTTTCGATGGATATGGGATTCGCCGGGTTGAAGCTGTCGGCTCTCTATAATACCAATAACTTGGAGGATCTTACAATGAAAGCTGCCCTCGAAGTTACGGACCTTGACCTTCAGCCGATGTACGCCAAGTTCAAATCCATGGTCAGCGATTTCCCGCAGATTAAGAACCTCTCCGGTTTCGCCGGGCTTTCGGCCAAGGTCAATTTCGGAATCTCCCCTGATATGTCGGTGGATATGGCTTCTTTAAGTGCCGGGATGACTCTGACAGGACGCCAGCTGACCCTGAAGCAGGATCCATTTATCAGGCGCGTCACTAAGATGTTGCTTGTCAGATCTGATAAACCGATAAGTATTAAAGATATTGATATCTGTGCTACGGTCCATGATAATCTTCTTGAGCTTTATCCCTTCTGGTTGGATTTCGAGAATTACAGGCTGTACTTGACAGGAGTGAATAATTTCGCTGGCGACTTGGACTATCATATCGGTGTGCTCCACTCCCCTATTCCGCTACATTTCGGGATAAATGTCGAGGGAATGTACCATCATCCCAAGATCCGGTTCGGTGGGCCATCCTGGAAACCGGATGATGCACGGCGCGTGACTTCCGATATCAGCAAGTCCTTCCTCTGGAATTTCGCCAAGAAGATGAGATGGGCCGGCAATGAACTGATGACTAAGGCCGCCTCGGGACAAACACTTTAATTTTATGAGACGGGATCAAAAAAGATGATAAAAGCTGCTTTGATAGATATGGATGGAGTGCTCTATGACTCCATGCCTTACCATGCCCGCGCATGGCATCAAATGATGCGCGAACAGGGTATTGAGACCGACCCTGATGAGTTCTTCCTATACGAGGGGATGACCGGGGAGGCTACGATAGACCTCATTTACCGACGGGTGTTTGGACATGGTGTTAGCCGGAAGAAAGCCCGTGAGCTGTATTCGCGGAAGGCTGAGATATTCCAAGGTTTCGGGCAAAAGGAGATGATGCCCGGAGCTGCTGACATGATACGGGCTCTTCAAGAGGCGGGGGTGAAGACGGTGTTGGTCACCGGCTCCGCCCAGTCCTCTTTGATCTCTCGGTTGGACAGAGATTATCCTGGGGCCTTCCCGGCTGAGAGACGGGTTACGGCTTTGGATGTTTCGCGTGGCAAACCGGATCCGGAGCCTTATCTCAAGGGATTGGAGATTGCCGGCACTTTGCCGGAAGAGACAATAGTAATTGAGAACGCACCCTTAGGAGTCAGAGCAGGTGTAGCTGCCGGGTTACGCACTTTCGCCATCACCACCGGACCCATCCCCCGAGAGGAATTCGAAAAGGAGTCACCCTATATGATATTCCCATCAATGCAGGAGTTTGCAGCCTCCCTTCCGGCACTACTGAATAAATTGTAAGTTGTACTGTAATGTATGAGAGAATAATTTTATAATAAACTACTTCAATGCTACAGTATAATTTATCGGAATATTTGTCAAACATTGACAAAAGTCTGTTTATTATCACTGACTCAAATGTTGAGCGGTTAGTGATTCCTTTGTTGAAGTCGAAAATAGAGTTAGACGATTTGCCGCGCTATGTCGTCCCAGCCGGGGAAGAATCGAAAAATATCAATACTCTCAATGATATCTGGAATTGGTTGGCGCAAAGCGGGGCAAACCGTTCTTCGATTCTCCTTAACATTGGCGGAGGCATGATCAGCGACTTGGGAGGCTTTGCGGCAGCTACTTATATGCGGGGAATAGATTATGCAAATGTGCCTACTACCATCTTAGGAGCCGTAGATGCCGCAGTCGGGGGTAAGACGGCTCTGAATTTAGGGGCTCTCAAAAATCAGGTCGGTGCCTTCCATAATCCTTCTGCCGTCTTCTTATTGCCAGAGACTTTCAAGACACTGCCGGATGCTGAGCTCTTTTCCGGTTTTGGCGAGATCCTGAAATATGGTCTTATCGCCTCTCCTTCTCTTTATAGACGTATGCTTGAGCCGGAATCCTTTCTACATAATCCTGAGACGTTATCTCCCCTTGTATCGGAATGTATCTCTATTAAAGAGCGAATAGTTAACGAAGATCCCCTGGAGAAAGGTGTCCGAAAGATATTGAATTTCGGACATACTGCCGGCCATGCTTTCGAGTCATTGGCTATGGAGCAAGGGAAGCCGGTTCCGCATGGCGTAGCGGTCGCTCATGGACTGATGGTTGAGCTGATTCTTTCCCATACAATTTTGGGATTCCCCTCAGCAGAACTTTATCCATTGGCTATGTCGCTGAAGGAATATTGGCCCAAGCTCTCTGCACAATGCAAAGACAACGAAAAGCTTATCTCCTACATGACCCATGACAAAAAGAACCGAGAGAAAGGCCAGATCAACTTCACCCTATTACAAAACCTCGCCGATCCCCTCATAGACCAGACCGCCGACCCCGACGAGATCTCCACCGCCCTCGACATCTACCGCGACCTGGTATTATAACATCCTTATACCAATAACTTTCATGCGTACCCGATAAAAAGCAGAAGTTCCACCCTGGTACGCTTTTACAAGAGGCGTGGTGGAAACTGTCCGAACAACCTCTGAATTAATATTAATAAAATCTCTGAAAAGCCGCTTACCAGCCTGACAAGTCAGACTTTTTATGTAATTTTGCATTTGAAATCTAACGATTAGACACGAATGGCAAAAATAACTGTAAGAGAGACTGAGGTTAATGTCGTAAAAGTAAACGGAGAGGACTATATTTGTCTTACCGATATGTTGCGTGCCAAAGATGGAGACTTTTTCATTACTGACTGGCTGCGTAATCGTAACACGCTAGAATTTATTGGTATTTGGGAGAAAGTGTATAACCCTGATTTTAATTATGGCGAATTCGCCATAATTAGAAATCAG
>CAZKJP010000067.1:0-16033 GCA_964553075.1 uncultured Sangeribacter sp. | reverse complement strand
CATGTCCGCTATCGGTACTGCTGAGTCTATCCACGCAGCCAACCGCGGCGAGAACATCGTGATGATCTTCGTAAACAATGCTATCTACGGTATGACCGGTGGCCAGATGGCTCCGACTACCTTGGTAGGCCAGAAGACTGCCACAACTCCTTACGGCCGTCGCGTTGACCTGAATGGTCATCCCCTGGAGATCACCAACCTGATGGCTATCCTGGACGGAACTTGCTTCGTAACCCGTCAGTCTGTACATACTCCCGCCGCTGTCCGCAAGACCAAAGCAGCTCTGAAGAAAGCCTTCGAGAACGCTATGGCTAAGCGCGGTACTTCAGTAGTAGAGGTAGTATCGACCTGTAACTCCGGATGGAAGATGAGTCCTGAAAAGGCTAACGAATGGATGGCCCAGAACATGTTCGAGAAATATCCGCTCGGCGACCTTAAGGACGTTAAAGAGTAAGTATCAATCCCATAAATATAATAAAAAATGAAAGAAGAAATCATCATAGCCGGCTTCGGCGGTCAGGGTGTGCTCTCAATGGGCAAGATACTGGCTTACTCAGGTCTGATGGACGAAAAGGAAGTTACCTGGATGCCCTCTTACGGACCCGAACAGCGTGGCGGTACCGCCAACGTTACTGTTATCCTTTCCGATGAGAAGATCTCTTCTCCGGTATTGGATAGCTACGATATCGTAATCGCCCTGAACCAGCAGAGTCTCGATAAGTTCGCTCCCAAGGTGAAGAAAGGTGGCATACTGATTTATGATACCAACGGTATTCACAACCGCCCGACTCGCGACGATATCACGATCTATCCGATCGATGCTATGGACGCTACCCTTGAGATCGGTAACTCTAAGGCTTACAACATGGTTGTAATGGGTGCGTTGCTTGAGGCAATGCCTTACAAGCTCCCGATGGAGAATGTAGTGAAGGGTCTTAAGAAGTCTCTGCCTGAGCGTCACCATAAGTTGATTCCGCTCAACGAGCAGGCAATCGAGAAGGGCCGCTCTTTGATCTGATAATAGGACAGCATCCGGGAAGCCTAAGCAACCTTTGCTTGGCTTCACCAGGAATATGAAAAATACAGACCCGGTATCCGTTATGGCGACCGGGTCTGTTGTTTATTCGGTTAAGACCCCGTCTCATAAAATATAAGGGGTCTAAATGAAAATCTCTTCTGTTACTCCCTCATTCCGGCCGCCAGAGCCGCGAAGGGTCCGGAATATGAGAAATTGAAGATGTTAGTGTCGGAAGAGTTCTTTATGTTATGCAAGGTAACTCGCGCACATTCCAGCTTGATGTTGTAGCCATCTACAATCACCTTTAGTTCGGAGTTGCCGGATACGCCGTATCCGCTCTCACCTTGCCAGCCGGTATCAGCATCCCCCTGAGGTACATCCTTCACTAACATTACATAATATTTTTCTGAAGGGAGGGTTACGGTCTTAGGAGCTGTCTGACCCTTGGGTACTTCATAGTTGAAAGATACATAGTTTAACTTAGAGGGCAGCAATGAATAATCCTCGGTCTGGGCGAATTTTACCACATCCCAGTTGTAGAACTCCAGATGCATGGTATGGTTGTCCGGACTGGTGACGGTCTCCTCATCGGTCCAGAAGTAAGCGTAGTTCATACCGAGCTGTGAACTTTGACCTGTACCGGTTCCAATAATATCTTCCGGTTCGTCGTCATCCTTGTTACAGGAGAAAGCACCAAAGCATAAGATGGCTGTTAGGGCGAATGCCCCGATCTTTCTGAATGTTGTCATATCTTTAAGATTTGATTATGTTTCTGTTAGGATTTATGGTAATGCGGATGCAAATATAGTGCAATTAGCCGTTAAGATAGTGGGAAGGAAGTAAATTTAACTAATTTTAATATTTGAATATATTGCTTGGAAATGAGGAAATTGATGATTTTGGTGATGCTGGTAGGTGGGTTGCTCACTGGTATTGCCCAGGAATCCGTCCGGCGGGTTTACGATGAGTCCCTCGACCGCAAAGCGCAGATGGAGAGGGCTCTCTTGCAATCGCAGGATGATGGACGGTTTGTAATTGCCCAGGTCGGTGGCAATTGGTGTAAATGGTGTTTAAGGTTAGCTGCCTTTATCGATGCTGATCCTGAGATCAAGCAGATGATAGAGGATAACTTTATTTACATTCACCTCAATTATAATCCCAATGAGGAGGATAAGGAAAAGAAAGCGGAAGGAGAGGCATTGATGGATCAATTAGGCAATCCTAACCGTTTCGGCTTCCCGGTTTTGGTAGTTATGGATCCGGAAGGTAAAGTCCTGCATATCCAGGACTCCGTCTTCTTGGAATCCGGGGAAGGCTACGACCGCAAGAAAGTACTGCGCTTCCTAAAGAAATGGACCCCGGAAGCCGTCAAATCCTGAACCCGGGAACATCTTAACTTTTGAGACGGGGTATCGTTGCTCCTGAGAAGTTAAAAATCAGGGGGCGTTGAACCACTGACCTGTTATATAGGTTATCACTTTAAACGTATACCCGCAAGAATTGGTACGAAATACTTTTCGTAACCTTGATGTTTGTAAGAAAGGGGACGGTCTGAAGCAGGCCGCCCCCTTTTGGGTCTTTATTTCTTTCTCTCTGTCTCTTGGATTTCAGTCAAATATTACCAACAGAAACAGGTTTTTATTTGTCTTCCGGATGCTGGTCGATGAGGTCGAGGAACTCGTCGAGCTTCGGAGTGATGATGATCTCAGTGCGACGGTTGCGTGCTTTTCCGGTCTCGGTATCGTTGTCGGTCAGAGGATTGAACTCACCGCGTCCACCGGCAGTAAGGCGCGACGGATTGATGCCGAACTTGTTCTGGAGAACCTGTACCACAGAAGAGGCTCTCAGAGCCGAGAGGTCCCAGTTGTTGCGGATATTGGTCTTTGAGATAGGTACATTGTCGGTATTCCCCTCTACCAATACATCGTAGTCGCTATAGTCCTTGATGATCTTAGCTATCTTGCCCAAGGTCTCCATAGCACGGTCGCTGATCTCGTATGAACCGGACTTGAAGAGCATGTTGTCGGCCAAGGATACATATACCACACCCTTCAGCACCTTGATGTCTATGTCCTTCATTTCTTCGCGGCTCAGGGAGCGGGTCAGATTGTTGGTCAGCACCATATTGAGAGAGTCTGACTTTGACTTTGCGTCTACTAACTGCTTGATGTATTTGTTGGAAGCATTGATCTCATCAACCAGTTTGGCGATGTTCACATTCCCCTGGGCTGATGATTGCAGAGACTGGTCCAGGGAGTTCTTGATATCCTGGTAACCGGCCTTGAGTTCCAAGTTAGCCTGTTTCTGCTGATCGAGCATGGACTGCAGTGAACGAGAGTTGGCATTACACTCAGCCAGAGAAGTCTGGGAAGTGAAATAGTCTTTCTGCAAATTCTCATAATTGGACTGCAGGGCAGCGTATTCCTTCTTGGAAACGCAGGACGCCATAAGCAGGGCGGCTGCTCCGGCGGCAATTAAGATGTTTAGTTTCATAATCTATGGTGTTTGTCGTATTATCTATGACTTTAGACCCCGGAGAATCTAAAATTTTGTGACACGGGGTTTAGAGCGCAAAGTTAGTAAATTATCCTAATAAATTGGCAAGGGTCTGCATACCTTTGGTGGCCGGCTCGGCTATGACATGCACATTCGGTATGCCGGCCGTTGAGGCCGGCCGCGGGTCTATATAATATATAGGTGTGCCCGGGCGCACGTAATTAAGTAACCCGGCAGCCGGATATACTACCAATGAAGTCCCGATCACTACGAATACATCCGCCATTGATACCAAGTCGATCGCCTTTTCAATATTGGGCACCGGCTCCTGGAAAAATACGATATGGGGACGCATCAGGTCGCCGCGTTTGCCGCGCGTCTGCGGAGTAGTCTCAAGATGCTCTATATCCAAGGTCTCGATATAGTCCGGATCCGAGATAGAACGTATCTTCATCAGTTCACCGTGAAGATGAAGAACATTTTTAGAGCCGGCCCTCTCATGGAGGTCATCCACATTCTGGGTGATTATATAGACATCCCAATCCTTTTCCAGGTCCACGAGGGCTTTATGGGCAGCGTTAGGTTGGGCATTGAGCAGAGCCTTACGGCGCTCATTGTAAAAGTGATGCACCAATTCCGGATTCCTGCGGAAACCGTCGGCGGAAGCTACTTCCATAACCGGATAATTCTCCCAAAGACCATCGGCATCGCGGAATGTGGAGATCCCGCTCTCGGCGCTTATGCCGGCGCCGGTCGAGACGACAAGTATTTTCTTTTCCTTCATATCGTAGTCCTTTATTGATAAAGTTACTCCAATTCGGCCAGGAGAATGGGGGAAGTGGAGTAAGGGTCTACCAATATTAACGAAATTTATCATTAAAATTATCAGTGATAACTGTTTAAAATTCCTTTGAAAGAATTAAATTTGCATGAAGATGCCCAATTGTGGCAATCCGTGAACATAAAACCATAATTAACAAAATAAACATGAAAAAAACTCTACTTGGCATTTTGGCCCTTATTTGCGGTGTGCTTGCCGGCAACGCTGCCCAGGGTTCAGCTGAAGCTCCGCTTACGGTAGATGAGATTCTCGAACAGGGAACTCCTTCTTCTCCCATCGCGGACACTTACGTTAAAGGTTATATCGTTGGTTTCATCAACGGTATGAATAAGACGGATGCGTTTTTCGGTGCGCCGACGCCGGACATGGAGAATCCAACCAACTCCAACCTTCTTCTCGCTTCTTCCAGCGGTGAGGATGATGTAGCGTACTGCTTGGCTGTTCAACTTCCCGCAGGGGATATCCGTAATACACTCAGCCCGGTCTACCATCCCGAGTATATTGGTCAGATGGTGACTCTACTTGGTTCCAACGAGAAATATTTCGGAGTTAACGGTCTTAAGTCCGTAACTGAATATTCATGGGGCGAGCTCCTGAACGGAAATCATACTCCTCCTGTTGCACCGGTAATCGACCCCGTAACTTCTCTTGACGAGAAGTTCGCGTCTATTCCTGCTAACTGGACTAACGTAGCGGTTACCGGTGATAAAAGCTTCTACAGCACCTCTTATAGCGGTGAGACTTATGCTGCTATGACCGGTTACAAGGGTACCCAGCCTCCTTTTGATGCTTGGCTGATTTCTCCCCCGGTGAAGATCGATGAGTGCGAAAGCAAGATCTTGACTTTCGACACTCAGGTAAATGGCTATGGCTCAACTACTACTGAGTTCAAAGCATATATCCTTACTTCCAATGATCCTGCGAACGCTACCAAGACTCTCCTTTCCCCTTCTTATCCTGCAGCACCGGCAAGCGGTTACAGCGGATGGGTAGCTTCCGGTGACTTGGATCTGAGTTCCTATAGCGGAGAGATCTACATCGGCTTCAATTATACCGCAGCTCAGGATGCCAACTACGCAACCTGGTGCGTTACCAATGTCAAGCTGAACGCCGGCCAGGGTGGTGGTCAGACCACAGGCGAAAAAGGTACCGAGGAGAATCCTCTCACCGTTAGCCAGCTGCTCGCCAATACCTGTCCCGCTAAGAACCAGGGTGAGCCCGGATGGTATGTAAAGGGTTATATCGTAGGTTTCATCGACGGACAGAATACTTCCGCTGCTATCTTCGGTGCCGGCGCCGGGGAACAGACCAATACCAACATCCTGATCGCTGAGGCTGCTGATTGCAAAGACATCGCTCTCTGTGTACCTGTTCAACTTCCGGTCGGCGATATTCGCTCAGCTCTCAACTTGGTTGCCAATCCCGAAAACCTCGGTAAGATCGTTACGCTCTGCGGTACCTATGAGACTTATTTCAGTGTACCGGGCTTTAAGAACGTGATTTCCTATAAGTTGGAAGGTGGCGTAACACCTCCTCCGGCTCCTGAGCATCTCTTCGCTTCATTGGTTGACAATGCTGATGGTTGGACTGTAGAATATAACATCCCGCTTCCCTCCGAACTCTCATACATCTGGAGTTGGGATGCCTCTTACACCAATTATAAGGCATCTGCCTACAAGAATCAGGCGTACGAAGCTGACGCTATCGCAATTTCTCCGGAAATCGACCTTACCGGCGCTACCGGCCTGACTATGAGCTTCGCTCACACCGGCAACAAGTTCACAAGCCTTGAAAAGGCCCAGGAACAGTGTGAGCTGATGATCCGCACCGTTGGTGGCGAATGGACTAAGATTGAGATACCGGTATGGTTCACCAACAGCAACTGGACATTCGTAGACTGCGAGAACATCGACATCAACCAGTTCGCCGGTGAGAAGATCCAGGTAGGTCTTAGCTATAAGTCCGAGGTTGACGCATGCGGTACTTGGGAAGTGAAGAAGATGTACATCGACGGCAGCACAGTCGGCGTCAAGGGCATCTCCGCTGAGCGTCCCTTCACTGTACGCGTAGTCAACGGTTGCATCGAAGCACCCGCCGGAGCCGAGGTTTACACCCTCTCAGGCATGAAGAGCGGCAAGGAGAACCTTCAGAAGGGCATCTACCTGGTACGCTACGAAGGCCAGACCCTCAAAGTCGCAGTAAAATAAATTTATAAGGTAACATAATAACATAAAAATAGGATGCGTTCTTTTGAGCGCATCCTATTTTATATCCTTGTTTAGAGTGAATTATTTCTTGTTTACGTCTTGCTTGAGGAGGTCGCGGATTTCGGTGAGGAGCACCTCTTCCTTGGTCGGTTCCGGATCTGCGGGTGCGGGTTCCGGCTCAGCTTCTTTCTTCTTAAGCTTCATAGCGTAGCGGATTGCAATAAAGATACTGAAGGCGATGATCAGGAAGTCGATGATGTTCTGGATGAACATACCATAGTTGAATGTTACGGCTTCATGGAGTACATTGCCGGCCGCATCTAATTCCTCAGGACGGAGGGTAGTCTTCAGATCGGTGAAATTAACGCTGCCTGTGCATAGCGAGATGATCGGCATGATCATATCATTTACCAATGAAGAAACGATTTTGCCGAAAGCACCGCCGATGATAACGCCGACAGCCATATCTACGATATTCCCTTTGAGGGCGAACTCTTTAAAGTCGGTAAGAAATTTTCCCATGTTCTTTTTGATATAGTTGATATAGTTTATACTATCTTAATGCAATGAAAGGGTAAAAGTTCAGAAGTAAGTTTAAAAAAGGTGATTTTTTGCAAGTTTCGGGCAGCTAAACCCCAATGTCGGGTGTTTTCTACCGTTAAAACCCTATAAAAGGGTCTGAAATTTTGACCATTAGGGAATTTTTAAGTAATTTCGCGCTGAAACCTCACCCTCAAAGTATGGATGTTCAGGTTTCTTTTCCTAAATACCGGTGCCGTCCTGACGGTATCCGATTAACCGACCACCTATCATGTCTAAGAAAATACTTATCGCTACTACCCTTATAGGTTTGACAGCTTTGGCACAGCCGTCATTGGCTGTAGGCCAGGAATCTTCGTCTGCCACCACCAAGTATCGTTTCTATCGCAAGGCCCCTACGAAATTTGTAGAGCCTTATCTCACTACCATCTATTCAGCTGACCAAAACAGTGTCAGGACAATGCGCGGCGATGAACTTTACGCCGGCAAGGATACGGTAATGAGCTTCGCCGTAAATCCCTCGGGTGTGAACTATGGCATAGTGACCAAGAACAAGAAAGGCGTCACCTCAGCCCAGCTTTACCATACTCAGACAGCAGACAAGAAGCTGTTTAAGTTCGACACCAAGAAATACGGGATGCCGACCGCGATTGGATACACAGCCGATGCCCGCGGTATAATCGTAGCAACCCCCGGAAATATCTACTTCCTCAATCCGCGTACATTCCAGTCGGTCAATGTCATTGAAAATGTGCCGATCCGGGTTGACCTGATGGCATTGAGCCCCAACGGATACTACTTAGCAGTCGCCGGAGATGAAAAGGTCGTAGTCTATAACCTCCAGGAAAACAAGGTCCGTAAAGAATATAATATAGGTGAGAAGATAAACGGCATGGCCTTCTCACCTGATAACAGTGATTTCGGCGTTCTTACAGACGATGGTCTTCTTACCGTCTATAATACCCGAA
Organism: uncultured Sangeribacter sp.; assembly: GCA_964553075.1. Taxonomy (GTDB): domain Bacteria; phylum Bacteroidota; class Bacteroidia; order Bacteroidales; family Muribaculaceae; genus Lepagella. The sequence goes on along the minus strand of CAZKJP010000067.1, from coordinate 7,963 downwards.
CCTTCGACATGCGCAAGATTGTAGATGACTTAGGTGATGCTCGTTCGTTCGCTTTCAACCTGGACGGTAAATATGTGGCGGTCGTTACGGGTAATGATCAGGTAACGGTCATCAACCTACTGCGCGATTCCGACCGCGACTACTATACAGCAGATCGGCCCGGCGTTACTGATGTGGACTTCATAACCGACGCGATGCGCAATACCGTTATGGTATATCCGTCCGGCAACCATATCGAGGCCATACGTCTTATCAACCTCAAGCCTTATTATAGCAAGCTGATTGAAGAGGAGGCTGAGAATAAGATGAACGAGTGGCTCAAGATGATGCCGGGCGAGAGCATGGAAGAGTACCAGAACCGTGTCAACGCTGAGAGCCGTCAGCGCCAGCGTCGCCTCTTCGAGGAAGAGGCAGCTACCCGTTTCGCCGGTGATATGATGTCAGGAGCCAACCTCTCGATCGGTACCTACGACCGCGCTAACGGGGTCTTGGCACTGAACTTCGATTCTATGCCGACGATCTATCTGCCGGTGCCGGAATCGGAAGTAACGTCTATCAGCAAAGCCTCCGACTTGGTCTTGAGCGATGTCATGTATGGAGTATTGCCTGATGACTCCTTCGAGATTGTATATGCAAAAGTTACCAATCTCGCGAATGGTGAGTCCTATATATATGACAATGTAATGAGGGCCGACCTTCAGTTCATGGCTGCCGACGATGCCATATCCTTAGAGGTATTGCAACAGCAGCAGATGGAGGAGATACGCCTTCAGGAGCTCCGCGAGAAGGTCTTGCGCGAGGCAAAGAGCGAGAACATCATATCTGACCATACCCAGATTGCCGTAGATTCGAAAGTAGTACCGGAGTATGACGCTGCAGGTAACCGTATCCTCAACTATGTGGTGTCGGTGACTTATACAGTAGATCCAGAATTTTCCGCAGAAGAGGATTTCGGACCCGGCAAATACCATGTAGAGGAATCGGGAGCCGCTACCTCCATGCTCAGTATCGTGGAGCAGGCCTTCGGAGGTGATCTCAAGCAATATATGAAACCCGGAAAGAGAATGAAGGTGGTACTCAGCGGTGCGGCAGACGCTACCCCGATCATACGCGGAATCCCGTACGACGGCTCTTACGGAGAGTTTGAAGAGGAGCCGGTATACATTAACGGGGACCTGTCTGCCCTGACCGTTACCCAGGCCGGAGGTATCAAGGAGAATGAGCAATTGGCCTTGATGCGTGCTATGGGTGTAAAGGATTACCTTGAAAAGCATGTAGAAGGGTTCAAGGATATGAACGCCGATTACCGTTATGAGGTAAATGTTAGCGAAGGTAAGGGTAGCGAATACCGCCGTATCTCCCTGCAGCTTACCTTTGAGGATGCTTATTAATCAGACCAATAAATGTCAAGATCAATAGATATACGCAAGAATACAAACCGCTTGCTCCCGCGTATGGCGGGGGCAGGCATTTTAGCACTGACCCTGTTAGGGTTCAGCATAAACGCCCAGGAATCCACACAGGAGCCCCAATCTGCTGAAAACGTAGAAACCGCCCCCCGGTCTGCCGAAGAAGAATTGATAGATATGGAAGCCCGTGCCGACTCTATCGCCATGGCTGAGACTTTGCGCCTTAACGAAGCGGCTACCGAGGGGTACAAGAATCTGAAATTCATACAGTATGACGGAGTGACCGAAGGAGAACTTTATCCGGCTGTCATGGATGTCTATACTAAGGTATTGGCTGCTCTTGAAGCACCAAGATTGGAGGAAAGCGACCGGACACGCTATAAGGGTGTGTTGTTGGATCTGAGTGATCTGTTGCGTCGCGGGGCTATGTATTATTCCGGACAGAATGATTCGGCTGAGATGGCACGCTTCGCCCGTGCATACGTGGACATGCGGCTCGATCCGATGATGACGGGTGCTAATTTCGGTCATACGGATCCGGCTCTCTATAATGCCTTGGTCTACACCGCTGCTTCGGATGCCTATAACCACAAGGATTTCCCGAAAGCCGCGGATTATTTAGAGACCTACTTAGCTACCGGGACTCAGGACCGTCGGGAACAGGTAGTGACTTTCTTCGGGCAGGCTTGCCTGAATGCCGGGTGTCCCGAGCGCGCAGTAGATAAGCTGACCGGTGCCGTAGACCAATATCCGGCCAATTTCGATCTTCTGATGCTGGCTCTTCAGGTCTGTCTTGATTCCGGACGCACCGACCGAATGCAGCCTTTGCTTACAAAGGGACTTGCGATGAGACCGGATGATGAGAATCTGCTCAACGCCCAGGGCCGCCTCTTTGAGAATGAGGGGAATTACAGCTCAGCGGTGGATATTTTCCAGCGTCTCTATGAGATGAAACCCGACAGCAAGCCCATAAACCAGCATCTTGCTCTGGGATATTACAATTTGGGAGCCGATTATTACAACAAGGCCCTGATGGAGAAGGATGAGAAGACTTCCAAACGTTATTCACGCCAGGCTCAGGCCTACCTGCAGTCGGCGGCTAACAAGTTGGAAGTGGTAGTAGATAATGATCCTACCAACGTCAAGTACCTTAAGGCACTTGCAACTACTTATGGATGTCTCGGCCAGGCAGACCGCCTTGACCAGATCAACATACGTCTCCAGGCCTTGGGTCAGCCCGGAATGCCGATGAACGGAATGCCGGAATCGATCTCTTTTGCTGAGAATAGTTCGGCTGGGACGGTTAGCGGTAGCGTACCTGATTTCCAAGAGTTCGCTCATGGATTCGTAGAAGGAAGGTTGGCCTCATGGACCAAGCGCGGCGAGTTCGAACGTCAGGAGGACTTCGAGAAGCGCGTAACCAAGGAGAGCGTCTACCGTCAATATCAGGCTCTTTGTAAGGAGGCCGAGGCTGATTACCTTAAGAAATATGCAGGAAAGTTACGCATCTCCGACCTTTCGCTCCAACCATACGATGTAGACAACGAGACTTACCTGATAGAATCCGCAATGGGTCCGATAACCGTAAAGGTGCCGCTAAAGAATAAGGAGGCGGAGGCATTCAAGTCCGGTTGGAACTCAGTTCAGTTGCGTAATCCGAAATACTATATCAAGGATAACCGGGTAGCGATAGCAGCAGTGGATGTCGTGACTTCTACCGGTAAGACTTACAGCTATAACTCTGATCAGGTAGCCGATTATGCCTTTACCGAGGTGAGAGTTGATTTGGATTCCTATTTACGCGGACAAAGCGCGGCTAATGCCTCTTCTTCTACCGGCAAGAATGCCGCTACCAAGGTTTTGCGCGCCAAGAGCGATGTAGACCGCGACATACCTCTTACCAGCCGTAAGGCCGAGAAGAGTATAGCGCTTGTGATCGGAAACGAGGATTACAAGCAGGTGACTAAAGTAGAGGCAGCCCTGAATGATGCCGAGACCTTCGCTGAATATTGTACCCGCACTCTGGGGATTCCCGAGAGTCAGGTGATGGTATATCCTAATGCGACCTATGCCGAGATGCTTGGCGCGGTCCAGAAACTACGCCAGATGACCTCCGCTTTGGGAGACGGTGTGGATGTAATCTTCTATTATGCGGGACATGGTTTCCCGGATGAGAAGGACAAGGACTCATATCTGTTGCCGGTAGACGGCGATGGTATAACGCCGGCCACTTCCTATCCCTTGAAGAAACTCTATATGGACTTGGCCTCAACAGGGGCTGAGAATGTGATGGTATTCTTAGATGCCTGCTTCAGCGGAGCAACCCGCGATGGAGATATGCTCTCGAAAGCACGCGGAGTAGCCCTGAAACCACGCGATACTGCTGCTGAGGGTAATATGTATGTGTTGAGCGCGGCCTCTGACCAGGAGACAGCCCTCCCATACCGCGAGAAAAACCATGGACTCTTCACTTATTTCCTCCTTAAGAAGCTGCAGGAATCCAAAGGTAACGCAAGCCTTGAGGATCTCAGCAAATATGTAGAGGAGAATGTAAAAAAGAACTCCATGACCGTTAACCGTAAGATGCAGACACCGAAGACGGTATTGTCAGGTATGATGCGCGACCGTTGGACCAACAAGAAGCTGCGCCCATGATCAGGATCCTTATAAGCTTGGCAGCAATACTCTGGGCCGGGGTATGTATGGCCGGGGATATCGTTACCGTCAAGGGAGAAGCTGTCTACTATGACGATGGCACGAAATCTAAGATGGAATGTATGCGCTTGGCTGCCGAGCAGGCACGCATAGATGCCCTGGCGCGCAACTTCGGGACTATCGTCTCTCAGGATATCTTGCAGTCGGACCGTCAGATCGGGAATCGCGCTCAAAGTGATTTTCTTGCCGTTTCCTCTACTGAGGTCAAGGGAGAATGGATCGCCGATGATGGAGAACCCGAGTATGAATTTGATTACGACCGGGATCAAAATCTGATCGTAAAGTGCCGGATAAAAGGAAAGGCCCGCGAGATCAGCAATGATTCCGCTGAGTTCGAGGCCATGGTGTTGAAGAACGGTACGGATAAGAAGAACGCCGATATACTTTTCCGGGACGGGGATGACATGTACCTTTATTTCCGGGGAGTGGAGAATGGCTCGCTCGCTGTCTTCTTGGAAGATGAGCAGGGGGATGTCTATCTTCTGTTGCCATACCCGCAGGATTCGCGTATGCGGCTACCGGTAGTACGCGATAAAGAGTATGTCTTCTTCAGCCGCGAGTACGACCGTGATCGTAGCCAGACCGGTGCGGAAGTGGAGGAGATGTACCTAACAGCTCCCGACCATGTAGAGTATAATCGCCTCTACGCGGTATATTCGCCCAATACATTCTCGCGACCGGTTATGGCTGAGGGAGCTGGATTGCCGGTAATGAAGATCGGAGAGTTCAACAAATGGTTGATTAAGACCCGCCGCAATGACCCCCGGATGGGAGTCAAGGCGATGAACCTCCAGATACTACCCCGTTAAATCTGAATAAATAAAGTAATAACTAACTTAAATCACGCAAAAATGAGAAAACTGATTTTTGGCCTTTTGGCTATTCTTATGATGGTTCCCCTCTATGGAGAGGCAGCCGGCAACAAGCAGCTTGAAAAAGCCCGCAAGAAAGAACTGAAAGAGAAACTTAAGGAATACAAGAAGGGGGACTGGGAACTCCTCGGAAGCCATACTATGGAAGTTGCGTTAGCCGAGCACTACGACAAGTTGGCTAACCTCGAGGATGGATACGAGGTATCCGGGATCGCTACCAAAGTTAAATCTAAAAACGTAGGCAAGCAGATGGCCGCCAATAATGCCGTAACTGATTATGCTCAGAACGCACTCAGTCAGGTACAAGGTCGTTTGGTAAGCGACATGGCCGGCAGCGGTGTCGATCCCGATGCTGAGTTCGAGAACTTCTACGCAGCTTACGAGCGCTTGGTGGAGAAAGAGATCCGCGGTGAACTCCAGCCCTCCTATACCATTATCAAACCCTTGGGTGACGGCACGTATGAGGTTCGTGCATTTTATATTGTAAGCGAGAATGCTGCTTCCAAAGCCCGTCTGCGCGCGATGGAGAACGCCTTCAAGGAATCCGCTGCTGCCCAGAAATATGGAGAGAAGATTTCTGAGTACGTAAAGGCCGGTTTTGACGACTGATGAAGCACAAGATAATTTATGGCCTGGCGGCCGCCTCGGTGCTCTTCGGAGTACCGATGGCTTCCGCCCAAAGCCAGCATAAGTCATTCGAGGAGTTCCGGAAAGGGATAATGTCGGACTATAACCAGTTCCGTAAGACAATCCTGGACCATTATGCGGATTTCCTCAACGGAGAGTGGCATGAGTATGAAAGTCTCAATGCCATGAAGCGGTATGATGTGCCCAAACCGGAGGAGGTGCCGGTTGTAGAGGGATTTGACGAAGAGACCGTAGAGGAGACTCCCCAGCGTTTCGCTGCCTTTGATGACGATGAGCTTCTGGAAATGGTAGGCTCTGAGGTCAGTGTGGAGGAATCTAATACTGACAAGATATGGGATGTCTTTAAGGACATATTCAAGAAAAAAGGGGGTGCTAAGAAAGAGAAGAAGCAGAAGGAGAAGGTCATCAGAAAAGGATATGTACGCAATGGTAATACATACGTTGAGAGAGTAATACGCACAGCTCCCAAGCCGGAAGCATCTGCAGCGACTGCCCAAGCCAAACCGGCTTCTCAGCCCGCTCCTAAAACTCCGGTTGCCCAGACTGGGTCTTCCGCTCCGAAACCGGGTCTGTTGGCCGGTATGGATAAAGAGATAGGTAAACCTAAAATTGCCGAAAAGGAGACCTTCACTTTCTATTCAATACCTGTATCGGTACCGAAAATCGACTTTGAACTTACCAATGGCATCTACATGCCTTCTGACTACGCTTCCCATTGGACTACTCTTGATAAGTCTCAGGCTAAGACCATCCTCCCCGAGTTGAAGAAGATCTCGAAGGATATGGGGCTTAACGACTATCTGGAGTACGAGCTTGTCAAATCCTATATAGACTCCAAATTCCCGGATGCAGACGATGCGGCAAAGTTCTCGGCTACCCATTATCTGATGGCTAACGCCGGGTACGATGTGCGCTTAGGAATATCGGGCAAGGGTGTGCCTTTGTTGCTCGTGCCACTGGACCAAATGGTATACGCCCGTCGCTCAGTAGGACTCGGAGATAGGAAATATTATATTTTCTCACCCGATTCCTATGATGATAACCGTCTGGATGAGGAGCGTCTGTCGACGTGCTACCTTCCGGATGCGGCTGCTCAGGCAAATCAGGTAGGAGTTTCCTTAGGGTCTCTCAAGATTCCTCGTAATCCCAAGAAGTTCGATATCGAATATGGGCCAATTCACCTTCAGGGTGAGGTCAACGCCAATCTTATGCCCATCCTCTACCGCTATCCTCAGACTGAGATATCGGAATATGCCAAGGCTAATGTAGATCCAGAACTCCGTGCTCAGCTCGTAGAGCAGGTTAAAAGCCAACTCGCAGGTATGGATCCGGATACGGCCGTGGAGCAGTTGTTGGGGTTTGTGCAGAACGCTTTCGACTATGCCACCGATGATGACTTCCATGGTTTCGAGAAGCCCTATTTCTTGGAGGAGAATTTATTTTACCCTCGTAACGACTGTGAGGACCGGGCTATCTTCTACACCTATTTCCTATGGAACGCCTTGGGCAAGGAGGCGCAGTTGATAGCCTATCCCGGCCATGAGGCAGCCGCTGTAAAGCTTGAGAAACCGAAAAAGGGAGGAGCATACCAATATGGCGGAAACGTCTATAATGTATCCGACCCGACCTATATCGGGGCTTCTACCGGCATGGTGATGAATATGTTCCAGGGCGTAATGCCCAAGATAGATTACACCTACAAGGCGCAGTAAAGGCTTCCCCGATAGTGGCCGGCTAATTCCTTGATAATTTTTAGAGGAAGTTGGCCGAGGAGCACAACTATAACGGGGGAAATGATGTTACAACTTTAGGAAGGGTTCAATCCGAGTGAGGAATCTGAAAAAATTAGCTTTGAAAAGGGCTCAAAGGTAGGATGAATGAAAAAAAATTCGTACCTTTGTAGCTTGAAAAAGGTAGGGTATTCCGGTCTGGTAACCCGGGATGCCGCAAGTCAGATTCCAGCGAAAGAAAGAATCAAAATTAAATCTATCAACCAAAATAAAAATTATTAATTAAGAATGACAAAGATTGGTATTAACGGTTTCGGCCGTATCGGTCGTTTTGTATTCCGTGCATCGACCAAAAGAGATGATCTCGAAGTAGTAGCCATCAACGACCTTCTTCCCGTTGATTACATGGCATACATGCTGAAGTATGATACAATGCACGGTCGTTTCGACGGCACTGTAGACTACGACATGGAGAAATCTCTTCTGATCGTAAACGGCAAGCCCATCCGCGTGACCGCATGCCGCGACCCGAAAGAAATCGGTTGGGGCGAAGCTGGTGCAGAGTATGTAGTTGAGTCCACCGGTCTGT
>CAZKJP010000066.1:0-16045 GCA_964553075.1 uncultured Sangeribacter sp. | reverse complement strand
ACCTCGGCATAGACCCGACTGCGGACTCACTTCATATCGGCCATCTCTGCGGAGTTATGATGCTGCGACATTTCCAGCGTTGCGGCCATAAGCCACTGGCCCTTATCGGGGGTGCCACCGGAATGATCGGTGACCCATCCGGTAAATCCGCCGAACGTAATCTGCTTGATGAGGCTACCCTGCGTCATAATCAAGAGGCGATCAAAAAGCAGCTCGGCAAATTCCTGGATTTCGAGAGCGATGCGCCTAACCGCGCCGAACTGGTCAATAACTATGACTGGACCAAGGATGTTACTTTCCTGGACTTCGCCCGCGAGATAGGAAAGCATATCACTGTCAATTATATGATGGCCAAGGACTCCGTACAGAAGCGCCTTAATGGCGAGGCTCGCGATGGACTGAGCTTCACTGAGTTCACCTACCAGCTCCTGCAAGGTTTCGATTTCCTGAACCTCTATCAGTCCAAGAACTGTAAATTACAACTCGGCGGTTCCGACCAATGGGGCAACATCACCACCGGCGCAGAGCTCATACGCCGTAAGTTGGGTGGCGAGGTATTCGCCCTTACCTGCCCTCTGATCACTAAGGCTGACGGCGGTAAGTTCGGTAAGACCGAAAGCGGAAACATCTGGCTTGATCCCGCCTACACTTCCCCCTATAAGTTCTATCAGTTCTGGCTCAATGTATCCGATGCGGATGCCGAGAAATACCTCAAGATCTTCACCACCCTGACTAAGGAGGAAATCGAAGCTTTAGCTGAGGAACATGCCAAGGATCCGGGTCAGCGCCCTCTCCAGAAACGTCTTGCCAAGGAGGTGACTGAGATGGTACATTCACCTGAAGCTTACGAGGCCGCGGTGCGCGCCAGCAGCATACTCTTCGGCAAGGATGCGGCTGAGATCCTGCATACCATCGATCGCCAGACTCTTCTCGATGTATTCGAGGGTGTGCCTCAGTTCGAGATTTCTGCTGAGGAACTGAAGTCCGGTATACCGTTGCTGGACCTGTTGGCTGTAAAGACCTCAGTATTCCCCTCAAAAGGTGAAGCACGAAAGATGGTGACCGGTGGAGGTGTCCAGATCAACAAGGAAAAGGTTACGGATCCCAACGCGGTAATCAACGCCGATTCCCTGATAGCAGGCCAATACATCTTGGCCCAGCGTGGTAAAAAGAACTATTTCCTGATTCTCGCTGTCTAAGTCTGAATTTTTTTGAGTTATGGATGCAAAACCGATGGTTTGCCTGAGCTTCGATATCGAGGAGTTCGATCTCCCTACCGAACATGGGGCCGATATAACGTTTGAACGCCAGATAGCCGTCTCCTCCTACGGAGCCGGTAAAGTACTCGATATACTCGGGCGTCATGGGGTGAAAGCGACTTTCTTCTGTACCGTAGATTTCGTAAAAGCCGCTCCGCAAATTTTGGAGCGCATAGTCAGCGAGGGACACGAAGTGGCAAGCCATGGTATGCACCATTCATCATTCCACATACCTGATCTCCGGGAGTCGCGCCTTGAGTTGGAGCGGCTCTCGGGTAAGCCGGTCTTCGGGTATCGTCAGGCCCGTATGATGAAACTCGATGAGAGGGAGGTTGCCCAAGCGGGATACCTCTATGATTCATCCCTCAACCCGACCTTTATCCCGGGACGATATATGAGCCTCTCGGCTCCCCGTCGTCCCTACATGAAGGATGGGGTGCTTCAGATTCCGGCAGCCGTTACTCCCTGGGTTCGTTTCCCGATGTTCTGGCTCGCTGCCCATCTCTTGCCTCCCGCGCTCTACCGGAGGCTGGCGTTACGCACCTTGCGCCATGACCGCCATTTCGTGACCTATTTCCATCCCTGGGAATTTTATGACCTCAAATCCCTGCCGAAGGAATACCGCATACCGGCTATCGTCAGCCTGAACAGTGGCGAAGGGATGCAGAATCGCCTTGATGCCCTTATCTCTTTCTTTAAGGCCAAGGGAGCGCGCTTTGGTACTATCTCTGCCTTAGCAAAAGAGTTATCATGAAGAAAAAGATTACCGTCCTTCTGCCTGCCTATAATGAGGCACAGTCTATCCCGCTGCTGAAACAGAGGATGCTCGAGGTAGCTCAGCAGAATCCGGGTTATGATTGGGAATTCCTGTTGGTCAATGACGGGAGTACCGACAATACCTTGGAAATGATGCGTCAGCTACATGCCGAAGATCCCCGTTTCAGTTACATTGACCTCTCGCGCAACTACGGCAAGGAGATCGCGATGATGGCCGGGTTCGATTACGCTACCGGGGATGCGCTTATCATCATGGACTCGGATATGCAGCATCCTATCTCTGTGATTCCGGAGATGATAAGCAATTGGGAAGAGGGTTACCAGGATGTCTATGCCCAGCGCAAATCCTCAAAGGAATCATGGCTGAAGCGCAAGACCTCGCAGTGGTATTACTCCCTTCTCCAAAACTCCACACGCATACCGATACAGAAGAACACAGGAGACTTCCGCCTCTTAGATAGGGTCTGTGTCAACGCTCTGCGCGAGATGCGCGAGACCCAGCGCAACACCAAAGGAATGTTCTGCTGGATCGGCTTCCGCAAGAAAGGCCTGGAATATGAGCAGTTAGCACGCCAGAACGGTAAATCCAAATGGAACTTCGGCTCGCTGTTCAATTTAGCGATCGACGGATTGACCGCGTACACCACCGCCCCCCTGCGTATCGCCTCTTTCTTAGGCATACTCAGTTCGTTAGCCGGGCTGATATTCTTAGTCTATATCCTGGTCAATACCTGGATCTACGGCGATCCGGTAGCCGGGTATCCTACCCTGATGGTGACCATCCTTTTCTTGGGCGGTGTACAATTGCTTTCCCTCGGTATCATAGGGGAATACCTGGGGCGTATCTTCAACGAGACCAAAGGACGTCCCCCCTATCTGGTAAATATATATAATGACCGGCAGCTTAAGGAGCAGCCCCCTACCATCTCATCGTTCAATAACAATGGACCTTTAAGAAACAATGGACCGGCTTAAAAAAGTACTTACCTCATATTGGACCTTGGGGATACTCTGGGGGTTGGCGGCCTTGTTCGTGGTGATCTTCAAAGCCCATTGCGATCCGGCGCGCCTCAATAATTTCCTCATCTACCGCCAGACCTTCTGGCATGCCTTGGAGGGTCTGAACCTTTACGCCTATTACCCGGAGGAGTATTTCGACCATAACCTCTATGGACCGTTGTTCGCCTTCTTCATGGCTCCCTTCGCGTTGTTGCCAAAAATCGCCGGGGCTATTGTATGGGAACTCTTCCTGGTCGCGGGAATGTTTCTGACTATCCTGAAATTCCCATTTGACCGCCAAAGGAAAATATTGATAATGTGGTATATTAGCAATGACGTATTCTCAGCATTGCTTATGACCCAGTTCAATATGGTGATCGCTTTTTTAGTTCCGGCTGCTTATCTCGCTATCCGTAAGGACCGACCCGAATGGGCCGCTTTCTTCATACTCTTCGGTGGTTTCACAAAGCTTTACGGATTCATAGGCCTCTCCCTTTTCTTTTTCGTCAAAAGGAAATGGAGGTTCTTGGGATGGTGCGCTATATGGGGAATCATTTTCTTCTGCCTGCCGATGTTGATCTCGAGTCCGGGGTACATAATAGACCAATACAGGGAATGGTATCTTTGCCTGACAGATAAAAACGCCTTGAATACTGTAAACGCCTCTGTAATAGATCTGTCGTTCCATCAGAATATCTCCTTCTTAGGAATGACTCATCGGATTTCAGGACGTGATTTCTCGGATATGTGGATACTGTTGCCGGCGGCAATATTGTTCTGTCTTCCCTATATCCGTGTATCCCAATGGAGGAATGAGGGGTATCAGTGGGGTTATGTCGCCCTGGCTCTTATGAGCCTGATATTGTTCAGTACCGGCTCTGAGACAAGCGGATACATCATGGCCCTGTTAGGGGTGGCGATATGGTATTGGAGCGCGCCTTGGAAGCGCGACGGCTGGACTCTGTTCCTGCTGCTGTTCGCCTTAGTACTGGGAAGTTTCGGCCATAGCGATCTGATGCCGAAATACCTCCGTCAGGAGTGGATCCGGCCCTATGTCCTCAAAGCCCTCCCGATTACTTTAGTTTGGCTCCAGCAGGTGTTTGAACTTCTCACAAGGGACTATAAGACCCCGAGTTATAAATTATAATTGTCTCAGAGAGGGGCCGAAGACATATTTTCTTGAATTTTCGGGTCGGGATCATTCAAAAATTTGCGCAAGCAGTTGATTTGTATTAACTTTGGAAAAACTTCACCTTAGTAACTTGGAGACGGGGATAAAAAACCGTTTCCGCTATTCATAAACCTAACGGATTTTATATGAATCTATCTAAACAATTAACGGGACTTGCCCTGGTAGCCTTGACAGGTCTGCCGTTGCTGGCACAATCCTCTGACAATCCCATTCCGATTATCCCGGGCGAGGAAAATTATGTCGGGAACCTTAGCATTTATACGTATTGCTATCTTACCTACACCGCACCGGAAAACCAGCTGGTGGTTCTTGAGGGACTTCAATCATACGGCCTGACCGTAGATGGCATAAGTGCCCCCTATACCACCTATAGCCTGGACAATGTACCTCAGATGGCCTTCCGGGCTGAAGCCGGCCTGACATATCTTATCGATGGCTACACCAATGCCAACGATTATGTGAGATTCACACCGGTAATTACTCCGTGTGATATGAACACCGGTCTGGATAGCTCTAATCCAATCATAGCAGAAAGTGGATTGAACTACTTCCCCTGTCAATCTTCAGGCGGATATTGGTCGACTCCGGATCCGGTATATGTAACTTATACCACTCCACGCGCCGGCAAGCTGGTGATATCCATGCCCAGTTATATCAGCAACCTCTATATTGTAAACGCTGATGGGTCTACTACCGATATCACCCCCTCTTATAACTCCGATACCAGCTCTTATCGCCGTACTATGGTGGTGGAAGAAGACGAGGTTTTGAATTTCAAATTTTACAACAGTTCGCCGGTAGTAGCCTTCTTCACGGTTGAGGATATAATCCCGGGCACCTCTATGGAGGATGGTTTCGTAGGTGTGGTAGGCGAGAATATCATCCCGGCAGCCGCAGGCACTTATTGGTATACTACCTCCTCCCCATCTGAACCATACGATCAGTTCATGACCGTCACCTCAGACGCTGAAGGCACTATCGATGTGTATTCCCAAAACGGAGTGAGCATGTATGATTACCCCTATATAGCTTGCCGCAAGGGGTGTTCGGCCAGTACCATGCGGTATATTAAGATAACCAAACCGGCAGATACTGCCGAGGAAGAGAAATTCAAAATCGCTTATGAGGTATACCAGCCATACGATGAATTCGATACCGCTGAAGAGATACAGATCGGCGAGGATATATCCACTCCGGAGTTCGCCGGTACTTACTACTATGCTATCACTGCTCCCGAAGAGGGCGCATGGTTCGCCGATATCACTCCCGTAGGAGATCCGGAAAGCTATGACTTCTACATCTACAAGGAATCAATGTCCTGGTCTTACGAGAAATACGGAAAGACTATTCATTATGAACTGAATCCCGGAGAAAGATATGTCATAAAGGTAAACTGCACCAACGACCAGCGCGGTATGACATTCCAGGTTGCCTTGAATGCCGTTAAGGCGGGAGAGACTAAAAACAATCCTCTTCAGGCCGTTTTAGGCGAGAATGACATTCAACCCGGAGTTGAGGTATTCTACGCATATACCCCCGATACCAACAATTGGCTTTATCTGGAATATAACGGTGTCAACGTACCATATTTACAGGCGAGCAACGGTAACTATGTCTCCACTTACGATATGAGCGAAAACTCTATTCGTTGGGAAGCAACCGCCGGTGTTACCTATATCATGCAATTCAGCAACGTTCCTGAAGGTGCCACTTTCAATCTTTCAGAGGAGCCGTTTGGCGAGGGCGAGGATTCCTCAACTGCATTCGAAGCTGTCGTAGGACAGAACATATTGCCGCAGGCTGCCGGTAAGACCTGGTTCCGTTTCGATGTGCAGAACACCGGTTTCTTCATCATGACCACGAACCTGGAATATACCTCCAGCAACACAATCTGCGCATACATCAATGAGGTAGATCTCGACAATCGTATCCCCATGGGTACCAGTGGCGGCTGGTATAACACTGAATATACCCGTATAAAGGCTGATGTCGTAGAGGGTGATGTAGTATATATACTTGTCCAGACCTCAGCCCCGCGCGTTGACAATTGGATTGATATCACGAATGATCCGGCCGGTCCCGGCGCGACTCCCTCGACAGCAATAGAAGTCGTATTGGAGGATGATCAGGCAGCCTTCCCGTTGCCCACGATCACTACCGGTGAGGAACTCTGGTACACATTCACAACAGACCGCAACGGAAACCTTTCCATCATTACCGAATACAGTACCACAGGTACGCTCTATAAGGATGACCTGATGAGTGTCGTTGCCAATATCGGTTACATCGATTATGGAATCGGATATGGTTTCCAGAATGTTTATATCCCAGAGGGTAAATATTACCTCAAGATGAGCGCCAACAGCAAGAACGATCAGGAAATCACTTTCACCTTCACTGATCCTGTTCCTGGCCAGTTCATGGATACCGCTATCCAGATTCCGGTTACCGGAAACCCGACTAACTATGACTTCGTAAGCATGCCGATGGGATTCGACTCAATCTGGTATTCAATTCAGCTTGGCGTGGGCACTTTCGAGATGAAATGTCCTACATGGTGGATGACAGGTTCGCTTCGCAATTCCGATAATGAATATATCGATTCGATCTTGGATCACTATGGAAACGATAACTACGGATTCAATAGCGGAGTAGTCGACATCACCGAAGCCGGTACCTATTACCTGCTATTCACAACCCTTCAGGTTGATAATGAAACTGAGGGTCACGCTGTATTCAGCGGCACAGCTTTGATTGACGGTGTCAATGTAGCGGCAATAGGCGAGGACGCAGATGCCGACGCAGAATACTTCACCCTCGACGGTCGTCGTGTAAACGGTCAGCCCGAAGCCGGCATGTACATCGTACGCCGTGGAGTGAAGACCTCGAAGATCGTAATCAGATAAGTTCCTCTTAAAAATTAATGAGCATATAAAACTTGGAGATCGCGCCGGCTATCCGGTTGCGGAGAGAAGGAGTTTAGCGAGCTAAACGACTGAACGACAAGACCGGAGAGACAAGCGAGAACAAGTTTTATAGCTCAAGATAAAAGAGGAACACATATCGATTAATTTTTAAGAGGAACTTATATTACATACGTTACGGATAAGTCCGTAAAACGTGATAATCATAAAGGAGATTCCAAAAACCGGAGTCTCCTTTTTGTTTTTAGATAATTTTTATGGCAAATAACCGTATCAAGAGTCGGTTTTGGGTAAGATTAAACTGTAAATTGCAAGTTGTTTAAACAACTTCTTTGGTAATTGATTGGATTTTATTAACTTTGGGAATAACTTGCTCTAAGAGAGTTATGGAAAGAGGTCTTCCGGATGACCTCAGCATTATTTAACCTAACAGATTTGTTTATGAATCTATTTAAACCATTATCAGGTCTGGCATTGGCAGCTTGCGCTATCCTGCCGTCTATGGCCCAGACCTCATCCAATCCGTTGGAAATCGTACCCGGTGAGGAAAACTATTATGATGCCGGTCAGACCTATTCGACCGTTTATTACACCTATACCGCACCCGAGGATCAGCTCGTGTACCTCAATGGGATGCGCGTATATAGCGTAAAAAGTGATAATGTAAGCCAGAGTTGCGCAACTTGGTACACTAATCCCGGAACCTTATTTCCTGCAAAAGCGGGCCAGACATATCTTCTTGATGGCCAGACGAGCAATGAAACTTATGTCCGCTTTACGGTAGAGCTGTCAGCCTGGAATCCCGAGCAGGGGTTGTCACAGACTGATCCGATTCTGGGCAAAACCGATGGTCCAACTTATCTTCCCACTCAGCAGGAGGATGGCGGTTGGTATGCCCCTTACATTCCGGTTTATGTGAAACTCACCTCTCCCCTGAACGGTAAGCTTGCTATTGGAACCACTCAATCACCGCAGCATCTTTACCTTGTAAAGGAAAGTGGCAACGAAGAACTGAATCCGCAGTACACTTCCGATGGCGGACTCTATCGTGTAACCGTACCGGTAACAGAAAACGAGGATGTGCTCCTTCAATTTGAAAAAAGTAGCCCGATGGCAGGTTTCTTCTCTTTTTCGGAGATTATTCCGGGTACCTCTATGGAGGATGCTTACGAAGGTGTCATCGGTGAGAATATAATTCCGGCTGCCGCCGGTACCTATTGGTATAGCATTACCTCGCCGACAGACCTTTCCGATTGCTTTATGGTAATCACTTCCGATGTAGAGGGTACACTCACCGGCTATTCTGCAACCGGCTACAGCTCGTTTAATTGCGACCGCATCTACACCCGTCAGAGCACATACAGCAATACAAAACAATACCTGAAGATTACCAAGGGTGAGACCGCAACCGACGGTACTTTCAATATTGAGTTTGAACCCTATCAGCCTTACGATAAGTATTCTACCGCTCTGGAAATCACCCCGGGTGAGACTATTGAGACTCCCGCTTTCCCCGGTAATTACTTCTACAATGTAAACCCACCGGCTGAAGGTGCTTGGTTTGCTGACATTACCGCAGAAGGTGAAGGTCAGGAATACTCATTCTATTTCTATAAGAAACCTTCAGAATATACCACACTCGCCTATGGCAAGACTATACACTGGGAACTCCTTAAGGGTGAATCCTATATCCTGAAAGTAAACGTGCCTGAAAATGCCAATGGCATTACCTTTAAATATGAACTGAATGAGGTTCAGCCAGGCCAGACTGCCGCTAATCCCTTGCAGGCTGTATTAGGCCTGAATGAAGTTCCGGAAAGCATGGGTATTTACTATGACTATACTCCTGAAGAGAGTGGTTGGCTCTGCATAGAGCGCAATGGCTTGGCGGATCCGCATTTGACAAGCAGCGACAATAAGGCTGTTACCACTTACCCGATCAACGAGAACAGTATTCGTTGGGAAGTAACAGCAGGAGTAACATACCTGATGACATTCTCAAATGTACCGGCCGATGCCTCTTTCACCCTTTCTTACGAGCCATACGCTGAGGGTGAAAGCTCCGCAAATCCGCTTCCGGCTGTTCAGGGCGAGAATATCCTTCCGATCCCTGCCGGCAAGACCTGGTATGCTTATGAGGTGGAGACTTCCGGTTTCTTCCTTATGAACACAAATGTAGCCTACAATAACAATAATGAACTCTGCGCCTATGTCAATGACATAGACGGAAGACGTTATGGAATGACCTCTTCCGGCGGCTGGGGTGACCAGTACTATACAGAGCTTACGGTTCCGGTTACGGAAGGTGACGTAGTTTATATCTTGGTGAAGACTGTACTACCGCGTGAGGATGAATGGATCAACATCCAGAATATTGCTCCCCAACCCGGTCAGACCGCCGGCTCCGCTGTAGAAATCGAATTACCGGATGAAGTTAACTATATCGAACTTCCGGAGACAACCTATGGCAGTGAATATTGGCTCACCTTCACTCTTGAAGAGACTAAGAAACTGACCATCACCATGAGCGGCTATTGTACCGCTTATCTGCTTAAGTCAGATGCTACAACCCAGATTGCCAATGTAGGTTATAATTACACAGAGAATTCTTATGTGGTGAAGCCGACTACTCTCGAAGCCGGGAAATATTATTTCCGAATTGATTCGACATCTGAGCAGACTTCAACCTGGACCTTCCTCCAGCCGGAACCGGGAGAGACCATGGAGAACCCCATAGTTATTCCTGTAACAGGCGATCCTACCCTCTATGATTTCGAGAATAAACCCTCCTCGATGAGTTTCATCTGGTATTCTATCCAGCTCAATGCCGGGGATTTCCAGATGAGTTGCCCGACCAACTGGATGGTGGGTAACCTCCGTGATGCCAACGGTAACAACTTAGCTTCCATGGCCGATATATCCGGTAGTTATAGCGATATATACGGATTCAGCGGTGGTCCGGTTCAGATTCCGGAAGCAGGTACATATTATCTGTATTTCACCACTCTCAGCGTTAACAACATTAACCAAGGCCACGCAACCTTCACCGGTACAGCTCTTCAAGGTGGTGTGAATGTTGAGACTATCGGTGAGGATGCCGCAGTTGAAGCTGAATACTACACCCTCGATGGTCGCCGTGTAAATGGTCAGCCTCAGGCCGGTATCTACATCGTACACCGCGGTGAAAAGACCTCTAAAATCGTTATTCGTTAAACTAAATTCCTGATGACAAAGATTAATAAAATATCTTTGGGCATGCTTAGCGTCATAGCCTTAGCCGGACTATCCTTGCCGGCTAAGGCTATGATGCCCGGTGGCTCTACAATCTACGCCGGCCTCTGGACTACAACCGAGGCCACTCCTCAATACGGCATCTATTCCTTGGATCCTGACGGTTCGGAGCTACTGCTCCCCGACCCGAAAGGGAGCCTTCTCGGTTTTCCGATCCGCAGCGCATGGATCGCTGACGGAAAGCTTTGCGGATACTATGTGAAGGAGAGCTACTCGATAGTCGAGGCTCTGTATTACATCGAATTAAATGCGAACGGCGAAGTACTCATTTTCAATGAGCTCCCGGATGATGTAGGATATATGTTCACCTCCACCTATAATCCGGATGATCAATATATCTACGGATATGGACTCACGGCTGACTACTCATACGCGCTGATGCGCGCCCCGGTCTCTGACCCCGGCGATATTCAGTCAGTCAGGGAGTTCTCTTGGGATGCTGATGAGGAATGTCTCTCCTTGGCGTACAATACCGCTGACCAGAAGCTTTATGGTATAAATGCCAAGGGAAAATTCGTTAAAATTGAGACCGGCAATGGTAGGCAGACTATAATCGCTGACGCACCACGTGGGGCTGACTCGATGATAAGTGGAATGTGCTACTCCCCGAAGGAGGATCTGTTTTATTGGAATCCTCAGTTCTCTTCCGGCTCCGCTATCTATACCATTAGCGTTGATGGCACTCAATTCGAGAAAGTATATGATTGCCCCAATGACGAGCAGTATAATTTCATGATCTGCCCCGATAAGGCAACGGTAGCTTCCTCGCCGCTTGCCCCGGAAATCAAAAGTATCAATTTCGACAAAGGTGCCTTGACTGGAAATATCATAATCGGAATGCCAAGCCAATCTGTTAATTCCGAGTCTTTGACCGGTACTCTTGCACTCTCAGTGGTTCTTGACGGAGAGAATCTACGACAGATCGAAGGAGAGGCCGGAAGTGAGGTGACGGTTGATTTTGAGAATCTTACGGAAGGTATTCATACCTTCAGCTTCAAGGCCTTGAACGGTGAGGCTGCTTCTGAATTTGCCTCGCGGACTCTCTGGATCGGTGTTGATACTCCCAAACCTACCTCAAACGTAACATTGACCGCAAGCATGGTCGGTTGGGAACCCGTTAGCGAGGGTGAGAACGGTGGCTATATCGATCTTGATAATCTTACTTACAATGTATATTTTGACGATGTTTTCGCCTTCTCTCAATCTTCTCAATATATTTACGGAGAACATAATCTGAAAGAAGCGGATGTAAAACGTTATCAGGCCAAAGTTATAGTGAGTGCCGGTGGCAAGTCTTCTGCTCCCGCTTTCAGCAATGAAGTAGCATTGGGTCGTCCTGCGGCTCCGGATTTTACTCTTGTGCCGGACCGTGAGGATGTGGAGAAGATGACAGTTTTGGATATAAATGAAGATGGACGCACTTGGAGTTACAGTCTCTATCAGGAATGTGCAAAGTCCAGCTTCGGCTCCGGTATTCCTATGGATGACTGGCTGATACTCTTCCCGATTGCTTTCGAGCAAGGAGAGGAATATGAGCTTAGCTTCGATGTCCAGGCTTGTAGCTCAATTTATACCGAGGAGTATATGCGAGTATGTATAGGTGACGATACTCAGCCGGACGCGATGCTTATTGAACTGATTCCGACCTTTAATCCGCTGCGTGAGCTTGAGACACGGACCGTTACCTTCACTCTGCCCATTACCGGTACCTACTACATCGGCTTCCACAATAACTCCGCAGCCGATCAGGAAGGAATACTTTTGAGCAATATTCGCTTGAAAACCGGTGGTGCTTCAGTAGCAGAAATAGGAGCAGCATCTTCGGAAGCCGAATACTTTACCCTTCAAGGGGTACGTATCCAGCAACCGACCACCGGCCTCTACATCGAACGCCGCGGCACCACGACCCGCAAAATCCTCCTCCCCTAACCCTAATTCTCGCCGCTCCGCTAAGCGAGCACAGAACCCAGACGCGAGTAATCGTAACTGGGATGAGGCGCGCCCTCGCGCCGTCATTAAAAGCCGCCCCTGGATGTCATCATGTCATAATGTCAAGATGACCCTCCAGGGCCGGCCTTCCTCCATTCTCCATTCTCCATTTTATAAAAATAATTGCTATATTTGCACTCTTATAACATTATCTATGGAAAGACCCAAGAAACAATTAATTATCGATATAGCGGCACTTATTGTCGCGGGTCTTCTCCTATGCCTGTATTTCTTTCTGTGGTATCACCCTGAGGTCGAATCCACCCCAGCGTTAGATCAGGCCGAAGAGCTGATGGAAGCTCATCCCGATTCAGCTCTGTCTGAACTCAATCAGATAAATACCGAGTCCTTAAAATCCCATGCTCTCAAAGCCCGCTACTCCCTACTGAAGACCCAGGCCGTAGACCGCAATTACATCGACACCACCGACTTATCGATCCTGAAACCGGCCCTCGACTACTATCTCCGCAAAGGCACTCCCGAGCAAAAGATAAAAACGCTCTATTATCAGGCACGCATATATCAGAATCGCCAGGAAGAGGACACAGCCATGTTCGCACTTCTGAAAGCCCGTGAGCTTATCCCTGCTTCTACCGATACCCTTATGAATGCCCGTGTACTCGCCGGTATTGCGGCTTTCCAGTTTAATATATTAGAAATAAAGGGCAGCCTTAAGCACTATCTTGAAGCCGCTGAATTGTTTGGCAAGTGCAAAAATCCGGACAATCAGGTATGGAATCTTTCGAACGCTTTGATGGAGTGTTACATATTGAAGGACAAAGAAACTGCGGACACTATCCGGGAATTGGCTAAGCCGATTTTTGATTCTCATCCGGAACTTTATCCTACGTTTTACCCATCGGATCTGAGATATGCATATTATTTCGGAACTGAAGAAGAAAAGAAAGCAACGTTGATGGGACCAGACGCCATAGATAGCATATCTGACGATACAAAGATATATATGGCTAATCTCTACTGTGAGGTGGGTGATCCTGTCAATGGCAGGCGTTTCTTTGAAGCCATTGATCCATCTTCCGTTGTTACTGCCAGAAAAGAATACTTAGCACTCAAGCCTTTTGTGTATGAGAGCGACCATGATTATAAAGATGCTCTTATCTATTATAAAGATGTAATCCAGCATTTCGATTCCACTTATAGGCATTTGATTTCAAAAAACCTCCTCTTTACGGACAAGGAATATGAGCTGGAGAAAAAACGTTTGCAGGAGCATGTCGAGCATTCTAAAATCACCCTTTGGTTAATAGTTGGATGTTTGGGACTGGCACTTATTGGATTATTCTTGTTCTACTGGAATTGGAGAAAAAAGGTTCTGCTCAAGCTTGAGAAAGAAAAAAATGAAAGGCTGATAAGCGAGGCTAATGAAAAGCAGCTTGAAGCAGATAACCTTGAATTGCGGTATAACCAACTTCAACTGGAAGCCGAAAGTCTTAGGGATGCTCTTAATCAGCGTAATGAATTATCGGAACAAGTAAAAACTGCCCTACGGGACCGACTTGAAGCATTGAATGAATTTCTTACAGCCAAGTGGGATGGTTCCAAGAGTTCAAAATTAAAATTAGCAAACGACATCCTTAAGCGCATTGACAAATTTCAGGATAATACTGTCCTGGCCTTCCGGGGATCTCATCCCGGTTTCATCCGGCACTTAGAACAACTCGGCTTAACAGAGGAAGAGATCCGGTATGCATGTATGTATGCCGTGGGATTCAGTGGCAAAGAAATATCATCTCTCCTCAAGATTAATCGTATTTATCATTACAATAGCGCTCTGAGGACAAAGCTCGGGCTGACTTCTTCCAAAGACCAAATAGGGATCCATATACGTAAATTGCTTAAGGAGACCTGACCTTTTTTACAGCTCTGAATCGTTGTTCCTACATTCCCTTATTCCCTACTTTTTACTATCCTCCGTCATATGTATGGGGGATACTGTCTTTATGCTCAAAATCCGCTAAATTCATCGGTAACCCCAAAAACGAAGACTTTTGATACCCTGTGAAGACTTTTGGGTCTAAAATATTATTTGAATATGCTTTAATATATTGAAAATTAAGTTGTTAAATAATGAGTCTTGAAGACTTTTAATTTGCAGGAATACTTTTCCCGCAGTACTTTTGCATTAAATTTCAAATTTTATCATCATGAAAAAAATCTACATTTTGGCGGCTCTTGCAGCTTTGCCCGTGCTGTGTCTGGCGAACCCGCAGTCTTCCAGTTATGAACATTATCTCAGTTCCGACCGGTTGACCATCGAAGCGGCCCGGATGGCATCACTCGATGCAGAGGAGTATGGCGAGCCGATGCACCGTCTTCCGGCAGCCGAACAGGTCGTAGCCGAGTTGACCACCACCGGCTACGGAGAACTGGCATCCCTCTTGGCCGAGAATCCGGGATGCAATGTATTGAAGATCTCAGGTCAGATCGACGAGACCGATTTCACCGCTATCTTTGACTATGCCTGGCTGTACCCCCTCGAACTGCTGGATCTCTCCGCAGCATCGGTAAAGGACAACACGATCCCTGACAACGCATTATATGATCCGGAGATGGAATTACAGGCGCGGACCCCCATCAGGAGCATCCTGCTCCCTGAAAACATCATACACATTGGTAAATATGCTTTCGCCCGCATGGAACTTCAGGAGATCAACATACCCACATCGCTGCAGAGCTTCGACTCCGGAGTCTTCAGTCATGATACATGGTTGAACTGCTCACTTGTGATACCTGAGGGTATCA
Organism: uncultured Sangeribacter sp.; assembly: GCA_964553075.1. Lineage (GTDB taxonomy): Bacteria > Bacteroidota > Bacteroidia > Bacteroidales > Muribaculaceae > Lepagella. The sequence goes on along the minus strand of CAZKJP010000066.1, from coordinate 851 downwards.
CCGAATTACCTGGAGTCCTCTTCTTTAGTTGCCAAAATCTCAGCACCTTCCCGCAATTGCCCCAATCACTCAAATCAATCGGCACTAACTGTTTCGGTCATAATCATTCCCTTACTTCCATATCTTTGCCTGAAAGTTTGGAGAAATTAGGAAGCGGAACATTCATGTACTGTTATAATCTGGAGAGCGCCTATATTCCTGATTCATGTCTGGATTTAGGATTCGAGATTTTCAGTCTATGTGAGAGCCTGAAAACGGTAAGATTCCCGGAAAACCTCTCTTTAATACCCAATCAGATATGCAAATTCTGCTCCTCTTTGGACAACGTCATCATCCCATCCACCTGTCAGGAGATCGAAATTGAGGCCTTCGCAGCGACCGAAAGCCTGAAGCATATCGTACTTAACGAAGGACTTGTCAAGATAGGGAACAACGCCTTCATGCAATCCGGTCTGGAGACCATCTGCTTCCCCTCAACCTTAGAGACTATAGGGGACCAGTGCTTCGAGGATGCTGACGACCTCAGGGCCGTATATTGCAAGGCTACCGTTCCCCCTGCGTTTCTCACCACTACCCCGAGTGGTAATCCCCACGGGACTTTCTCGCAACTTACCCTCTCTAATGGCACTCTCTATGTCCCGGTTGGCTCGCAAGCGGCCTACACTGATGCTATCGGCTGGAAGGAGTTCAGCAATATTGTCGAGACAGCTACCTTCCCGGATCCCGTAGTAGGTGTCGACGAGCTTGTAACCGACACTCAGATTGATACCCAATTGTATGACCTGATGGGACGCAAGGTATCCGCACCGCAACCGGGCGCCATCTATATCCAGGCTGGAAAGAAATTTATT
>CAZKJP010000065.1:0-16377 GCA_964553075.1 uncultured Sangeribacter sp. | reverse complement strand
AGTCAGCATCTGGTTAAGGGTGTTCTCCCGTTCATCGTTGCTTCCCATATTCGGATTCTTTCCGCGGGCTCGTCCTACTGCATCTATCTCATCGATGAATACTATGCAAGGTGCTTTCTCCTTTGCCTGTTTGAAAAGGTCTCTGACGCGAGCTGCGCCGACACCGACAAACATTTCTACGAAGTCCGAACCTGACATTGACAGGAAGGGTACATTGGCCTCACCGGCTACGGCTTTAGCCAACAAAGTCTTACCTGTGCCCGGAGGGCCTACCAATAATGCGCCTTTAGGAATCTTGGCTCCTAAGTCAGTATAACGCTGCGGATTCTTAAGAAACTCTACAATCTCCTCGATTTCAACTTTTGCTTCTGCCAATCCGGCTACATCCTTGAAGGTTACATTGGGCTGATTCTTTTTATCGAATACGGTCGCACGAGACTTGCCCACGCTGAAAATGCCACCTCCCGGACCTGCCCCTCCGCTCATTCTACGGGACATGAAATAGAAGAAGCCTATTATGATCAGGATCGGCCCGAAATACCAGAAAACCCTCATCAGATCTGACCCTTTGTCATAATTGACTTTTATCTCAGGCTTACCTTCGGCTGTCAACTTTGAGTTCCAGACATCTATCTTGTCTTGAATCTTATCAGTAGATGGAATAGTGGTCTTGAGACGACGTTCTTCGTTAAATTGTGAGGATGTAGAAGTATCCCTGGTCATGTGCTGATTTTTTTCACCGGCACTATTCAAGACCCCAATGGCTGTACCATTCTGGGTAATTACTTCGATCTTACTGAAATCACCTGCTACCGCAGCGTCTTCAAACTCTGTCCAGTCTACGTCCTTAGTCTGCGATGAATCCTGGAAATAATAAAGTCCCAATAGCGCCAAAGCTATCAGGGCATACATCCAGTATAAGTTTGCCAGAGGGGACTTTCCCCCTCTTCTGGGATTGTTTTTGGGTATTATGGCCATATTTAATCTATGTCGGGTATAATTGTGCTGGGAGCGTCGCTCCAAAGTCCTTCCAGATCGTAATATATACGCATGTCCGGAACAAAGATATGAACCATCACGGACCCGTAGTCCATAATGATCCACTGTGAATTCCGGTTGCCGTGTATATTAACCGGTCTATCCTTCAGAGTCTCCCTTACTTTTTCTTCTATCGAATCAGCAATGGCGCTCACTTGAGTCGGTGTACGTCCGCTGGCTATTACGAAGGACTGAGCGGAGGCTCCTTCGATCTCGGAGAGATCCAATATCTTGATATCTGTTCCTTTTCTATCCTGGATACCTTCAATGATGCAGGATAGCAATTTATCGATGGGTTTATTTGAATTAACTTGCATATTCAAATACAACAATTCTTTTATAAGATTTGTTCCGGAGTCGGGAGGTCAGCAAAAGGCCGGTCTATCATATCCGGACCGGCCTTGCTTGCTTTATGTCATTATTCCTCTCCGGAATATCGTGTCTCAATAATGCTCCAGTCTACCAGATTCCAAAGTGCCTCCAGATAAGCGGGCCTTCTATTCTGGTAATCCAGATAATAGGCATGTTCCCATACGTCAGCTACCATCAGAGGCCGGAGACCTTCTGTCATAGGATTGCCGGCATTGGAACTTTGGGTTATGAAAAGCTTTCCGTCTTTATCGGATGATAGCCAAACCCATCCTGATCCGAATAAGGCAGCCCCTGCTTCTTGGAATTTCTTTTTGAAGTCTTCGAAACTTCCGAAATCCTCCTCTATTCTTTCTCGTAAGGCTCCTGAAGGTTCCTTTTGTCCTCGTGGTGCGAATTGGAAGAAATAGAAGATATGGTTCCAGGCTTGGGAGGCATTGTTAAACAATGCTCCACTTGAAGTCTTCACGATTTCTTCGAGTGGCTTCTCTTCGAACTCGGTTCCTTCTACCAATGCGTTGAGCTTATCTATGTAGGCGGTTTCATGCTTCCCGTAGTGATATTCTACGGTTTCCTGGGAAATATAGGGTACGAGTGCGTCGGGGGTATAGGGAAGACGCGGTTTTTCAAATTTCATAATTCTATAGTTTTGGTTATGTCTGAAAAACGCTTCTTTTCCCCAGTTGGTTCAAAGCTGAATATCCAATGGTCAATCAAACAATTGATCCCAGTCTTTCCAAACCGGCTGACGACCAACCTTTGCCACCTCTTCAACCACTTCCCGCGGAGTACGGCTATCCGATACCTCAAATTGCTCTAAAGCCTCCGGAGTTACGGCGTAGCCTCCCGGTTCGGTCTGACTTCCGGCACTCATCGAGGTTACTCCTAAGGTTGCCATGTTGTTACGGAACTCTGGTGTCTCTCGGGTGGAATAGGATATATCTACATCGTGATCGAAGATACGGAACGCGAACGTGAGCAATGCCAAATGTCGGTCATCTATGATACTGGTCGGTTTGAATCCGCTTTCAGAGGGACAAAGGCGTGGGAAGTTGACCGAGTATTTGGTTCTCCAATACTTTCCCTGAAGATACCTAAGATGACGGGCAAGCATCACCGCATCACCTCGCCAGTCTTCCAAGCCGAGCAAAGCCCCCATACCTATCTTATGCAGGCCGGCCTCTCCCATCCTGTCGAATCCGTTGAGCCGCCAGTCAAAATGGCTCTTCATTCCACGCGGATGGTATTTCTTATAGGCATCCTTATGATAGGTCTCCTGAAAACATGTCACCCCATTCAGGCCTGATTTAGATAACCGGTAATAATCAGCTGCTCTCAGGGGTTGCACTTCCAATGTCAAATTATGAAAATACGGGCGGCAGACATGCAATACCTGCTCAAGGTAATCCACTCCTGTGAGACTTGGATATTCTCCGGATACTATAAGGAGGTTCTCAAAGGGTCCGAGTTTCTTGATTGCCTCACACTCCTGTCTTACCTGCTCAAGGGTCAGTGTCGTACGGGTAAAAGGATTGTCATGATTAAACCCGCAATAGACACATTTGTTTGTGCATGCATTGCTCACATACATCGGTATGTATAGGGAAATCACATTCCCGAATCTCTCCTGAGTTATCTTGCGACTCAAAGCCGCCATTCTCTCTATATATGGAAGAGCCGCCTCGGATATCAGAACCGCAAATTCTTCCGGCGTAAGTGGTTTCTTTCCGGCCTCAGCTCGTGATAGGACGCTCCTCACATCCTGATCGGTGGCATCTTCTACTAATCGGATGGTCTCGTCCCAATCCCACTGGTCTATAATATCAGCAAAACCGGACCCGAATCTTTTTTCGGGAGTCGGATCCGATTTGAATATCCTTTTTTCTTCTATTTCTTTATCCATTGTTCTATTAAGAACCCGTCTCTTAACCTTCGGTAACTTTATAGGACGTCAATTCTGCTCACATGCATCCGCAATGTTCTGCGAGATGCGCATCGCACAGAAATTAGGTCCACACATAGTACAGAACTTGTCGTCAGCATCGGGAGCCTCCCTACGGGATTCCATATAATAGCGTTTCGCCTTCTCGGGATCAAGAGATAGATTGAACTGATCCTTCCATCTGAATTCGTAGCGGGCTTTGGATAAGGCGTTGTCACGAACCTCTGCTCCGGGATGGCCTTTGGCTAAATCTGCTGCATGTGCGGCTATCTTATATGTTATAACCCCTTCGCGAACGTCATTCAGGTTCGGCAAGGAGAGATGCTCCTTTGGAGTCACATAACATATCATTGCCGTACCAAGGTTGCCAATGATAGCTGCTCCGATAGCGGAGGTGATGTGGTCGTATGCGGGGGCGATATCCGTAGTCAATGGGCCGAGTGTATAGAATGGAGCTTCATGGCATACTTCTATCTGCTTGGTCATATTTTCCTTGATCTTATGCATCGGTACATGCCCCGGTCCCTCTATCAGCACCTGGACATCATGTTTCCAAGCTATCTCGGTCAGTTTCCCAAGCACTTCCAGTTCCAGGAATTGGGCGCGGTCATTAGCATCATGTGTAGAGCCTGGGCGCATACCGTCGCCCAAAGAGACTGCCACATCATATTTGTTAAGGATCTCGCAGATTTCTTCAAAATGGGTATAGAGGAAACTTTCCTCGTTATGAAGTACCGTCCATTGGGTCATGATAGATCCACCGCGGGATACGCAGCCTGTAAGCCTTTCTTTCACCAGGTCGGCGTGTTCCCGTAATACTCCTGCATGAATGGTAAAGTAGTCCACTCCCTGCTCGCATTGTTCTATCAGGGTATCACGGTAAATCTCCCATGTCAGCTTCTTGACATCGCCATTTACCTTCTCGAGTGCCTGGTAGATTGGTACGGTTCCAACCGGCACTGGGCAGTTACGGATAATCCATTCTCGGGTCTCATGGATATTATCGCCGGTAGAGAGATCCATCAGGGTATCCCCTCCCCAATAACAGCTCCATACGGCTTTCTGAATCTCTTCCTCGATTCCCGAAGAGAGGGCGGAATTTCCGATATTGGTGTTGAGTTTAACGCTGAAACCTCGGCCAATCACCATCGGTTCTGCTTCGGGATGGTTGATATTTGATGCAATCACTGCCCGTCCGGCTGCTACTTCCTGTCTTACGAATTCCGGAGTGATGTGGCTCTTGATACCTCTTGCAGCATTATCCATGTTTTCACGAATTGCTACATACTCCATTTCGGGAGTGATTATTCCCTGTCGGGCATAATGCATCTGAGTAACACGCTTCCCTTCTTTGGCTCGCCGTGGCTTATGCTCTATCGGGAACCGTATTTCATCAAGGGCTGGGTTGGAACGACGTTCTTTTCCGTATTTGCTCGTAATGTCGGGCAATTCTTCGGTATCGCCACGTTCGATTACCCATTGTTCCCTCTCTCTGGGTAAACCTGCATAAAGGTCAATCTTTACATCTGGGTCGGTGTATGGACCTGAGGTGTCATAAAGATAGATATCCTCGTTGGGGCGCTCTACTCTTTTGCCGTCTTCAATGGTTACAGTAGGATATTGCTTCACCTTCCTCATCGCTACTTTGATGGGGAATAGCTCGCCTTTAAGGTACACTTTTTCCGAATTCGGATATGAGGATACGTCAATATTCTCTATTTTCATGATGTCAAGTTTTATTATGGAGGAAAGAGTTTATTTATTGAGGAATGAGGTCAATGGGGAGGTAGCCTGGGCTGTGGTGCTTATACTTCCAAGCCCAGCTAAGTATCCTTGTCGTCCCGCTTCAGTTGCTTTAGCGAATGCCTTAGCCATCTCTACGGGATTTCCAGCAACTGCTATTGCTGTATTGACAAGCACTGCATCCGCGCCCATTTCCATAGCTAAGGCAGCATGTGAAGGAGCACCGAGTCCGGCGTCAACTACTACCGGGACTCTCGCTTGCTCTATGATTATCTCAAGCATATCGGGAGCAACTATTCCTTTATTGGTTCCGATAGGAGCTGCGAGTGGCATGACGGCCGATGTTCCGGCTTCCTCCAGAAGTTTGCACAATACCGGATCCGGCTGGATATAGGGTAATACTATGAACCCTTCTTTTGCCAATATTTCAGTTGCCTTCAATGTCTCGATAGGATCCGGCATAAGATAGCGTGGATCGGGATGTATCTCGAGTTTTATGAAATCTGTCTCGAATATCTCCCGGCTCATCTGAGCTGCTAAGACGGCCTCTTTGGCATCCCTGACACCGGAGGTGTTAGGAAGCAACTGAACATGTTCCCGGTTGATATGTGTCATCATTTCATCTGAGGCCTCATTCAGTAGGTTCACCCTCTTCATCGCCACAGTTATCATCTCCGAGCCAGATGCTTCTATGGCCTTCAGCATTATTTCAGGTGAAGAAAATTTGCCAGTTCCCACGAATAACCGTGAGGTAAATTCCCTTCCCCCTATTGTGAGTATGTCTTTCATTACTATTGATATAAACAATCGTTTGCTGCGGGCAAGAGGTACAAGAATAAAAAATCCCTTGCCGCTAATTTGCAACAAGGGACAAATTTAATAAAATTTCTTTATCATGCCAAGCCGTCTTCCTTCTTTTCCTCCGGAAGCAGGCCTGCTAATTTATCAACAAACTTCTTTGTCTCGGCAGCTATGTCGTCGGCAAATGCGATTGCACCACTTACGGCTACCCCGTTGACCCCTGCCTCAAGTATCAATGACTCAACATCTTCAAGCTTAATTCCACCAACGGCTACTGTTGGGATGGTGATATCCTTCGAGGCCATTTGGGATGTTATGGATTTTATTCCTTCTATACCTAAAATCGGAGCAAGGTTTTTCTTTGTCTGGGTATCCCTGAATGGTCCGATACCTATGTAATCAACATCAAGACTCCTTACAGCCAAGACATCGTCAAAAGTATTTGCGGTTGTACCTATTACGGCAGCTGCTCCGAGCAATACCCGAGCCTGGGATGGCAACATATCGGTTTTACCCAAATGTACTCCACCTACATTCAGTTCTTTTGCCAGTTGGGGATTGTCGTTAAGAATGAGAAAGACCTCTTTCTCTATACAAAGCGGCATTATTTCCTCTACCACTTTCTTAATTTCTTCATCGGATGCCCCTTTCATTCGGATCTGGATCCATTTCCCGCCTCCTTTGATCACTTCACGGATCTGGTCGGTTACCGGCACCTTACAATCGGTATTTGTGATATATTGCAACATGGTATCTCTATTTTTTTGTTTTTCTTAACTCTTTAACGATTTCCCATGGTTATGGGTTCAAGGGAAAAACGCATAATCATTTTTTCCATAAACTCCCCATCATCGCGGCTCCCCAAAAACCGGCTCTCTTAAGTTCGGGAATGTTGCCTTCTGTCACTCCTCCCAAGGCTACTACTTTCTTTCCTTTTAATAGTGGCGCAAGAATTGACTTATCTTCCGGAAAGGGAGTTGCATAACCTGGTTTGGAGATGGAATCATAAATCGGTGAGAGAGTAACATAATCATAGCAAGTACCACAACTGGAAGCGAGTTCTTCAATTGTGTGGAGACTCTTACTGACGGAAGCTGCATTTGAGGGAGGGACCGGATTTCTGGAATTCAGATGTACCCCTCCCAAATTAAACTCTTTTAGCAGTGAGAAATGATCATGGAGTTTGAGTTTGCCGTGCAATCTTTCTGGTATCAAAGATATGAGGGCGGCGGTTTCATTTTTAGTCCACGAGGGTTTTCGGATATGCATTAGATCCACTTTCCCGGAATCAAGCATTTCCGTGATTGTGTCTGCTTCTTGTTGAAGCGATTGTTGATCCGGAGTCTTATCTCCGGGCATTGTAAACCCTATTTTAAGAAACTTATCCACCGAATGCTATCTTCACTACCGTTACTTTATCCCCGGGATTCAAAAGTGTCGAAGCCCAAGAGGTCTTACGGACTATCCTGTCATTGACAGCAATGGCCGTGCCCTGAGGATTAATCTCTTCTTGTCTTACCAAACTCTCTACAGTTGGCTCGGCATAACCCATAAATTCTATTTCCTTGTCGTTGAGATATATCTTCATACAGCGAATTCTCTATAAATTATTAAATGCTACACTTAGCCCCCGTCTCATAAAATTTAAGAGGTACTGGGGTCTTTGTCTACGGACTATCCTTTAATTAATACTTAACAAAGAAGTCCAAAGGTCCTGTGCCTTTTCCTATCTTGTTTTCCCGGCTTCCTTTGAGGGCTGCGGTTACAAATTCTTTTGCCTTCTCAATTGCTTCTACCAATGAGTTTCCTTCTGCAAGCCCGCAGGCAATGGCTGTCGAGAGCGTACATCCGGTTCCATGATTATTGGGGGTTGATATACGTGGGGCGGTAAATTCCTTGAATTTCAGTTCGCCCGCCGAATCCCTATAAGTCAGATAGTCCCTGGATTCTTCTTCGTTGCCATGCCCTCCTTTGAGTAGCACTGCTTGCGCTCCTGTCATGCCCATTAATCGTAACGGGAAAGTAACCGGATCTTCATAATCATCCGGAATACCCAATAATGTTATCATTTCCGGGAAATTTGGAGTAATCAGGGTAGCCTGCGGAGCAAGTTCATGCAGAATCACATCAACTGTAGCGGCAATTTCCCCGGACAATGAGCTTCCGGAGGAGGCCACAAGTACTGGATCCAATACAATGTTCTTAAGTCCTAATTCCTTTATTGATTCAGCGACGGCTCGTGCGGTTGCGGCACTCCCAAGCATACCGATTTTTACAGCATCGGGGAATATATCCTCTGCTACTGATTTTATCTGGAGCTTCACGAACTCCGGCGAAGTCACTTCTATCCCGTTTACTCCTAAGGTATTCTGGGCTGTCAAGGCGGTAATAGCGGTGGTTGCATATAACTTAAAGGCACAACACGTCTTAATATCTGCTTGTATGCCGGCTCCTCCACAACTGTCGGAACCTGCGATGCTTAATACTGTCTTCATAGTTTGTGTAAGATTGTCGGTTTACCTTCGGATTCTCCCCTGTCTCTTTCCGGAAGGGCGGATTCAATTACTTCCCTACATTCAGCCATTAATTTTCTGGTGTTGAATCCTTTCTCTCCCGGATAGATCGGTTTATGAATAGTAAGAGTGATTGTTCCGGGACGACATGCGTAGGTATAGCGTGGCATACGTCGGAACGCGCCATCTATCGTAATAGGGACAACCGGCAATTTGAATTCAGAGGCGAGCATAAAGGCCCCGCGTTTGAACGGTATCATTTTTCCATCCCACGTCCGGCTTCCTTCCGGAAAGATTACCAATGACATACCATCTCTCAGGGTGTGTTCCGATTCTTCTATGGTTTTTCTTATGGAGGCTAAGCTGCTGTCGTCTACGAATACATGGCCTGACTTACGGCACGCCGGTCCCACCATGGAAATCTTTTCCAGACTTGCCTTCATCAGCCATTTGAAGTCATGATTCAAATACCCATAAATAGCCCAGATATCGAAGGCACTTTGATGGTTGGCCACAAAAACGTAAGAGGTCTTTGGATCAATATTCTCGCGGCCTTTTACCTTCACTCTTACCCACCATAACCAGCATACCATTCGGCTCCAATAATGAGCCGGATAATATCCACATGCATGTCCTCCGAATATTGAAGTACCGAGAATAGTGATGATGGAGGTGATAAAAGTCAGGACGATAAAGATTGGTCCTGCTATCACCCATTGATAAAACACGTATAGTATTCTTAATAAGATTTTCATGTTACCTGTTTAAGAGTCTTGATGGGTCGGTTAAAAGAGCCGCACCGGTTGTGAATGCAAAGTTAGTGATTTTTTTAGGACTGAACCATACTTTGCGGCTTCAACCTCAGCCCAAATACTAATCTACGACTATCTCCCTTTAATACCTATGAACCTCTTCCCTATTTTTTGCGTTATGAAGACAAACATTCTAAGAAAGGAAAAATTATGGAAAAGTTCGATGAAATTATTCAATCTCCGACCCCGGTGTTGGTAGACTTCTTTGCCACTTGGTGTGGTCCTTGTAAGATGATGCACCCTATTCTGGAAGAACTCCACGAAAAAATGGGTGACAAGGCAAGAATCATTAAGATAGATGTAGATAAGAATGAAGAGTTAGCCTCCAAGTATTCTATCCAGTCTGTCCCGACACTCATGATCTTCAAAAATAACAAACTCGAATGGCGTGGTGCCGGTGTTCACAGCGCAGCTGATCTGGAACGCATGCTGAATGCCTACGTGGAGTAAGATAAGATCCCTAAAAGAAAAGATCATAGAAAAAATTTAAATTTCAACAATATCCTAAAGGTCCGCAACAGTTTTCTCTTGCGGATCTTTTTATTTAGACCCCGTTTCATAAAATTAAAGAGGTTCTGGGGTCATAAAGGGGAGGATCGTCACTCATTAGAACTTTTTTACGTGAATAAACCTTTTCCTAATATTTCTTTCTATATAATAGGGAAGCAACCTTCCCTCCTTTTTTCAAAAAACACATTACTATGAAGAAATTGTTACCATATATCCTATGCCTGTTAATGGCTCTATTAAGTTACCAAGTTTCTTCGGCTCAGTCATCCGGCGGTAAGAAAAGCTTCAGTGACGAGACCCTTGATTATGTTATTACTTATAAATGGGGGCTTATTCATAAGGAAGCGGGTACAGCCAGAATGAGTTTGAAAAACAAAGGTTCAGATTACGAGATAACACTCACCGGCAAGACCAAGCCATGGGCTGACAAGGTTTATCAGGTACGTGATACCCTCTTCTCAAGGGTTGCAAAGGAAGGTTTCAAACCTCAGCGATATATCAAGGCTGCCCACGAGGGCGGAAAGTATTCCTTAGATGATCTGAAGTTCACATACGGTGGTAGCGTGGTTAAAGGTGAGGTTATGAAGAAAAGGGAGAAAGATGGAAAGGTTAAAACCTCATCTTCGTCTATGACCGCTTCCGGCACTGCTTACGACATGCTTTCGGTATTTTATTTCTTGCGGACTATCGACTATGGAGCCCTCGATAAGGGGAAAGTAATCACTACCTCCATTTTTTCAGGCAGTAACCGCGAGACTGTAAAAATCCGGAGTTTAGGAGTAGAAGATGTGAAGTTAAGGGATGGCACTAAACGTAAAGCCTATCATATCCGCTTTAATTTCACTTCAGGTAACGGTAAAAAGTCCAGTGACGATATTGATGCATGGCTTTCATACGATTCGGAACGGATTCCTTTAGTCATCATAGGTAAACTTCCCATAGGTTCCGTTCGTTGTTATTATGTAAAATCCTCTTAAGAAATAATAGATTATGAAAAACAAAAGCTTACTTCTTGGCCTGCTTCTTTTAGGAGCCGCCTCCTTTTCTTCTAAGGCCGATTCTTTCTATCTGAATTTAAACCAGCCGGGGGTTCAGTTAGGTGTCAATACCGGGGATTCCTACCCTGCTCCCGGATATTGGTATTTTGAGGGACATAGGTTCCAAGGACCTCCACCTGCACCTCGCCATCCTCACGATAAGAAGGCCTGGAAGAGATATAAAAAGATGCGGAAGGAATATGAGAAATTCCTGAAGCAACATAGAAAAAAGCATCATAAGAAATCTTCAATGCCCCGGCCGGGACATCCCGGGCACCATCATAAACCCGGTAAACCTGGTAAGCATTAATAATGACCATCGCATGGCTGACAATTACTTGGAAAATGCTATGGAGGATATGAGAATGGGTCGATATATGTCTGCTCTTAAAACAAGAGTAAGAGACTCCTTCAAATCTCCTAAGCATTATTATATAAAGGAAATCACCAAAGAAAATCTCGATAGGATCAGGGATTTGATCAGAGAAGGCAATAAGGTCTCTTTTTCCATCCCGGAAGGCCATGTAGGCTCTCGTCTGGCCAGAACCCTAAAATGCCAATATCGGCCTTTGTCAATGGGCATCCCTTCCGGGGTCATTATATTAGTTTGAGAACCTAACGAATTCAAAAGGGACCTTCCCGTTACGCCGGCGAAGGGCCCTTTTTTATTTGTTCTTAGTCCGTTTATCGGATAGCTTTCGTTGCCTTTCCGTTACGAATAACTATATAAGGCTGACCAATCTTTGGCTCAGCTACTCTCATTCCCTGGAGATCGTAGTACTCACATTCGGAATCATTCAATACAACCGTTACGATTGTAGATGGGCCTTTAGCGTAATCCGGAAGCGGAGCGGCTTCGGTAGCGTCTCGTTCCGGCTCGGCAAAGAATCCATTGTTATAATCGCCGAACTGTTCCTTAAGCCAGTTTGTCTTCTGCTGAAGTTTATTCTTTACTTCCTGGAGCTTGGAGTCGAGGTTACGGTTATCAACAACCGGCATTCCTCCGTAAGGAGTAGACGCATTGTTCCAACGGTTATAATCATACTGCGCCGCTGTCTTTAGACTGTTGGCATAGGATTCCAGATCCTGTTCTATACCCTCATATTTTTGGGACATGAACCATTTCCAAGTCTCCTTAACCTTCGCATTGAACATTCCATTCTCCCGTAACGAAGCTATCCAAGTGTTTCCGTAGGGATCATGGTTATAAAACCAGTCGTTGGTCGGTCCTACGAAAGCGTTTCCACAGTCCCAAAGCGGTGAGAAATGCCATTTTTGACCTTCTCCACGGTCTCTGAACAAATAAGTAGAACCGTGATATGACTCTACGTGAGAGAGTATTTCTTCTACTATATAGTATCTTGCAGCATCGTCCAGGTCCATATAAGACCATAATTCATCGGAATTCTCACCGATAAAGTCATTCATCGCCGTAAACTGGTCTTTAATGAATCTTCTCTGCAGATCAGAATATACCTCAGGAGTATCGAAAGTTATCCGCAATACATCCCTAAACGGTTCCCATGCGCATCCCTTTTCCTCCATCCGTAGCTGATTTTCCTCATCCTCATCATAGTTATCAAGTTCTACCAAGTATCCACCTGAGATCAGAGCGGCTTGGGTCTCATTGTCTTCGAGTTCTTGGATCATCACTCTGTTATCTCCTACCCGTATAGATTCAGTCAGGAAATACAGACCGCGGTAATCACCATTTATGATAACCTCCACCGGCTGTTGCCAGGGAGTCCAAGGAAGGCCAATGCGCTTGCCGAGGTTGAAACCTGTGAAGTTGCGCATATATCCGTAGGTATCATCGGCATGGGCTAAAATTGCATAGTGCTTGCTCTTGGTCATGCCAAGTAAGGATTGCTTCTTCCCTAATTTCAGTTTAAAGGGCTTTTTGGAAAATCCTATGCGGGTCCAGTTTCCACGAGCCTTCATCTCCAATGCTAACGGAGCTTCCTCTGAACCTACATCTTCTGCCCCGTCTATCCATTCGCATCCATTGGCCTCTAACCAATATTCTCCCGAGAAATAGTTCTTATGGCTAAGGTTATAGTCAATAACCTCATTGTCGAACGAGCCATCTTCCTTATATATATTGATATGCAATACAGGTAAGGTTCCGGAAGTAAGGCTCACGGGTTCTGCCGAGATGATCTCGCCGGTTGTAGAAAAGAGAACCGGGGCTTCTTCAGTATTGCTCATATTGAGAGCAAATGAAATGGTTATTTGGGAATTACACTGTCCTATCCAGTTTGGACCTCCATGACGACCGGTTACTTTGCGGTCACCGGAAATTTCGTTGCCGTCGGTTCCATTCCAACCGAATTCTACCCCCCAATCGCTGTCACTGATTTTAAAATCTCCGTTCAGTTCTCCGACCGTAAGATAATAGATATTCTCATTCCGGCTGAACTTGTAGTTTTCTGATACACCCCAGTTGTTAACTGTGCCTCGAAGGTACATGTCCGGGTAATCTACGGCCTGGGCCTCTACTAATGGCCATGACACCATAGATAAGACACCGAGTACGATGTTTGTTAATCTCATTTTGCTGTTAAAATTAATTTAGTTAAGCAGTTTCCAAATTGGAAAACAACATTTTTATCATTATAGCCAGGCTTCATTACCCAATGACGCCTTGGCATACCTTTTGGAGTTACAAAAATACGAATATTTTCGCAATACTGGTGGAAAAACCGAGAAAAACTCTTTTTAATGGGAACAATTTTGGGGTTTAGGCCGTTGCTGTAATCAGAAGGGCACTATAGGGGGAGATATCTAAATGTCAGAAATTATAAACAACAAGGATAGAATATGAAGAAATTTAAGGTTGCAGCAGCTTCTTCGATGGCTGCATTGATGCTTTTGATGGGTTCTTGCTCATCTATGACTAATATGGGCAAGGGTGCGTTGATCGGCGGTGGCGGTGGTGCTGCTTTAGGTGCCGGTATCGGTGCGTTGATCGGTGGCGGAAAAGGTGCGGCTATAGGATCTGCTATAGGTGCCGGTGTGGGAGCCGGAGCCGGTACACTGATCGGTCAGCGTATGGACAAGCAGAAAAAAGAATTGGAACAGCAGTTGGCTAACTCTGCTAAGGTTGAGGAAGTGAAAGACCAGAATGGCTTGGCAGCTATCAAGGTTACTTTCGATAGCGGAATACTCTTCCCGACTAACGGTACTACCCTTAGTCCGACTGCTCAGACTGAGCTCGCTCAGTTTGCTGCAAACTTGAAGAACAACCCGAACACCAATGTTCAGATCTACGGTTTCACGGATAATACCGGTACGATGGAGGTGAATCAGCGTGTTGCTACCGGACGCGCAGACTCCGTTCTCAGCTTCCTGGCCAACTGCGGTATCTCCCCCACTCGTTTGAGCGCTCAGGGAATCCCTATGGCAGATTATGTAGCCAGCAATGAGACAGCAGCAGGTCGCGCTGAAAACCGTCGTGTAGAAATCTACATTACCGCCGATAAGACTATGATCGAACAGGCTGAAAACGGTACTCTGTCTTAAGAATAGGCGTTCTTTTTCTAAGGTATTAAACTAAAGAATAATGACCGCGGTAACTCTCAGTGTGAGATTACCGCGGTTTCTATTTGTTTAATTGGGCTATTTCCTTTAACTTTGCCCTAGAAAATACCGACCTCTAACATTCTTGGAGGTCAATTAGAATATAACTACAATGTCTGAAACTACTAATCAGCTGTATAATAACATATTGAATATCGTTAAGGAGTATTCCTCTGCTGAAGAGACTTACGGTGATGCCGCTCAATTGCGCATAGACCCAAAATCTTTGGAGGTTTCTCTAATCGAGGATCCGGATGAGGATCTCGTAAATTTTGACTACTACGAGTTAGGAGACCTTATCATGCCACAGACTGACGGCTCTTTCCTACCCGATGAAGATGCCATCAAGGAGATAGCGGCTGATTATTAGTTTCGGGAACCTCTCTCAACTATCCCCTCTCTCTTTTTAAATTTTGCCTTAAATCTTATAATATAAAATGAAAACTGACCGTATCAGACTTGATAATGAATGGCCTGAGATGCCCTCTTTCCAAGAAGGAATCCGCCGCGCACCCGACCGTGGGTACACCCTCACTCCTGAAAAGACCATCGTAGCTCTGAAGAATGCCCTCAGGTATCTTCCGGAGGAATTGCACGAAAAAGCTGCTCCCGAATTCCTTGAGGAGCTAAGGACTCGCGGACGTATTTATGCTTACCGCTTCCGTCCGGAAGGGGACTTGAAAGCTAAGCCCATCGATGAGTATAAGGGGAATTGTCTTGAAGGAAAGGCATTCCAGGTTATGATTGACAATAACCTGAGCTTCGATATCGCTCTCTATCCTTATGAATTAGTTACTTACGGAGAAACCGGACAGGTTTGTCAGAACTGGCTCCAATACCGTCTTATCAAAAAGTATCTTGAGGAAATGACCGATGAGCAGACTCTTGTTGTAGAATCTGGTCACCCCTTAGGACTCTTCCCCTCAAGAAAGGATGCCCCACGTGTAATCATCACTAATGCTATGATGGTAGGTCTGTTTGACAATCTCCATGATTGGCATGAAGCCATGCAGCTCGGGGTTGCCAACTATGGTCAGATGACTGCCGGCGGTTGGATGTATATCGGACCGCAAGGTATTGTACATGGTACTTTCAATACCATTCTCAATGCAGGAAGGATGAAGTTAGGAGTGCCTCAGGATGGGGATCTCCGCGGTCATATTTTCATTTCTTCAGGTCTTGGAGGCATGAGCGGGGCTCAGCCTAAAGCGGCTGAAATCGCCGGGGCTGCGGCTATTATAGCCGAAGTCGATCCTTCTCGTATTGAGACCCGAAAGAATCAAGGTTGGGTTCAGGAAGTTACAGACTCGATTCCGGAAGCTTTCCGTATGGCTAAGGAAGCCATGGAAAAGAAGGAACCGATATCAATAGCCTACTTAGGGAACATCGTTGATTTGCTGGAATATGCTGTTGAGCATGATGAAAAGGTCGAGCTGCTTTCGGACCAGACTTCTTGTCATGCGGTCTATGAAGGAGGATATTGCCCGGCCGGTATTACTTTTGAGGAGCGTACCCGCCTTCTCCACGATGATCCCGAAGAGTTCCGTCGTAAGGTCGATGAGTCTTTGCGCCGGCATTATGAGGCTATCAAGAAACTTGTAGCCCGCGGAACTTACTTCTTTGATTACGGCAACTCATTTATGAAAGCCATCTACGATGCCGGTGTTAAGGAAATATCCAAAAATGGCATTGATGAGAAAGATGGCTTTATCTGGCCCTCTTATGTTGAGGATATAATGGGTCCGATGCTCTTCGATTATGGATACGGTCCTTTCCGCTGGGTTTGTCTGAGCGGTAAACACGAGGATCTTATTAAGACCGACCGCGCTGCAATGGAATGTATTGATCCTAACCGACGTGGCCAAGACAGGGATAACTACAACTGGATACGGGATGCAGAAAAAAATGCTCTTGTAGTTGGAACTCAGGCTCGAATACTCTATCAGGATGCCATGGGGCGCCTGAAGATCGCCTTGAAGTTCAACGAGATGGTCCGCAACGGTGAAATAGGACCTATCATGCTGGGACGTGAT
>CAZKJP010000064.1:0-16706 GCA_964553075.1 uncultured Sangeribacter sp. | reverse complement strand
TCGCGAACGGTTGCGCCGCAATGCACTCTCCATCCGCGACACACATTCCAAGGAGGTGATAATACCTCTTTGGTGCGATTATATAGAAGACCTTATATCCCATACCGGTACTCCGGGTAACCTCTCTTCCTCATCCATCCATACCTAATATTCATAGAATGAAAACCGGACCTACATCACCCATATTGAAGAAAGACCCAAGGACAGTTTCCGCCTCCGATTCTGCGGCCGCATTCTGGAATAAAGAGAAAGGCATGCAGGACCTGAAGGTCTCGATCGTAACACCAACTTTCAATAGCGCGGCGACGATCAACGATACCCTTCGTTCGATTCTTGAACAGACCTACGCCAATTACGAGATAATCGTAGTAGACGGCGGGTCGACAGACGGCACGGAACTGATCGTAAAGGGTTTCGCCCGCCAGTTTGGAAGACGTCTGATCTGGATAACCGGAAAAGACAAGGGGCTCTATGACGCAATGAACAAAGGTATCTCTTTCGCTACCGGAGATATTGTAGGGGTATTGAACTCGGATGATTTCTATGCGGCTCCGAATGTTTTGGAGACTATCGTAAAGAATTTCGATGGGGTTGGGGCTGTTTACGGAGACTTGGATTTCGTTGACCCCGAGCATACCGAAAGGGTGGTGAGGAAATGGTGTGGGTCTCAATATAAGGATGGATTGTTCCGCAAGGGTTGGCATCCGGCGCACCCTACTTTCTACGCGCGGCGTGAGTTTTTCCGTCAGTTCGGAGGTTTCAATATTGACCTGAATGTATCGGCCGACTTTGAGCTGATGTTCCGCTTCTTAGAAAAGAATCATATTGACAACCGTTATATACCGAAGGTCATGGTCAAGATGCGCACCGGCGGCGAGAGCACCGGTACCATCAAGAAAATCATCGAAGGTAACCGTAATGTATTGAAAGCCTTCCGGATTAACGGATATAAGGTGCCTAATTTCTATCTGTTCAAACGGTGGATGCCCAAAATTAAGGGTTTGCTTTGCCATAAGACCACAAGCCGTCATCGTTAAATAAATCACTCCTCCTTAATTTTTCTATAACTTCTTCCCAATGCGCCAGATAATCACCCATTTTACTGACGACGACCTGTACAAGTTTACTATGTGCTGCGCCGTAATCGAGAATTTTCCGCGTACTAAAGTGAAATACAGGTTCAGCGACCGTGATAACCGGGTTTATCCAAAAGGGTTTGCTGAGGAACTGAGCAACCAGATAGCCATGCTGGAGACCTTAGTCATAACCGAGGAGGAGGTCGCTTTCATGAAGCGGGCCTGTCCTTATATACCTAAGTGGTTCTATAGGTTCTTGCGCGGATTCCGGTATAACCGACGCTGGGTGGAATGTCGGCAGGATGAGGAGGGTCATCTGATTGTGGAGTTTGAGGGATTCTGGAGCGATACCATAATGCTTGAGGTCAAGGTTTTGGCCATTATCTCTGAACTTTATTACACCATGACGGGGCAGGAGGGGTTGATAGACTACGAGCAATGCCGCGTGAAGTCGGAAGAGAAAGCGAAGCGGCTGATTGAAGCCGGTTGTAATTTCAGTGATTTCGGTACGCGGCGCCGCGCCTCCTTCCAGGCACAGGACACTGTAGTAGGAGCGATGAAGGCTTGTCAGGAAAAGATTTCCGGACCGGGACGGTTTGTTGGTACGAGCAATGTCTACTTGGCTATGAAGTATGACTTGGTGCCTATAGGGACGATGGCTCATGAATTGATTTGCGCGATCGCAGGTATGTATGGACCGCAGATGGCCAATCATTTGGCTATGGAGACCTGGGCCAAGACCTATCGCGGGGCCTTGGGCACTTTCCTGTATGATACCTATGGGTGGAGGATTTTCAGCCTGAATTTCTCGGAGGACTATGCCAATATGTTCAAGGGATTGCGGGTAGACAGTGGGGATAATTATAAGGAACTTGACCTGATAGTGGAGAAGTACCGCTCATTGAAGATCGATCCGGCTACAAAGCAGGTGACATTCAGTAACGGGCTGAACACCGACGAAGCTATACGGATACAGGAATACGCACGCGGCAAGTGCATCCCCTCATTTGGCATAGGAACTCACTTCACCAACGACTTTGACGGCTTACGCCCGATGAATATAGTGATAAAACTGTTAGCAGTAAAAATTACCGAATCCTGGCCCTTCTACTGCGACACTTGCAAGCTTAGTGAAGATGAAGGCAAATACACCGGCAACCCCGAGGTAGTAAGCCGCTTCCGAGCCCTCCTCCACCTCGACTAACAAGACCCGGAAACGGCTTCGCGAGGATGAGGACGGAGCAGAGCTCCGGGCGGAAACGGCTCTGCGAAGATGAGGACGGAGCAGAGCTCCGGGCGGAAACGGCTCCGCGAGGATGAGGACGGAGCAGAGCTCCGGGCGGAAACGGCTTCGCGAGGATGAGGGAGGGAGTATGTATATCTTCGAAAGCAGAAAAAACATAATAATAGTCCTAATTAATATAAATTAACTTTTCTGGGAGGATAAATTGAAATTTTTGACCTAATTTTATTTGAATTTTGAGAAAGGCCATGTAAAACAAAGACTAAAGGCTTCCTTTTCTCAGAGACAACTCTATTTAAAGCACTCTTAAAACTTAACATTAAAGCTATTAAGTATGAAACGAATATTAGCAGTAATAGCTGTAATCAGTCTGTTTGTATGCGCCGTAGCGCAGCTTGCCGAGAAGCAGGTAGTAACCCTCTCTCACGAAGGAGACCTCAGTTTCTTCACCAGCGCGACCGCCTTGGAAGAAGCCCTAAATCAAGCCCAGCATGGCGACACCATCTACCTCTCCGAAGGCGTCTTCACCTCCAGTTCCTCAACCCTAACCATAGACAAAAGAGTCTCCATCATAGGCTGCGGCTACAAATCCTATATCCTCACCCCTCTTTCAGTTAGTTTACCTGGATCTGATTCAGAATTAATTGAATTAACATTGTTTGAGGGAGTACGTATTAATAAGATCAATATTTCACGACCTAATATTACTCCAACCAATTTAAGAACTACATTTACAAAAACATGGATAGAGACTTTACATTATTTATTTGGCATAGGAAGTAAGATCATAATTGATAGATGTCGTATTGACGAATCTTCTTTCCCTTATGCCGCTAACATAGAAGTATATATTCAAAATTCTAAAATAGGGGATGTAAAATCTAGAACCACTAACGGGGATTTTTCGGATGTGCAAATTGCCAATTGTAATATTGGAAATACTGTTTTTTTTCCGCGAATTGCTTATTCTTCTATTTTTGATAAATTTACTGTATCTTCAAGCAGTAGCGTTCTTTATAATTGCCTAATACGGAGGTCTTTAGAAAGTAGGTATGGCCAATTAGTTGATTGTTACTACCTGGATCTCGAAGAAGGATTGTTAGATGACGATTTGGAGGCGACGGTTGATTTGGTGGAGGCGGGATATTTGGGGCAGGATGGAACTCAGGTGGGGATCTATGGTGGGGATTTCCCTTATTCCGTTTATCCGAATCTTCCTACCGTGGATTCGGAGAATAGCTCAGTGGAGTATGACGCTGAGAACAATAAATTGAATGTAACCATTACTGTCGCTCCTAATTGATTGTCAGCCTGTTTTTTGGCTTGCAATCTTGACAGTATTTTTTTAAGTTCGAGGAACTTAATTATGGTAAAGTTATATTCAATTATCACCGGTTTGCTTTTCGCGGTCGGTTCGGCTTCCGCGGCAGATACTGCCGGGTATGAATGGTGGTTAGATAGTGATCTTTCAACCCTTCAGACCGGTCAGATCTCTAACGGAAGGATAGAACTGCCACTTGATCTCCCGGCATTAGGCAAAGGCATACATTATTTCAACTGCCGCCTCAAAAACAGTGATGGAGGGTACGGCTCGATATATCGTCAGGTCTTCTATAACTTCGAGGATTCAACCAAGAACCGCGCGGTAGCTTATGAATACTGGCTGGATAATTCCAATGAAAACAAGGTCAGCGGCCTTCTGAACGGGAGTGCCAATAGTTTCATGGTTGACCTACCCGGAATGAAAGAGGGGGTTCATTACTTCAACTATCGGCTCCGTACCTCAGAAGGAGTATGGGGTTCGGTTTACCGTAAGCCTTTCTTCAAACTTGGTGATCAATCCCAATCTCAGGCCGTGAGGTATGAGTACTGGTTTGATAATCAGTACAACTTAAAGAAAACGGGGAGTCTGAGCGCTGGAGCGACTATCTTCAATATTGATTTATCGGAGATGAGACCGGGTGGCCATTTCTTCAATTGCCGGGTAGAGGCTTCTGATGGCCGGATCGGCTCCATATACCGTAAATATTTCTTGGTGATGCCAGAGTCCCAGTTGGCTGTCGGGTATGAGTATTGGCTGGATAATGATTATGCGGCGCGGAAATCGGGTGTTGTGGAGGGGAGGATCCTGAATTTTGATATGGACCTTTCCGATATGGATAAGAAACATCCTGTCCATTTCTTTAATCTGAGATTGAAGGATGCTGCCGGTAAATGGGGGTCGGTGTACCGCAAGGCAATTGTGAATCCTGATCCTACCGATTTCGGAAAGATTTTAGGTTATCGCGAGTATCTGAATACCGAGTATCTTGGTTATAAGGCCTTGCCAAATGGGGTGGATGGTGGTTATTCATTCAGTGTCGATTTGCCGGAAGGTATAGGTACAAGTCTTAAGGATCATGAGTTAGTCTTTGATGGAGACTTGATTTCGGTATCTTGGGAAGACAAATTCGAATATATCCTGCAGCTTGACTCGGAAAGGGGTTGGACACCACCCGCTATTTGGGAATTTGAATCCAGTCATAACTTCTCCGCTATTGCTGAGGAGATGGACGTAAATTCAATTAAGAACTTCGGAAATCCAAAGAAAAATGAGTTTGCGGCCATCAAGTTCAGATCCTCCGGTAAGTCACTTTATATGCGTACAGACAAGGGGATAGCCTTGGATATTTATAAGGATGGAAATAAAGTAAAGCAACTTGAATTCACCGAATTGACCGAAATGCAGACTCTACTGCTTGCAGAAGGAGAATACTATGGAATTTTGCATGATGCAGAGGAGAATCAGGGAGGTGAGTTTTCCTTCAGCCTTATGGACAGGTTAGAAGGACTACATGCACCTGAAATCAGCTATACAGGCCGGTACTTGACGCTCTCAGCAGAAGAGGGTGCGGAGATTTATTATACCTTGGATGGCACAGACCCCAAAGAGGGGAGACGATATGAGGGGGTAGTGGATCCCGCAGGACTCGGAGAGGTTAGGGCAGTGACGGTTAAGGATGGTTACTTTGACTCAGAGGTAGCCGGATTCGAGATCCGCGTATATGCTGACGAGGAGAAGGCCATTACTTCGGCACCCGGCATATTAGCCGAAGGATTCAGCTGGAACCCGGATTTGATAGGGGAGATCGAAAGATACAAGGTCTCCGGGTACTTGAATGAGGAGGATTACGCGTTTATCCGCTCTATGAGCAACCTTAATCATCTTGATTTGGGAGAGGCTTCTTCTGAATTTATACCTGATGAAGCCTTATCGGGACTTGATCTGGTATCTATAAGTATGCCGGAAGCTATAGTGGGCTATGGACGCGGTATATTTGGAGAGAACGGAGGTCTGTGCGCTATCAGATGGAATTCCGAATTGCCGATCGAAGCGAGAATGGTTGAGGGAATTGAGAATCCTAACCTGCTGCTTTATCTGACCCCTGGTGCAGCCGTTTCAGATGATTCCGAAATTATGAATATCATCAGGGATGGGGAAGCAGAGGTAATCCAACTTCAGGACAGGTATCCTTTCTATGCGCCTGAATCCTTCTCAGCCGGGAGCATTTCCTATTCCCGATATTTCTCGAAAGCAACTGAGATAGGGGAGACCGCTGGTTGGGAGACTATAGCTTTGCCATTTGACGTGAGTGAGATAAGGGATTCACGCGGTGAGATAATGCCTTTTGCCAAGGAGGATACGGAGTCGAGGCCTTTCTGGCTTTATAAGCCATCTGTTACAGGATGGGAAAGGACGGATAGGATAGAGGCTTATGAGCCTTATCTGATTTCGATGCCGAACAATCCGAAATATATCGAGGAGTTTAATATAACGGGAGATGTAGAGTTCTTGGCATACAATTCTTTTGTACAGGCGACTCCTGAAGTTCCCGCCTTCCCATATCGAAATGGGTCTATGTATCCATATTACTCAATACTTGATTACAATCTCAATCCATGGGTAATTAATGATGAATGGTATGAAGGGAATGCACCCGGGAGCCGGTTTGTCAATGGACTGAGGGATGTGCGGCCATTTGAGGGGTATCTGACTTACGAATCCTCGATGCTCTCGATTCCGGTATTTGATGAAAGCGAGCTGGAAAAACTTGGAGTAGATACCGGCTTGCGAATCTGGAAAGAGCAAGGCAAGGTTTGCGTCTATTCTCCGGTAAGACAAAAGCTGACAATCTGCGATACCCTTGGACGGGTAATCCGGGTAATAGAAGTAGCGGCCGGAGAAACTGCTCTCATAGATGATCTCGTACCAGGTCTCTACATAATCGGCAATCAGAAAATCCGCCTCTAAGCGGAAACGGCTTCGCGAGGATGAGGACGGAGCAGAGCTCCGGGCGGAAACGGCTCTGCGAAATTTGTCTGATTTAGTTGTTATAGTAATAAATCCCGATGCGGAGCCGTTTCCGCTCCGAGCTCTGCTCGGATCTCAGTTACGCGGAGCTGTTTCTGAATACTCGTAAAGCTAAAGCCATGTCTAAACATAGAAAGCATCCTAATGCTGGATTCCGATGTCAGGGTCATGATTATCACTCGCGGTGTATCTATCATATAGTTTTGAATAAGGCCTCCGGACTGCCGGTGTTTGCCGAGATTACCGGAATACCGGGGGATCATGATTGGGCGCCTGTATCCAAACTCACCCCCATTGGTAATTGTATTGCTAAAGCCATATCGAGTCTGAAAACGAAATTCCCTTTTATATCGATATTGCGTAGGAGTATAATGCCGGATCATGTCCATATTTGTCTTTTTGTTAAAGAGAAGACTGATACTCACCTGGGTCAGATCATAGCTGAACTAAAGCGTAGCTGCAGTCAGATCTATCAGGAGTCCGGTGGGCAAGAAGGGGTGCTGTTCTTTGAGGATGGGTATTATGATGTTTTTCTGAATGGGAAAGGTCAGCTTCAGAAGATGCTGGCTTATATCAGCGACAATCCGCGCCGGTATCTTGTCAAAAAGCAGACAGCGGACTGGTTTAAAAAATATATTATCACGGATGGCAATCGATATTTCGAGGCTTATGGGAATTGTGAGCTATTGGACGAATATCAGAAAGTCCCGGTCAAGGTTAGCAGAAAATATTCAGAAACGGAACTTCTTGAATGGAAACGACTCTGGTATCAGACGATCTTGAATGACGGAATATTGGTTTCTCCTTTTATACACCCTGGTGAAAAGAAAGTGAAGGATTGGGCTGTCGCCAACGGTGGAGTCCTGATTATGATAGTCCCTTTCGAATTTACGGAACGGTTCAAACCCTACGGGATATTATTTGAATTATGTTCTTTCCTCCTGGAAGGTACACGAAAGCTAAGTGAGAATTAACAGGCTGCTTTCGGTAAGACGTAGCAAATTGAATACTTGTAATTGCCAGAATAAAAATGAAAGGAGCTGCTCCGAGTTGGGGCAGCTCCTTATGATTATCTGTCAAATCTTATTCCTCCGGTGAGGGTTATCTTACGATGACTTTGGTGGTACGATTGTCTATGGTTACCATGTAGACGCCGGCGGAGAGGTGGAAAGTCTCGGTGGAGACAGCGGTCTTATTGGCCTCTATGCGACCGTCGGCCGAAGAGATGGTGAGACTCTGTCCTTGGGCTCCGGTAACGGTCAATATGCCGTGTCCGGCGTTAATACGGATAGAACCATCGGCAATAGTTGCTACGCCATTGTAAATAACGCTGGCTACATTAGATGCTCTTGAAAGTCCTTCGTCATAAACAGTAACCACAACATAGGAGTATTCTTCACCTTCAATAGCTGTGGTATCCAGATACTCACATTCAGCGGTTGGTTCGGAAGTGATCCTTACTCCATCACGATATACATCGTATCCGATGATACTGAGCGCCATCGGTTCGCTGCCTGCTTTCTCAAATGAGAAGTCATCCAGCAAGAGCATGAAACCGGCAGTAGCACAGCTGCGGATAGCAAAATACTTAGCACCAGCCGGGACATCGAACTCATACATCTCCCAAGTGCGGGGCAGACCTTCGATTGCCTCACCGACCTGGACGAAAGTAGCCGGATCAGTAGAGTCCATGCTATAGTAGAACTCGATAGTCTCTGTATAAGTGGAGGAATATCCACGGGCATAGAAGGTAATGGTCTGTTCATTGCCGGAAAGTTCCGGAGAGATAGCCCAGTCGTCAACCTGGCCATCATCATAGCGGAAGAGCGATGCGAGATACATATTGCCACTGTGGGCATCGAAACCCGCGCTGAACTCATCGCCGGAGGCATCGAATACAAAGAATGAAGCTGTAGTAGATCCAGGATTGATACCCGGGAGATCGGTTTCGCTGAATCCGCCGATAGGCGAATTATCCATGTCAACAAAAGTCCAATCATCATATTCGAAAGCGAAAGAATCGCCATCTTCGAAATCATATTCAGTCTTCTCAGCGGGAGCCTTGCTCAGATCAGGTTCGCTCCAAGTCAGCATTATGCCATCCTCTTCGACCGCAGCGGACAGATCATCCACGACAGGGAGACGGCTCAGCTTAGGTTCTACATAGAAAGTCTCGGTACGGTCGTTGTCTGCATTACCGTCAAGATCGGATTTGACAACGGCAGTATATCCTACCGGTTCAACAGCCAATGGATTCATGACCGTCGAGAAGTCAACTGTGAGGGACCCTCCGGATACAAGCTTTTCGATATTCCGGGTTTCAATAGTCACTCCATCAGATTGAAGTTCTACAGTAAAGTCTCCAACCTCTTCAAGACCGTTATTAAGTATATTGACATAAAGGTCGAAGCGGTTGCCGGGTTGAACGAAAGCCGGAGCGGAAAGAGAACGGGCCTCCAGGTCTACAGCCTCATGATTATCGATGCGGATGCAGTCGATAAGTACATAAGTATAGACCTTCACTACAGGCTGGATGCGGAATTCAACGGTCTTACCTGCATAGTCCGCCAAGGATATGATGACATTCTGCCAACCTGCAACTCCAGGGTTGAGATTGTCGACTATCACAGGCTCGCGCAGTGCAACCCATTCATTAGAAGAGGACTCACGGATATATAGCTCAATCTCGTTGAGGTCCGGAGTATCAGAGAAGATATTGTATGTACGGAAAGAGAAACCGGGGTTGGTCATACCTGCCAGGTTAACTTTACCGGAAAGCATGGCGGCAGTGGATCCTACATTCTCGCCGCTGAAGCAAGCGAAACCACCGTCTCCATCTGCAGACTGGATGTTAGACCAATCATCATCCTTGCTGATTTCCCAAGTAGCATTATCGCTGATGAAAGAGACACCCCAGAGATAATGGGTAACCCCACCGGCGAAAGTCTCATTAACTGAGGCGTATGGTTTGCCGACCGGACGATATTCACTGACAGTACCATTCTGCCCACCATCGGTAACGGCAAACACAGCGTATTGTACGAATCCCTGCTGGCCAACGGGGACAGCCTGAAGAGTATAGGAAGTGGTAGAAAGTTCTTCAGTAAACGCTTCCCATTCCTGGCCATTGTACTTGCAGACTATATATTGTACCCTTTCAGGATTGATCGGATTACCATCGGCATCCTTATCTACGGCCTGCCAAGAGATAGTAACGCGACCGGTATTCCCTTCCTCTGTCAGTACCACATTTTCCGGGGCAGCCGGCTTAGGCACACCTACAAATACGGATTCTGTAGCCACTGGACTCTCACCCTCTTCATTGAAGGCCTGGACGGAATATTCGTATGTGCCGCCCGCTGGTAGGACATCGGTATATTCAAGTCTCTGTCCGACTTCAGGAGAAATAAACTCTTTCACCAGCTGTTCACCTCGCTTGATCTTAACGCTGGAGATAGAGGAAATAGGAAGACCGGTAATGCCTACAGAAGGCACAATAAATGAAATAGTAGCTTCCAAGTCTCCATTGGGAGCAGCAGTGACGGTCAAGTCAGTTATATTTCCGGGGGTTCCGGCTGTCTGAGCCTCTCCTACACTGAAATTACGGACATTCAGGTAATACATATCCGGATCAGAAATACCATGGATACCTACATAGTAGACACCATCCTCAGACGGAGCAAGGTAAGCACCGAAAGTCCGGTATGTTGGAGAATCCAAGTCGGTAGCCTCGATCAGAAGGTGAGTCATTCCCTCAACAGAGGACTCAGAACCCCATTTTACCTCAAATCTTTCCGGGAAAGCAGTGCTGTTGCTGGCAGCTTCCAAGGATACATGGTAAAGTTTTCCTCCTTCAAGACGAAGTCCCGGAGAGATCAACCAGTCATCCATCGGAAGTTCGCTATTGTAGATCATCTGGGCACGTCCACCCTCGATAGTCCAGGAATATCCGTCGCCATTGGCATCAATGATATTAAAGGTCTCAAGATCCTCAGGGAGATTGAAGGCATTGAAATATGGTGGTACGATTGAACCGAGAGTAACAGGATTTGAATTAACCGGCTCGCTGTTTAGACCTGCGAATTCAGCTTTCACTGAGTAATAATAGGTCTCCAGTGTTTCTCCGGCCGTGATTGGCTCGGAGAATGTTGTAGCTGTGAGGTTTGAAGCGACAGTCCTATTGTCGGGATAACGCTTGATGGTATAAGTAACACCCTCGGAATCGATATATCCACCATCGATGGACTCTGTAACAGGATCCCATGTGAGGGTCATGATTCCATTATCGTAGCTAAGTGAGGGAGTAGTCATCTGAGGTACACCGTTACCTATGAAGAGCTCAACCTTTGCCACAGGGCTATCCCCGACCTCGTTGGTAACATATACCATGAAGATATATTGGCCGGCTGAAGGCACCTCAATGTCAGCAGAAACCTCACCGCCGTAGACAGTATTTCCGGATGCTACCGATTCGCCATCCATCATGATGCGGTAAGAGAGATTTCCGGAAGCCGGGGTGCCATCATTAAGGGTTTCAGGAGCCTTGAAAGAAACGGTACCTGAGAGGGTGCCCTGCGGGAAAGAAGCTGTAAGATCGGTAACAGCAGCCGGTGCACCCCCATCTTCAGGAGCAGGCTTTATATAAAGGCCCATGATGGCATCATCCAACGGCAGCTGGTAGAGACGGGTCGCAGCTCCGGTAAGGAGGTCTACCTCGCACATTCAGGAGGTACCGTCAGAAGGATTGACATTCCAAAACATTCTTCCACTGTTAGGGTCGATAGCGGCAGAAGACATGTATTGTGGAGCCTCGCCAGTTTCGCCAATGGTGGTTACGGCCCCTGTCTGCTTATCTAACTTACAAAGAGTAGAGGAAGTAACTACCATATTCTGGCCAGAGCCTTGAGCAGTATATGAAATAGCGTAAATCTGACCTGCAGCATCGCAGACGATTGAATTCCAGTTTCCCTGGAGAGCCGCAATACGTCGGGTATCAACCTGCGCCTCGCTGTTTATGTCAAGCTGGGAGAACCAGTATCCGTCACCGCCAGTATTGAAGGTAAGAGCATAGATTTTGCCGGTAGTAGGATCCTGGACAGCTCCGCCCGGACAAAGGTTGGTCATTTCTCCGAATTGGTTGCTGACCAGTTTCTCACCGCTTTCGAGATCCCAGGCATCGATCTGAATCCAGTAGAAACCACCGAAGCTCGGGTAGTCAAAGGTATAAAGGGTATTGTCTACAACTACAGCACCATAATTCGCTACCGGACCACCGAAAATCTGAGTCGTACCGGAGGAGGAGATTTTATAATAACCGGCGGTAAAGTCCGCTGAGTTCTGGTAAGTTACACACCCGAACATCTCGGGCAGATTCTCCGGGGTTGCATACCGGGGCGCTTTGCGGAGTTCCGGTTTGATAGTCGGATTGCCTACAAAAGCTTTCCCGAGTCCGGAACTAAGTCCATCGGCCAATACACTCTTCGATACCGTCTGAACGGTAGGTCTCTTCAATGGCCGGGTAGCAGCCCTGGCCGAGATTCCCTTCCCGATTTGTCGGCTGGCTGTAAGTTTTGTGGCAGTTTGCGCACCCGCAGACACTACAGCCGCTAACCCGAGAAGAATTGAAGAAACGATCGTCAAAGTTTTCTTCATCTCATTTAACAAGTTAGGTTTCATAATTCAGAATCCGGCGAGCGGAAACCATTTTACACTTACCGGCCATCAATTTATTTACTAAGTATATTTGCGAAAGTCCCCAAATCCCATTGGGACTGATTTACTTAACAAGAATCTTAAATACTTCTTTACCAACCCTTACCAGATAGATACCGGGCGTAACACTCATTCTTACTTCCCCCGTTGAGGTACCCGACATCACAGATGTACCATCTATCCCAGCGATCGTTACCTGCTCACCTTCCGAGCCGGAAATCAGAATCTCTCCGCGGACGGTGCTTATTCTTATAGCGGAAGCTGCGGAAGACTTCACCCCGAGACCATCCGTAGTGGAGATGCAGATTTCATTTGAGGGTAGGGATCTGAGGCCGTATCTATCTACAGCTGTAACCTTATAGTAATACTCCGTCTTTTCGTTAAGGCCATCTATTGCGAAGGTCGTAACATTACCCGCGGGAATATCATTAAGCCTTCCCTCCTCCATGATGGACTTCCGCTCTCCGTGTCCTAAGATAACATCATCGATAGCCAAAGCCCCTTTGGAACCGGTTTTAAGATAACTTATCCTTAAGGCGACCGCATCTGAAGGTAAGGCAATACCATCATCAGCCGTACTGTAAATCTTACCACCCTTCTCTTTGATCGCCGGATAAGCCGCTAATTGAGCCCACTCTTCACCGTCAAAGGACTCTAAAAGAACCTGATCATCCTCGGAAGTGGAGTTTCCGCGATGCCAGAAAGAGAAAGACCGTACAAAATCTTCATATACAGGAGTCTGGAGATAATCTCCGTTCTCACTGAGCCTCAAAGCCGGAATAGCCTCACCACTGAAAGCGTCATTAGCGTAAGAAGAGCCACTGTTTGAATACCATCCTGCGGGGAGATCTTTCACTCCCTCAGTAAAATCGCAGACCTCCAGATATGGACCCTCGGACTTCTTCATGTAAACGTCAACAAAATAGGCGACAGCATCTTCGAGAGGCAGCCAGCAGGCAGTGAAACCCTCTTTCCATGGATCCTTACCCTCGAGAGCCACCACAGGGCGGCAATCAATCGGCAATCTTGTAGTAGCGATTTCACAAGGCTCAGACTCCGGAGATTCCTCCCAACCTATACGTTTCGACAGGGTAACATAATAGAGTGTTTCCGGCTGAAGGCCTGGGATACGAAGCATTCCCTGAATATCAACATGAACTACCTTCGCTCCTTCTACCGGAATCAAAATCCCATCCTTTGAGCGAGTATAGAGATGGAGAAGACATTCATCCGCCCATTCATCAATTTGCCATTTGAAGGCGATGCTTTCAAAATCGGAGTCAAACGGCTCCGGGGAAGATGGGGGAGTCAGGGGCTTGCCACCATCTGCGATCCGGAAAGTGACCGCGCCGTCAGCACGTTCTGTGATAGCAGTCAAAGGGAGGCCAAGACGTTCTCCTTCCCAAGTCACCATTGACGGAAAGGAATCATCGGTAAACTCAGTGATGCCCGCGGTACCTGGAAAAGCATCACCGGCACGAGAGGAAGTGGTCTCCTCGTTGTCAGCCTCGATCAGGTCAACCCGTTGATGTCCGTAGTTATTGTTGACGGCATTGGCAGCCCATGTAGCCGCATCATAGTCAATATGCCATATCAACATACCATGTCCCGGAAGGAAAGCATCCCAACCCTCTTTCTGGCGGTTCTCTATGAGGTAGTATTCCTCGGGACGCGAAGTACGTATGATGCCTCCCTGATTGGTCGAGATCGGGAACAGAGTAGCATCTACCGAGGAGTTAATCGGTAGGGGATCCATCCATCCTAATGCGTGACGTTCATATATGCTGTATAGAGGAGGAGTGCGTCCTTTATTATTATATGGTCCGTAATCGAGTACGCTCCAAGGACCGGGAGTAAATGAATTGACTAAAGTGGTAGCATACAGATCCGGAAGACCCATGACGTGTGAAAACTCATGAACAAAGGTTCCGACACCATCCGGATGATCCTGATCCCATTCGTAGGAGCATGCATATCGGTTCAGGGTCACTCCGTCATATTTATAAGGAGCCCCGGGATAGGAGGAGATATTATAAGAATGTGGCCATACGGTTTCGGATGGCGCACCGTTGGATTCACCTTCACCGGCATAGAAGATAAATACATTGTCTATGACTCCATCTCCGTCGCGGTCATATTGGGTGAAGTCGATCAGATCATCAAGTAGGGTACAGGCCTCGATCACCATCTCCTGCGGGCGCTGGTCGCGTCCGTAGAAATCATTACCACCGTAGTAAGCACGGTTATTGGCTAAAGTTACAGGCCCGTAAACATCGAACTCCGGATCGAAAATGCCGGAGGAACATTCGCGGAAATAATCGACTACCGAGCCGGTAGCTCCGTAATCGGCGAATCCTTCTTCATTGAGCATCCTTGTAAAATAATCGGCTGCCTCGGGATGGGTCATCTTGACATCCGCGTATTCCACTAATATCACCAATGCCTTCTGCCGGCCATGGGCAGGGAAAAAAGTGCCGGGGAACAGACCGCGTACTGCGTCATCATCAGTATCGGATGCAAATCTGCGACTGCGCATCTGATTACCTTGTCTTGATAGGGTTTCCAATACCGAACGGGTATCTATGCTTTTGAGAAACTCCTTGTGTTCAGCCGGTCTTTCGGCGAGTGAGACCGCAGGAAAGGATGAGGTAACCACACATCCGGAGTCATCGGTAAAGGCATAGCGCAACTCTCCGTTGATCTGAAGCAGGGGTAGGCCATCTTCTGATATGAAGCAATGGGAGAATTCATCTCCGCGCAATTCTACCTGAAGGAGAGAACCGTCGGGTTGACGGAAGGGGATGACTCCTTGGCGGGCTGGGATGGCATGTGAGGCTAATGCGCCAGACAGAAACAGCCCTGAGCAAAGTATAATTTTTCTTAGGTTAGTCATGTTGAATTCAAGTCGATTAAAGACTTATGGTTTGAGTCTACAAATATATCGAATTTTTTTGGATATATCAATAGACCCGGTTATAACTGTCGCAGAAAATTTGGATATGTTTTGGAAAGTGACTAAATTTGAGGTATAGAAACAAATACTCAGTAACAACATCATGATTTCGTTTATCATAGCATTGGTGGCTCTCGTATTGGGCTACTTCATTTATGGGGGTCTTGTAGAGAGGGTTTTCAAAACCGATCCCTCCCGGCCTACACCGGCCTCGACTATGGCCGATGGTATCGATTATGTGGCAATGCCGACCTGGAAAGTTTACCTGATACAGTTCCTAAACATCGCCGGTGTCGGTCCGATATTCGGTGCGATTATGGGTGTAATGTATGGTCCGGCCGCCTTCCTTTGGATAGTCTTAGGTACTATTTTCGCCGGTGCCGTCCATGACTTCATGTCCGGTATGATCTCTTTGCGGCTCGGTGGCAAATCCTTGCCTGAAATCGTCGGCAGCGAGTTGGGCAAGAAGATAAAGATAGTAATGAGTCTGTTTACCTGTATCCTGCTGGTAATGGTAATCGCTGTATTTGTAAGGACTCCGGCAAACCTGCTCGCAACTCTAACTCCGGAGCATCTGAACGCGACCTTTTGGGCTATCTGTATTTTCCTTTATTATATCTTAGCTACACTTCTGCCGGTAGACAAGCTGATCGGCAACCTCTATCCCTTGTTCGGCTTTGCATTGCTCTTTATGGCAGTCGGGATTATGGGGTATATGATTTTTGGTGGTGTAGAGATCCCGGATGGATTTTCAGAGGGATTGTTCAACCGTCATCCGGCCGGAGAGGCAGCTCCGATATTCCCGATGATGTGTATCTCGATCGCCTGCGGGGCTATATCAGGTTTCCACGCGACCCAGAGTCCCATGATGGCCCGTTGCCTGAAGACCGAGAAGCATGGCCGGATGGTCTTCTATGGGGCGATGGTGTCAGAAGGCATCGTAGCATTGATCTGGGCTGCTGCCGCTATCGCCTTTACAGGAGGTTATGGCAAGTTAGCCGATTACATGGCTTCTCATGGACAGGATGCAGGTATATTGGTACATGAAGTATGTGTGAAATGGCTCGGTACTTTCGGTGGTATCTTGGCCATATTAGGAGTGATCGCAGCTCCTATCACAACCGGTGATACAGCAATGCGCAGCCTGCGACTGATCATAGCCGACTCCATCGGCCTGGAACAGAAGAAATTCATGAAGCGCCTTTTTGTTACATTACCGATTGTGGCGTTCAGCTATCTGCTGATAAATGTGAACTTCGATATACTGTGGAGGTATTTCGCGTGGTGTAACCAGACACTCTCGATCTTCACCCTCTGGGCCTGCAGCGTATATCTTACCCGCAACAACCGCGACAGCCGCGCCTATCTGCT
>CAZKJP010000063.1:0-16707 GCA_964553075.1 uncultured Sangeribacter sp. | reverse complement strand
AAACTTACGGCATATTTCTGAATGTGCCGTATTTTTGTGAATAAATCATCAGCTTATTTAGAGGTATGTCTTACACTTCCGGGATGGAGTATAGACTGTTGATAAAGATGCGGAAGAGGGGGTCTGTTAGTGTATAGCCCTCCTCGGTCTTTATTATGTAGCCGTTTCGCATCAGCTTCTCCAAGGCACTCTGTACGGAGCTGGCGGAGGTCAGCACGTGGTCGCGGATGAAAGTGCCGCTGGTGGGGCTCGCCACGACCTTATCTTGGGCTATAGCATAGAGAAGTGATTTTTGGTTCCGGCTTATGTTGGACAATATTTCCCGGAAAATGACCTCGTTCGCTGCCAACATTGACCTGATGGATCGGTTTACGATCTCCTTATCGCAGGTGGTCCGGTCCGGGGTGTCCGCGAACGCTCCGTTCATAGTCCGTTGCAGATAGAAAGTATTCCCTTCAAATAGCCGGAAAGCCTCTCTAATAGGTTCCTCTTCGACTTGTTTATTCCGTTCGGAAAACATTCTTTTAGCGAACTCCACATATACTGTCTCGTCAATAGGACCGAGATGCATAAGTTCGGTGCTATTGTAGAAAGGACGTTTTGAGGACACGAACATTTCTTGTAGCAGGGATCGTTCGCTGCCTGCGAAGACGCATGTCATGTTCCTCATGCGCTGGATATGGCTGCGAAGCAGTGCTTCTGTGTTTTTCTCGGGATATTTTGTTATCTGTTGAAACTCGTCTATGACCAATATTACCGGTTGGTCGCTCTGTTCTATATAATTAAAGATCTCTTCAAGCAGATATTCCGGTTGTCTGATGTTTCCTAACTGGAGGTTGAAAGTAGGAGTACCGGTAAATGGATCGAATCCGAATGAACCCGTTATTGATTTAAGGGCGGCCAAAAAGCTTCTGAGTTTAGATTCACCTTTTGAAGCAAGCTTATCAAAAATTGCTTTGCCTAATAGATAAGTAAATTCGCTCAGGGAGTTGGTCTGCAATATGTCAATAAATATATGTTGGTAGTCATACTCAATTTCCTCAGAGTCGGAGATGGTTACATAGATAAGGGAAGTCTTGCCCATTCGGCGAGGCGAAATAAGCACGACATTGCGTTCATTCTTTATTGAGGAGATCAGGCGTTGCTGTTCCTCAACCCGGTCGCAAAAATAGGGACGATGTATGCGATGTCCTAAAATAAAAGGGTTCTTAGGTTCATTCATAGGACAAAAGTAGCCAATATTTTTCAATTATGCAAACAGCATTATGCGATTCGCATAATGCTGTTTAGGTAATTGGGGGTGAGGAGGTGGTCTTAGATTATTACGGCGCGAGGACGCGCCTCCTCCCCAGTTAAGACGCGCCTCTTCCCCAGTTAGGACGCGCCTTCTCCCCAGCTATATAACGCGGCTGAGGCTGCTTCCCAGCAGCCTCAGTCGCATGTTTTCCATAATACTCTTAACTAACCTAACATCATGAAACGAATTTCTTGCTTTTGTACTTAAAACATCCCCGCCGTCAGGATAGTTGATCCCCCTTCCCCGATTTAATCATTTCTTAACATCCGTAACATGGATGTAACAATTGAAGTGAACCCAAAAGGTTTGTCTTTAACTTATTGGATTCACTTCATAGTAAGTCAGTATGTTATAGAAGGGTAACCTTATCCAGTTAGCCGACTTAGACCCCGTCTCATAAAATTAAAGAGACCCCAGTGCCTCTTTAATTTTATGAGACGGGGTCTTATTCCGGTTGGTATTCACAGGTCTCCTTGGCGTGAGCCAGGTACTTCATGATAGCGTCATTGTTGCAGATGATCTCTTTCAGCCCACGTCCGTAGGCCTTGAGGTCCTCGATCTTATGGCGCGCCACTCCTGAGTCCTGGGCAGCTTTAACGATTGCCGGAGCAACATGGGTCAGCAAACGATGGTCGAAAGGTTTCGGCAGGATGTAGTCCGGACCGAACACCAATTTCTCACCGTAAGCCTCAGCGAGTTCCTCCGGAACAGGCAGATGAGCCAACTCCGCAATAGCGTAGGCAGCCGCTATCTTCATCTCCTCATTTATTGTCGTGGCACGGCAATCGAGAGCTCCGCGGAAGATATAGGGGAAGCCCAGGACATTGTTGATCTGATTGGGGTAGTCGGAACGACCTGTAGCGAAAATCAGGTCCTTACGGGTAGCGATCGCGGTATCGTATGCGATCTCCGGATTCGGATTGGCGAGGGCAAAGACTATCGGACGTGGAGCCATAGACTTCAACATCTCCGGAGTTATAACATCAGCAACGGAAAGCCCTAAGAACACATCCGCTCCCTTCATGGCATCAGCCAAGGTCTGGCAATCAGTCCTGTCGGTAGCAAAGAATTGTTTATACTTATTAAGATCAGTGCGGGATTTGCATATAACCCCTTTACTGTCACACATTGTGATATTCTCCTTTTTCACACCCATCGAGATGTACAGCTTGGTGCAAGCCATAGCGGCAGCCCCGGCACCATTCACCACCAGTTTGATGTCTCCGATCTTCTTGCCTTGAATCTCAAGGGCATTAATCAGGCCGGCAGCCGAAATTATAGCCGTCCCATGCTGGTCATCATGCATAACCGGGATATTGCAGCGTTCGCGCAACTTCTCCTCGATCTCGAAACATTCCGGAGCCTTGATATCCTCTAAGTTAATACCACCGAAAGTAGGAGCCATCCAAGCTACGGCATCCACGAACTTATCAACATCCGTCTGATCCAGTTCTATGTCGTAAGCGTTGATACCGGCGAAAATCTTGAAGAGGAAAGCCTTACCCTCCATAACCGGCTTAGAGGCCTCGGCACCTATATCTCCGAGTCCGAGGACAGCGGTACCATTTGAGATCACGGCAACCAAGTTTCCGCGGTTGGTATATTCAAAAGCCTTCACCGGATCATCCTTGATTTCGAGACATGGGTAAGCAACGCCCGGTGAATAGGCCAACGAGAGATCTTCGGGGGTGGAATAGGGTTTGCTCGGCAATACCTCTATTTTACCAGGCTGAGGGTATCTGTGATAATTAAGAGCGGCTTCTTTTAAGTCTTTCATATAATTCAAAGTTTTGAGTTTAGTTAATTCTTAGCGTATAAACGAATGAAGCGGACATTTGGATTAAAGGAGCAACTCTGAATCTTATGAATTTGGAGAATTGGGGCAGGATTGTTAATTTTACAATCGAAGATAAAAAGGAATGAAATGAAGGTAGAAGAATATGTTCGGGAATTGAAACAGCGGCTTTCGCCCCTGTATGGAGAGGGGGAAGCCACTGCTATGGTGCGTCTGATTTTCAATTCCATCAAGGGATGGAGCGTTACGGATTTAGTCGTCAATGGCGACCGTGAGGTCTCGGACTTCCTGAAATCCGAGGTGGAGAAGGTCATCACCCGGGTTGAGGCCGGCGAACCGATACAATATGTATTAGGTCAAGCCCGATTTTATGGGATGGACCTGAAGGTGGATTCCCGCGTGCTGATACCGCGACCGGAGACAGAAGGCTTGGTTGACCTTATAGTCGATAAATATAAGGATAAGGATGATCTTCGCATATTGGATATGGGTACCGGTTCGGGAGCCATAGCCATAGCCCTGGCTCGCAATCTACCTTTCAGTAAAGTCTCGGCTATAGATATATCAGCCGGAGCTTTGGAAGTAGCGAAGGAGAATGCGCGGAACCTGAAAGCAAACATAGACTTTAAGCAAGCCGATATCTTCAGTTTTCAACCTGAGCAGGATAGCTACGATATAATTGTTTCCAATCCTCCCTATATCCCGGACGATGAAAAGAAGGATATGGAGAAGAACGTCCTGGAGTATGAACCGGCTGGGGCTCTCTTCGTACCGGATTCGGATCCGATTCGCTTTTATATAAGGATCGCGGAGGTAGCGCGCATGGCCTTGGTTCCCGGTGGTACACTTTATTTCGAGATCAACCCCAGGTTTGCCTCAGACATTTCAGATATGTTGGCTAAGAATGGATTTGAAGATATAGAGATAGAAAAAGACATGTTCAAACGCGATCGTTTCATAATAGCAAGGAAAGGGGAGGAGAATTAATGGGGTTGCGTAAGAAACCAATAACACCGGAAGCCGCTCGCCTTAGGATGGCGGACCTTTGTTCCCGTTCCGAATATTCATCAGGCGAGATCTTAGAGAAACTGCGCAAGTTGGGCGTGTCATTCGGTGAATCTCGGAAGATCGTAGATGAACTGATCGAAGGACGCTTTATAGATGATACCAGGTTCGCACGAGCCTACAGCAATGACAAACTACGGTTTGCCGGATGGGGACCGTTGAAGATAAGGGCCGGACTTTATGCCAAGCGTGTAGGGGCAGAAGAGATCCGTGATGCTTTGGAGCAATTAGATAAGGAGGATATAATGGCGGCAGCCCTGAAAGCCGGACAGGCAAAAAGCCGTCAGCTGAACCTCTCCACTCGCGAGGACTGTATGAAGCTCCTGAGATTTCTGGCAGCACGCGGTTTCCCCGGTTCAATCTGCACCAAGGTATTGGAGGTACTTCGTAAAGGGTAGAGGGATTATGGTCATCTTGGACATGCTGTTTCCCCGGAAATGTCATCTTTGTGGGGAAGAGTTGGCCGAAGGCGAGAGATTTGTCTGCGGATTATGCCGTTATCGTATTCCTCGGACTATGTATCACACCATGCCGCTAAACCCGGTAGAAGAGAAACTTGCCGGTGGCCCACCCTTTGTAAGGGCAACCTCGCATTTCTTCTATTCCCATGACTCATCGGCGGCAAGTCTTATCTATGACTTCAAGTATAACTGCTTCCCTTCAATGGCTCGCGAGATGGGTTATTGGGTAGGAACAGAGTTGTTGCCTACCGGCTTCTTTGCCGGTGTGGATGTGTTGCAGCCGATCGCGATGGATCCGATACGTCAGGCGCGGAGGGGATACAATCAGGCGGAGATGTTCGCCAGAGGGGTTTCGGCTGCTACCGGTATACCAATAGGTGATAACCTGAGGACTACGCGGCGGCATACGACCCAGACCAGGAAAGGATCCATAGAGCGGGAAAAGAATATGAAGGGTTATTTCAAGGCGTATCATGGCGAGGAGTTGACAGATAAAGGGGTGATGATAATAGATGATGTCTGCACAACGGGGGCTACCCTGCGCAACGCTGCTGAGGCCCTTAAGGATGTGCCCGGGATTCAGATATTTTATCTGACAATGGCAGCCGTTTAGGCCTTGATTAGCTAAGGACAGATTGCGCATTGAATATTATCAGAGGGGGCGTAACGCATTTTTAACGCAATAGACCATATATATTCTATAGAAATTGCTAATTTTGCAGTCTAAGACTAAACAATAGGAAAATATGAAGACACCAGAAAGACTCTTGGCTGAAAAGCTACTGCAGATAAGCGCTATTCAGCTTCAGCCCGAAAACCCATTTACATGGGCCTCAGGCTGGAGTTCTCCGATCTACACCGACAATCGTAAGACCTTGTCATATCCGGATATCCGTAACTTCATCAAAATCGAGATGTCACGGATGATTCTGGAGAATTATCCTGATGTACAGGCAGTAGCAGGAGTTGCTACGGGCGCCATTGCGATCGGTGCTTTGGTAGCGGATGCTCTTGGACTTCCCTTCGCCTTTGTTCGTAGCCAGCCCAAGGATCATGGTCTGGAGAACCTGATCGAAGGAAACTTGAAGCCCGGATCAAAGGTAGTGGTTGTAGAGGATTTGGTGTCTACGGGTGGTTCTTCACTGAAAGCAGTGGAGGCCCTGCGTACCGCCGGCTGCGAAGTAGTAGGCATGGTATCCTTGTTCACTTACGAGTTCCCGATTTCTGTAAAACGTTTCCGCGAGGCAGATGTAACCTTGGTATCGCTCTCCAACTATAGCGCAATGATCGATGTAGCCTGCGAGATCGATTATATCCGTCCCAGTGATGTCGAGACCCTTAAGGAATGGCGTAAGGATCCGGCAAACTGGACTCCCGGCAAGAATACCTCGGAATCCATCTAAGGGAATCTTATAAGTTTAACACTTCTGAGTAAGTTACACTGAGAATGGCAAAATACGAAAGCGAGCCCAAACGAATCCAGGCTTCGGTGCAACAGGTTTTCTCACGCTTGGACAATCTGGAGGGACTCCGGGATTTGTTGGAGAAAGTGCCGGGTTCGGCTGTACCCGAAGATAAGCGTGCTATGTTGGAGGGTATAGAGATCACCCCCGACACCATCACTATTCCCGGCGGACCCGTAGGAAGTCTGACGCTGCGTAAAAGCCGGACTATAGAGCCGGAACTGATAGAACTTAAAGGAGAGGGCACCCCGGTACCTTTGACCTTAAGTCTTCATCTGACTCCTCAGGGTGAGGATGCCTGCGAGGCTAAAGCATGTATTGACCTGGAGATCCCGGCGATGCTGAAACCAATGATTTCAGGTCCGATGAACAAGATGATCGGACAGTTCGGTGATGTTTTAGGAGCTTTGAATTTTGAGTAACAGACAATTCTACAAGACCTCAGGCTCTCTTAAATTCTATGAGCCGGGGTTCAAATTAAGGTATTGGACGGGGAGACTCCGAGGAGTTCTTCCCGCCATGCTTTGTATTGCCATCTCGCTTGTTGGCACTATGATTATGAATAGCTGTCATGAAGTGGATGATGACCGGATTCCTCAGATGCCGGTAAATATCAACTTAGGGGACGCAGGAATCTGGAATGTCTATGGAGTGTCCGGATTCGGGCTTTCCCGTAACTTTATTATGGGCGTATCGCCCAGTCAGCCGGAAGGATTCCATTATTCGGCTGACTCGCGTACAGGCTACGGAGGAGTGTTGCTGATAGGAGGAATGGATCCTTATTCGGCTCAGACTTCGGCTGTATTGGCGTATGATCTGAGTTGCCCGGTAGAACGCCAGCCCGATGTGCGCGTTTATATAGATGAGGATACTTATCAGGCAGTCTGCCCCGAATGTGGGTCACATTATGATGTGACAATGGCTGGCGGCGCACCGGTCTCAGGTCCGGCTGCCGCCAAGAAGACCAATTACGGCTTGAAGAGGTATCAATGTTTCGGAACCCAATATGGCGGGTATCTGATTACAAATTAAGTTCCTCTAAATAGAGAAATCAGTATATGGGTACGATTTTGGGTATGCTTCTCAGGGGGCTCGCGGTGGGTCTGTTCGTATCGGCTCCTATGGGGCCGGTAGGGATATTGTGTATCCAGCGTACTTTGGACAAAGGCCGGCGCACCGGTCTCTATACCGGGGTAGGAGCGGCCATATCTGATTTCATTTATTGTCTCTTGACCGGTTTTGGATTAGCTTTTATAGAGGACTTTCTGGAACAAAACCAGAACATCATACAATTAGTAGGGTCTGCGGTCCTTATAGGTTTCGCGGTATATCTCTTCCGCAAGAATCCCTCGGCCGGATTGCGTAAGCCGGATGTCCAACCCGGTTCCTCGGGTAAGGATATATTGGGGGGATTCCTGTTCACCTTCTCCAATCCATTGATCCTCTTCCTTATAATAGGTCTATTTGCCCGATTTAATTTCTCGGCTCCCAACCACAAGTTCTATCATTACATAATTGGTTATTTAGGGATTGTAGGAGGCGCATTAGGTTGGTGGTGGCTTGTGACTTATTTCGTAGATAAGCTGCGGGGGCATTTCAATGTAAGGTCTATGTGGCTGATAAACCGATGTATCGGTGT
This sequence comes from uncultured Sangeribacter sp., assembly GCA_964553075.1. Taxonomy (GTDB): domain Bacteria; phylum Bacteroidota; class Bacteroidia; order Bacteroidales; family Muribaculaceae; genus Lepagella. The sequence continues at coordinate 8,987 of CAZKJP010000063.1, read as the reverse complement.
GCTGATATTGATTTTCGCTTTGGTCGGAATCGTCACCAGTGTCGGAAGTCTGACAGGGTGGGCCGCTGACCATAATGCTAAGATGATGCAATTCCCATCAGAGACTTTTTCCGAAAAGCAGAAACTGTCCGGGAGTGTCAAGGCTCCGGAAGAAATCTATTTCCGGCTCTCCGAATTAGGAAAGAAAAAGGGAGGGTGGAATTGCGAGATAGCCAATGAGTCCGGTGAAGGATTGGGAATTGGAGTAAACCGTATTTTTAAATCAGAGGATTCGGATCCGCTGTATGCGCGCCGGAATCCCCTTCTCCCTCAAAGGCATGTCCAAGTGCGTGATTTGGCCAACGATGAAATCGTATTGGATACTGTGGTTGAAGATGGCTTTCACGCCGGAGCGGGAATAAATGCGTGGCAGCTTAAGAGGAGCGGTGAGGAATGGACTCTATGGGCCGGTAAGGATGAAGGTTGCCGGATTGGCAGCTTCCAGTATGCTCCCTTCGATATGTCTTCTTTAAGCTTTGAGCCCTTAGATAGAGAGGGAATAAAAGTCAGCAATGTGATAGTACGGGGTAGGCCTGAATTTGTGTTGCATGATATAAGGGATGCCGATGAAAGGCAGGTCAAAGGTATCTATGAACTTGCCGCATTGTGGGGGCTTTATGACTATGACCTGGATCCGTCGTCATTGCAATTGGGTGGCAACTATAGATTACGGTTCGTAGAGGTCCCATACGGGTATGATATGTATTATGTCAGTGGAGCCGAGAAATATCCCGGCAGCTGGCCGGAAGGCAGATTGAAGGGACAATTGCGACTTACCCCTTATCCGGACATATATGATGTAATATGGATAGATCCTCAGGGTAGTCCGATAGAAGGTGGAAAGGGATCCGTCGATTCTCAGTCAGGCTATCTTTCGCTTCAGTTCCCGGAGAGAAATTCCTCGATACGGTTGCGCCGTATCGAGGAATCAAAGTAAAATCACCGTTCCGGAAAGGACAGACATTCCTTATTTCATAGCGTCTGAATTTCTGTATCTCTTAGCGAATAATCTTAAGAGAATGGTTTGCTGAGCGGATTACATACATTCCATAAGGGAGGTTGCTGATATTGAATACCTCCTGTTCGGAAGTTATGAGCAGGTTGCCGCTCATATCGTACACGCCGGCGAATTGATTATCTGGAATCAATACGTTACCGCTCATGCGGTCGTAACGTATAGGCATCCGTTCCTGATGCTGAACTTGCGGTATTCCCACTACAGGGCCGTTCTCACGTACCATAAGCTTGTCGAGACAGAAGTATTGCGGGGTGTTAGCTCCGTAAGCTCCTGAGTCGGTTGTGAAGATGGTAAAATATAACTCCGTCACAGTTCCCAATCCGGTTAGGTCTACGTATCGCCAGCCGCGGTTTATGGTGAGGTTGCCGTTGTCGTATGCACCTAATTCAACTTCAACGCTGTTTTCTGTCCCTTCGGGGGTTACTCCGTGGATGGTTACCCGGTAGCTGTCATCATTGGTGAACGCCCTTGCGAACCCATCACCGTTCTGGATACTATAATAGGTATAGCTGTTTAGGTTCAGGTAGACGCCTACGGGTTCGTAGGCTTTGTCGGTATTGAAGGTGACCTGGACAGGGCGGGCTGCCATATATGGACTGTAAAAAGCTACCAGATAGGGCATCTCCGCGCTTGTTACGGGAGCGCCGAAGTCATCAGTCTTAACTGTGCCGTCTTCATTCAGTTGGATTCCACCTTGGGCCATGTTGCTGAATTGGTAGGTAATGAAATTCTGGCGGAAGGAGTTGTCGGCCGAATTGGAGGCTGTAAAACCCCACCAGGTCAGCCAATCCGAGATTGAATTGTGGTGGAAAGAGAAGCATTGGCTTTCGATGCTCTCTTCATCGTCATCGTAGGTACCGGTCCAGGCTCCGGTTTCGGTGTTGAACTCCAGCGGAGGGTTAGCTTGGGTAAGATCGAGGGTGATCAACGGATTTTCAGCCGATGCTGAAAGACACGCGATGGCAGTCAGAGCCAACGGGGATAGTACTTTATCAAGCACTTTCATGGTTTGGATAAGAATTTTGGTTTTGAAGTGTCGGGCTCGTTTAATTTATTATCCGGCACTTCTATAAAAAACATTTCCCGGTTACGCCTAAGAAAGAGGAAGCGTAAGCGGGAACGAACCAAAACCCTGTCGCCTTCAGAAGAATTAAGTCCGGCCGGAACCGAAGGCGTTTTAATCAGAGCCAGCCCATATCCCGGGGCGCACTTCTTTCTTACGGTCATCTTGATAAGGAAACGATCCATCTTGTCTGATGAAAAAAGTCACCTTGGATTTCCGTTTAGGCAGAATGGCAGGTTTTCTGACTTATCCCGGTCTACCGCGCCTTCCCAATTCCGAAGAATCAGTGACATGAATACGGTAGACTGTTGCCCAATGGCGATTGCGCGGTCGCAAAGGGCGGGAACTACAGCAGCGGGTACTGTCGAGGACTTTGACCTCGTTCCCTATTAAGTAACTAAACGTGTACATTGAATAGTTACCTGAGCCGATAAAAGATCCGCTCTCGGATCGGTCGGCTACCATTCCGGACGCAAAATTAAAACAAATCTCCCATTCCCGCAACTCCTCCCACTAAAAATAAATCATGCGACCCCTCCGAGTATAGGAGGAGCCATAGTTTCAAGCTTGTACCAATTGGCATTTATATCTTCCGATCCAAGCTAAAATGTAAGAATTGGCAGGTATATCTGCCGATTCCGCACCGAGAATATTGGATTATCTTGATCCTTGATAATTAATTTTTTTTACCAACTCACGTATAGAAAAAGGGGGGCCAATTTTGGTGGTTTGGGTCTTATTCGTTAATTTTGTAAGTGTCATTAATCTGAATGTTATCCCTGTTTTAGGGGCTTAAATATCATTATAGTGTTACTAACAAATAAATCACTTAGTACCCCTGATGTGGTTCGGAATCTTGGTTTGAGATTCCGGGAATATCGTATGCGGTTGCGGATGACCCGCAAGGAAGTCTCCGAGGCAGCCGCAATCGGACTGACTACCCTTTATAAATTCGAGTCCGGTAGGATGACTGACTTATCCTTCAGCACCCTGCTGAGGTTGCTGAGAGCGATAGGTCTTTTCGAGAACTGGGAAAACCTGCTCCCATATCTTCCCGAGTCCCCTTACATGTATGACGACAAAGGCAAGAAAATGCAGCGAGTGAGGCATCCCTCTAAAAAATGAAATGACTTGTCTTGATCACTGGTAGCTTCTCTGTTACTCCTGGTGGGAAGCCAAGTAAACCCTTGGAAGCGGAAAAATGGCGGATGTGCGTACTTTATCTCCGATTTTTGGGGAGATAAAGTACGCGTATCCGCCATTTTTATTTTTAGAAGTACAATTTCTGGAACATACCGGGGGATGGATTCGGTCAGTTGGGTTATCAACTTTTTTGGGGAGGGGGATGTTTGAATAGTGGAACTTAACTTATTGAAATATGATACGATTGAATGTCAGTATGATTACGGAGACGGAAGAAGACCGTCGCAAGGCTGTGGAAGCGGCCGTAGAATTGGTTAGCTTTTCTCTTAAGGATAAAGGTTGTGTAGATTATGACCTCTATCAGTCTAAGACTAATGATGACCGTCTGATGATTATCGAGACCTGGGAGTCGGAAGAGGATCTGAAAGCTCATTCCGAATCGGAACATTTCAAGCGTCTGGTACCTGTAATGCGCGCCCATGCCAGCATGGTAACAACACGTTTCGATTTCTAAGACGCAGTGAAATTTTTTGAGGCGGGTCTAAGGCCCGAATCTGAAATTTTGAAACGGGTCTGATCGCCGTTTCCGAATTATCAAAATTAGTAGAGGAGAGATGTCGCTGAAAAAACATCCCTCCTCTATTGTCTTATATAATATTAGTTGCTATTTGCCTGGTTGTGTGCCCGAGATTTATCTCGGGAAGTTATCGCTGGATGAATATCTTGGTTGCCTTGCCGTTTTGAATCCGGATGCAAGCTCCAGCGGGGTCCTGTATGCGCTGTCCCTGAAGGTTATAGTAAGCAGCCTCGCCATCTTCAGAGCAATCTATTGCTTCAACGCCCGTCAGGCGAGTGGCCTTCAATGAAACTGCGTCGATCTTCAAAGTTGCGTAAATCGCGCAGCCTATTCCTTGGAATGCTATTCTCTTTGCTCCATCCTCGTTCAAAGTGAACTGGACTGTTATCTTTGTGAAATGGTTATCAACATCCTCGGAATTGTAGATCTTCTCATCTTCGGCATAATATACACGCTTGCTGAAGTCCGCCGGATCCTCTGAATCGGGGCCGATGAACACACCGAAGGTATGGTTGTCGAAACTTGCGCCATTGGCCATGAATGAGAGCTCGTACTCACCCTCCGGACAATCGATAGGGGGCGATATCAACCAATCATTAGCCGGGAAAGAGGCTGAGCCTGCAGTCTTGAACTGGGCAAATTTACCGTCATACTGCTGATAAGTATATCCTGAGATGATGCTCCAGCCTGTGCTTGAGGAATCACCTTCATTTACTATAGTCCACAATGTCCCACCATCGTTATCTTCGAAACCGCAATTATAGGGCAAGGTAGCGATGCCACCATCCAGTGTGATTTCATTCGACTCAGCCGGAATACCTTGGATTCCGCAAGAAGCCGGGATAACAATAAAGGAATAGGTACCGGGACCATCTAACTCAGCCACATAGGAAGTACCCTCCGCATCGGTTGTAAGAGTAGTCTCCACGCTTCCCATCTTGCGGATAATAGTATAAGTGATAGCATTATAATCCGCATAACCATCATTTACTGTAGAAGTCGGTGCATCCCATTCCAAGACAGCCTGATTGCCATCAAGCGAAGCCTGGAGTGATGTAACAGCATTCAGCTGGTCCGCTCCCGCAAAAGCCTGAGTCCAAGCCGGGAAACCCTGGCCTTCAGCTGTCTCGGCGGCTACCAAATATACCACATCCCCATTAGGAGCTGCCTCATCAATAAAGGAAACGGCATCGGCTCCTAAAGAAGCTAAAGCTTCAGCAGTACCTAAACGATAGATCTTGACTCCGGTAACAGTCGCAGGAGTACCATCCTCATTCAGAGCAGGTAGAGTCCAGGAAATGGTAATCTTATTGGGGTTCGCGGCATCTACGATTGCTGTAAGGTTTGTTACGCATTTAGCCGCATTCGAGCGGTAGGTCTTTCCGTCAAACCAAAGGGCGGTAAGCTGGGGATCATCCGGGAAGCGGGCGGCGGTGTTGTTGAAACTTGCGTCAACAGTTACAGGTTCTCCGGTAACAGGATTGGTCAGCTCGCCGTTTTCAGGATTAATCTGCATAAAATACTCATGGTCCGGATGGCATTGGCATTGGTAAAGATTACCATTGGCAGCGAAAGCCATTGTCTGGAAGTCATTCATAATCGCGATCCTATGTCGGCTTCCGACAGGAGTTGCCAGACCGCTATAGCTGTCAAGTTTATAAAGCTGACGGTATTCACCGAACGCGTAGAGCTGACCCGATACCGGATCGGAGGCCAAGGCTACCAGATGTTCCTCAACATCCCTTCCATAGCCGTCGAGCGCGCGGATATCGCCGGGATCTCCGACCAAAGTCAGTTCCCCGTTGGTAAGGTTCACTATATGGAGGGCTGTCTTGCCCGTCCCATTGTTCTCGGCAGTCCCTACCTCTCTAAGGGCATACATTATATTTGTTGTATAATCGTATGCCATATCGACCACACGTCCCCCGCCGTAAGTCGGGAAAGCTGCTTCCTGGTTAAAAGTGGCCGCGTCGATAATTACGAAATCAGCCGGTTCCAGGCCATTGCCCATCAGGAAGTCATAATAAAGAGTGTAGGCATAGATTTTGCCATCTACGCACTCACCGGCACCGATCTGATCTCCTTCGCTGGAAGTGGACTTCACGATCTGAAGGTCACTGATGTCGTTTACAGGAAATTCCACGTATCCCCATCTGTTGGCTTCGCTGCCCATCTGATAGGCATGAGCTGTGGGAATGTTCTCGGCATACATCGCTAAGGGAAGAGCCAAGGCAGCCGCGGCAGCTGAAAAGGTTAGTAAATGTTTCTTCATATAATAAGAGTGATTAAATGATATAATAAGAGTGATAAAATGAGTGGAGTTCGGAATCGGAAGGGGATTTCTCCCGATTCGATACCAATTGCAAATGTAGTAAAATTTTTTTAACGATTTTGCCAAATGCAGGGATATTCTTATTTTTGTAAATATGAATTGGAACAATCTTATATCAGATAAAAGATTAGGTCTGGAGGATCTGCATTTGGCATCGAATAATATCCGTTCGGATTTCCAACGGGATTTCGACCGGATGATTTTCTCCAGCCCCTTCAGGCGTTTGCAGAATAAAACCCAGGTTTTCCCACTGCCCGGAAGTATATTCGTGCATAACCGTCTGACCCATAGCTTAGAGGTTTCCTCCGTTGGACGCAGTATGGCCAACGAGGTCATGTTCCGTCTCCAAAACCGTTACCAGGAGCAACCGGCTATATTGGAGTCCCTGAAACATATAGGGGATATTGTAGCGGTAGCCTGCCTTTGCCATGACTTGGGTAACCCTCCATTCGGCCATTCAGGCGAGAAAACTATCTCCACTTACTTCAGTGAAGGAAAAGGATTAAGTCTCAAAGAGCAATTGGAGCCCGAGAAATGGGCCGATTTGGTGAATTTCGAAGGAAATGCCAATTCCTTCCGTCTGCTGACTCATCAATTTTGCGGGCGTCGTCCGGGAGGGTTTGCAATGACTTATTCTACTCTCGCCTCCATTGTGAAATACCCCCATACCTCACTCCATGCCTCTAATAGAGGTGGGAAGTTCGGCTTCTTCAACTCCGAAGAAGAGATATACCGGCGCATAGCCAAGGAACTCGGGATTCCGGAAATCGAGCCGGGTCGTTTTGCGCGTCATCCGCTGGTGTACCTGATGGAGGCGGCAGACGATATCTGTTATCAGATAATGGATATAGAGGATGCCCATAAACTTAAGATCATGCATCTTGGGGAGGTGGCCGATTTGTTCTTGGGATTCTTCAGCGAAGCAGATCGGGCGCGCAAGGTTCGGGCAATGTCGCATCTGACTGATCCAAACGAGAAAGTGGCCTACCTGCGCTCCGGAGTTATCGGGGCATTGGTGGTAGCTTGCGCTGAGGAGTTCGCAGCCAATGAAGAGGCTATACTCCAAGGGAACTACAGTGGCTCTCTGATCTCCAACCTTCCGGATCCGTTAGGGGCTGCATTCCGCCGGATCGCCGAGACTTCTGTGGAGAAGATATACAACTCTCCGGAAGTGGTGGATATAGAAATAGCAGGAAACCGTATTATCAATTATCTGATGGAGACGCTTGTAGAGGGAGTGTTACACCCTGAAAGGAACTTCTCCCAGCTACTCCTGTCTCAGGTGCCGCAGCAATATGATATCAAGGCGCCGGACCTGTATGGCAAACTGTTGGGAGTCTTGGATCATATTTCAGGAATGACAGATGTCTATGCCTTGGACTTATACCGAAAACTCAACGGCCATTCCCTGCCGGCCGTCTAATTGAATTACTGACAAAGATGACTAAGATATTATTTCGACTCTTTCTTTTACTGCTTGTCGGGTTTACCGGCATCGGAGCCTTGGCTCAAGATTACCGGGAATACTCACCGGAAGAGATGCCGAATGTTCAGAAAGCGGATCGCCGTGAGTTTGTCTCGGATCCGCAGAACCTGTTGAATCCCGCGACACGCCGCGAAATCAACTCCCAGCTCTATGCGTTGCGGGAGAACACTACAGCGGAAGTGGCAGTAGCCATAGTGCCTTCTTTGGGAGATCTGACTGTCGAGGATTATTCCGAGAAACTCTTTACAGATTGGGGAATCGGAAAGGCCGATAAAGACAACGGAGTACTATTGCTTATCTCCCCCGGGTCGCGTCGGGCCAGGATACAGACCGGGTACGGTGTAGAAGGGATTCTCCCTGACATGGTATGTGACGCCATTATCCGCCAATCAATTATACCTGCCATGCAACAAGATGACCTCGATGGTGCTACCTTAGGAGCGGTAAATAGTATTTCTCAGGTACTTACAGATCCCGAGTATGCAGAGGAACTCCGTTCTTCCCAGACTGGAACCAAGGAAGAAATGGAACGCTCAGAAGATTTGGAGAACGCTTTCATAGGATTGTTGATAGGTATAGCAGTTATAGCACTGTTGGTAGCTTTGTATATGTTTGTCCACCTTACACGCAAGCTCCGGAACTCATCGACGTATCACAAGGCGCAGGAATGGAGAAGCCGGTTACCGTTATTCGGTTTCCTGACCCTTTTGTCCTGTCTGACGGCCATACCGGTCATGCTCTTGGCCTGGAGCGCATACCGCCGGAACCGCAACCATAGCCGGAAATGCGATAACTGCGGGACGAAGATGGTGAAACTCGATGAGCAGACCGACAACCAGTATCTGGATCCTGCTCAGGATCTGGAGGAACGTCTCGGGTCGGTGGATTATGACGTATGGAAATGCCCCAATTGCGGAGAACGGGAAATATACCCTTACCATGAGCCAAAATCCAAATATAAGAAATGTCCGTCATGCGGTACTCACGCCTACCATTTGGCACAGACGCGCATACTCCAGCCTGCGACCACCCGTTCGGCAGGGCGCGGGCGTAAAGTGTACAGATGCGAGTACTGCGGCCACGAAGACCATGAGGATTTTGTGATTCCACGTAAGGAGAACGATGCAGCCTTGCTCGGCACGGCAGCTGCTATCGGAGCCATGAGCCGAGGCCATGGCGGAGGAGGCTTCGGAGGAGGTTTTGGCGGCGGCTTCGGTGGGGGAGCCACTGGTGGAGGCGGTGCCTCCGGTGGTTGGTAATCGATGCTTGAGCCTTTAGACCCCGTCTCATAAAATTTAAGAGGTACTGGGGCGGTTTTGGAGGAGTGAT